>CASFKR010000075.1 GCA_949295265.1 uncultured Verrucomicrobiota bacterium | reverse complement strand
GGCGGCAGAGCCGCCTGAACGAAGTCAGCGCAACCATTGGAGCGACGGCAAAGTTATTTTACTGAACTTTCGGGTGAAAAAGTATTGGCGGACTATTCACGAGTATCCAGTCTTGAAAAGAGGCTACAGGAGCCATCTTTCAAGAAATCTGGATCAATGATCCCGAAAAAAAAAACCGGGATAAGCCTGGAGGATGGCGGATTTGACGGGGTATCGGGTCTGGCGGTATACTCCAAGGTATCACGAGAGTGCTGAGGACTGTATGGCTGCTCCTTTTAACCCGAATCAATGCATCCGCTCCATCGATGAAATCATTTCACCGGCGGAGTTGCGGCGTTTTGACCCGCTTTTGCCCCAACAGGAGCGCAATATCAATCAATTCCGGAAGACCATCCGCAGCATTCTGGACGGCACGGATGTGCGTCTGCTGGCTGTTGTGGGGCCCTGCTCCATTCACGATGTGGAGGGGGCGGACGAATATGCCCGCAAACTGGCCGGGCTGGCGCACGAACTCTCCGAGTCGCTCTACATCATCATGCGCGTCTATTTCGAGAAGCCGCGTTCGGCGCATGGATGGAGCGGTTTTGTGACCGACCCCTACATGGACGGCAATTTCCATGTGGAGGACGGACTCAAGGCGGCACGCAAGTTTCTCCATCACCTGCTGCGGATGGAGTTGCCGGCCGGTACGGAGGCGCTCGATCCCATCATGCCGGCCTATCTCGGGGACCTGTTTTCGTGGATGTGCATCGGGCAGCGCGCGGCGGAAGCCAACGCGCACCGGCAGATTGCCAGCGGGCTGCCGATGCCCGTCGGTTTCAAGAATTCCATTCGCCCGGACGGATTGAATTTCACGGCGCAGGCGATTCGCTCGGCCTCGCGGCCGCACGACTATCTGGGCGTCAATCAGGAAGGCAAACTTTCCGTGTTTCACACCACGGGCAATGAGTACGCGCATCTCGTGCTGCGCGGGGTCGGTGAATCGCCGAATTACGGTTCCACCTCCATTAATGCCGCCGAGGACGCCCTCGAGCGCGCCGGGGTGCCGCAACACATCATCGTGGACGCTTCGCACGGAAACGCCGATTACGAGGCGTCCCGCCAGGCCGATGTGGTGCATGACGTGCTGGCGCAAATCGAAAACGGCAACACATCCATTGTGGGCTTCATGCTCGAAAGCTATCTGGGCTGGGGGTCGCAGGGAATTCCGGTGGACCGTTCGAAGCTGGAATACGGCGTGTCCGTGACGGATCCCTGCATCGATTGGGATACGACGGAGGCGTTGCTTCGCGAAGCGGCTGAGCGGTTTCAGAAAGTTCGCTCGGACCTTGGGCTCTGATGCACGGGGAAAAGGCTCAGTCTATGAAAGCGGACGCGACCGGTGCCGGGCTTTGGGGGCTGTTGCGGCGGCTGACGCAGCTTCTGACGAGCCGCCCGTGGAGCCCCGCGGAAAGTCTCTGCTGGCTTGCCGGGGCGGGCGCCGTGACCATGTGGCTCTGCACCATGCATCTGAGCATCACGGCCGGGGTCTTCGATCCTCCGGCGATGGTGCGGTTCGTCTGCCTGCGTTCGCTGCTTCTCCTTCCGGCTTGCGGGCTCTGTCTGCTGGCTGTGCGGACCCGAGGGCTACAGCCGGATTTGCTCTTCGTCAATCTGCTCTGGCTTTCCGGCTTGTGTTTCATCCCTGATGTTCAGCAGTCTGTGCCGGGGTTTGTCTCCTTCGCCCGTTTCGTGCTGCCGATTCTGGTTTTCGGCTATCTGCTGTTCAGCGCCCTAGGGCCGGTGCCGGGGCGCGCGCTTCGCGCCGCATCGCAGGTGCGGCATCTCCGGCTCTGGCTGTACCTGCTGCTGGTTGCGCTCTACCTGTTTGTCGGTTTCCGGATTTTCCTGGTGCTGGAGGAGGGACATCTCCGCGGCGGGGATACGGTTCATTATGTGATGATGGCCAAAAGTCTGGCCGCGGATGGCGATTTGGATTTGTACAACAATTACCGGGATCTGTTCGGACCGGAAAAAGACTTCGAAACATATGGGTTCTTCCGGCAGCATCACATTTCCCTTTTCAGCCGTCCCGGGCATCTGTATTCCTCGCATCCGTGCGGCATTTCCATTCTGCTGGCTCCGGCGGCCGCCATTGGCGGCGAGCCCGGCATCCTGATTTTCTTCTGCTGCATCTGTGCGCTGATGGGGCCGCTCCTCTTTACCGTACTCGGGCGGTATTGCGCCGATGCGGCGCCGCGGCTGGCGGTGACGCTCGTGTTTACCGCCAGTTCACCCTTTCTGATTTATTCCGGCATCATCTATCCGGAGTATGTTACGAGCCTCCTATTCGTTTTTGCCTTCTGGGTGGCTGCGGCGGTGCCGGGGATGTCCGTTCCGATGTGGGTGGCGGCCGGGACGGCGCTGGGTGCGGTCATGTGGCTCCTGCCGCGGCGTGGCATTCCGGGACTCTTTGTCCTGACGCTGGCGCTTCTGTGGCGTTGCTGGCGTGAGAAGAGCCCCCGCCGCGCGCTTGCGTTTCTTCTTCCTTTGGTGTTGCTGTTTGCAGGATATCTGGTCAAGGAGCAGGCGATGTTTCCCGGTCCGGAGATGACGGCCGCCGGTCGCGTGGAGGTGCTGGATCCCTCGGAGGTGCAGGGCGCCGCATTCTACAATTCCGGACGCAGAGCGCTTCCTCTCAAGAAAGTGCTGATCCGTCTTTTCACCGAGGCGGGCACCTGTTTCCCCGCCGCCGCAATGCTCGTGGACCGCCTGAAAGGGTTGGCCTGGCATAATGCCGTTGTGCTGTTTGCCATCCCGTGCTCCCTTCTGCTGTTTTTGCGGCGGCGCGTGCGGTCGGAGTATTTTCTCCCGTTTCTGTGTTTCGCCTCGATGTACGGGCTGGCGTCCATCTGCGGACTTTCCGGCTGGGATGCCGGTGCGTGTCTCTCCCCGCGGTATGTGATGTCCAATCTCGTCTTTCTGGCCATTCCGGCCTTGCTGCTGTACCGGGACTGGTCGGAGCGCCGCATCGGGGCGGCGCCGTACGGCGTACCCGCCATGGCCGGTTTTGCGCTGCTCCTGACGGCGGTCGGGACGATCCTTCCGCTGATTGAGGTGGGGCGTTATTATTTTCCGCTTCAGGCGTATGTCCGGTGGATGCCCGGGTTGAATGATTTTTCCAATCACGTCTTCCCGCTGTTCAGGCAGGAACGGAACTTGGGGGTGCCGCTGTTGTCGGATCCTCCGCTCATCGCCGCCTGGGTCATCGCGCTGTTTTCGCTTTCCTGGCTCTTCTTCTTTTCGAAGCGGGGCGTACGGATGCGCGCCGGAACAACGGCGGCCGTCCTGTGTGCGGCCGTGCTGCTGCTGGATTTGATCAGCGCGAATTATGCGGTGTAGCGTCCGGCTCTCACCGTTTCGAAGCGCCATGCGTTCCGTTCTTCCAGATTCGGGAATCAAAGCCCCCGCCGATGCGCCTGCCGTAGGGCGCAATCTGTACGTGCACGTCCCGTTCTGCAAGACGAAATGCCGCTACTGCGCCTTTTACTCGGAGACGGGGACCGGGGAGGCGCTTTTGCGCGACTATCCGGCGCTGATTGCGCGCGAGGTGGCGTTGCGGTCGCTGGCAGACGCCCGCCCGCAGACCGTCTATGTGGGCGGCGGCACGCCATCCCTGCTTGGCCCGGAGGGACTCGAGGCGCTCTTTGCCCGGCTGCCGCGCCCGGCGGATGGCGCGGAGATGACCGTGGAACTCAATCCGGGGGATGTGAGCCCGGCACTGGCGGCGGCACTCGGCCGGTGCGGCGTGACCCGCGCGAGCCTCGGCGCGCAATCGTTCGATGCGGCAACGTTGCAGCGGTTGGGGCGCCGGCATGGTCCCGAAGCCATCGGTGCGGCGGTGGCAACGCTCCGTGCCGCCGGCGTGCCGCAGCTTTCGCTGGATTTGATCATCGGCATTCCCGGATGTGATGCGGCGGTTTCAGCGGCGTCTCTGCGCCGGGCGCTGGAACTGGCGCCGGAGCACATTTCCGTATATCCGCTTTCCATCGAGGCGGGGACGGCTTTTGCGCGCGACGGTCTGCATCCGGTTCCGGATGATGCAATGCTTTCGGAGGTCGCCCAGGCCGAGGCGCTGCTCACCGCCGCCGGGTACGAACGCTATGAGCTCTCGAATTATGCGCGCCCCGGCGCCGGCTGCCGGCACAATCTGGCGGTGTGGCTGGGCGAGGATTACACGGGAATCGGGCCTGCCGCCTGTTCACGCGAAGGGCTGACGCGGCGCGCGAACGCGCGAAATGTCGCCGCCTGGCGTACGGCGCTGCTCTCCGGTGCGTATCCGCCCGCGGAGGTGACGCTCCTTTCCCCGGACGAGGATGAAAGCGAACGGTTCACCACGCGGGTGCGTCTGCAGCGCTGGTGCGTACCGCCGGAGGCGAACGGCGCCGTCTGGACGCGCCGCCGCCGCGCCTTGCAGACGCTCGAGCGCACGGGCATCGTGCGCTGCCTCTCCCCGGGGCAGGGACTCTGGACGCTCACGCCGCGCGGGCGCGAGGTCGCGGACGCCGTCATGGCGGAACTGCTTTAGCCTTCGCCGCGCGCGGCTTCTGCGGCCGGAACCCACGTGGTGGCCGCCACAATGTGGTCCGCCCCCGCGGGCGAACAGACACGGTGGTAAAACCGGTTTTCATCGGCCGGCGTGCAGAGGCTCCGCACCGTTTCCCCGTAGAGCGTCTCCGAGCGGAACGTGATTTCCAGATCCGTCAGCCGATGGCTGCGCGCGTACGTCTCCGGAACGGATTCCAGCATCCACGTCACGTAATGCACGTTGTTGACGTGCCGGTTGAGGTCGATGTGCGCGCGCATGACGCGATATTCGCGCGCATACTCCGTTTCCGGCGCGTCCGGATAGCGCAGGCGCATGAACGCATCGCCGGCGCCGAAGACGGGTGCCCGCGGTTCGTCGAAAGCCTTGACCGTTTCCGGGACGCGCACGGCACGCCGCGTCTCCGGGTCAATGAGCATCCAGCGGGTTGTGCCGATGCCGCACGGCGTGCCGTCGGTAAGCGTAAAGATGAAATCGCGGTGCGCGAAAAGTCCCCGCACCCCGTACGGGAAGGTGTCGAAGCGCAGCGTATCCCGCCACAGGGGATAGTGGTCGATGTGTACGCGCATTTGCGCTACCACCCAGGCGCCGACGCCGCCCGTTTCCGGATGAATGACGGGAAAATCAAAGCCCCGTTCGCCTGCGTGGAGCGAGGCGGTTTCCTGAAGAAAATTGAGCAGGTGCGGAACGGAGATGGTGCCATCCTCCGTGCATTCGTAAGAGCGGATAAAATAGTCGTACATGGCGAAATCCTGAAAAAATCCTTTCTGAGCGCAGCGGCGGTGGAACCTATTCTGCGCCTTCCGGAAGCAGCTGATTTTGCGGAATCCGGTTGCCGCACTGCAGGCGCAAATCCAGCGCGGTCTGACGCTGGAGCGGGTCCGTTGTGCGAATCGCCGCCTTGACCGCCTTGGGGTCGCCGATGACGCAGACGAGTTTGCGCCCGCGCGTGATGGCCGTGTAGAGCAGATTGCGCTGCAGGAGCGTATAATATTGAAAAGCGATGAGAATGACGACCGCCGGGTATTCAGAGCCCTGGGACTTGTGGATCGTCGTGGCGTAGGCGAGGTCCAGATCCGTCAGGTCGGTGCGGTCGTACGCCACGAGGCGTCCGTCGAAATCGACGGCGAGGGACTGGGTTGCCGTATCCACGGTGCGAACAAAGCCGATGTCGCCGTTGAAGACCTCTTTGCTGTAATCGTTGCGGCGCTGCATGACGCGGTCGCCGACCCGGTATTCCCGGGCGCCGAGGCGGATGCCGCCCCGCCCCGGATTGAGTTCCGCCTGGAGCAGCTCGTTGAAATGGTCGACCCCGATGGCATTCTGCCGCATCGGCGCCAGCAACTGGATGTCCGTCAGCGGATTGAGGTTGTACTTGCGCGGAATCCGTTCGCGGATGAGCAGAAGCGCATCCTTGATGATGTCTTCCGGGCGTGTGCGCTCAATGAAGAAAAAGTCGGAAAAGGGCGGGTCTCCGGGCGGCGGGGAGACGAAGAAGTGACCCTGGTTGACGCTGTGCGCGTTGAGAACAATGCCGCTGCCCGCCTTTTGGCGGAAAATCCGGTCGAGCCGCGTGACCGGCACCACGCCGGAGTCGATGATGTCGCGCAGGACGTTGCCCGGACCGACGGACGGCAACTGATCGACGTCCCCCACAAAGACGAGGCTCGCACCTGTGGGGACCGCCGCCAGCAGATGCGCAGCCAGCTCAATGTCGATCATCGAACTTTCATCGATGATGAAGGCGTCGCCGCTGACCGGATTCTCGGCATTGTGCACGAACTGCCGCTCAATCGGATTGAATTTGAGCAGCCGGTGAATCGTTGTGGCGACGTGTCCCGTCGACTCCGCGAGCCGCCGCGCGGCGCGTCCGGTGGGCGCGACGAGCCGGATTTCGCGTTTTTTCGCCTGCAGAATGAGGCAGAGCGCGCGGACGATGGTCGTTTTGCCGACGCCGGGTCCGCCGGTGATGACGGAGAGTTTGTCGGTGAGTGCCATGGAGACGGCTTGCGCCTGTTGGGGTGCCAGCGGGAACGAGAGGCGCGGCGTCACCCACGCGACGGCCGCCGCAGCCTGGATGGGCGGCTGGTTCCCGGCGGCGTCGCGAATGTCGAGCAACCGTGCCGCTACAAGCCGTTCGGCGCGGTGGAGCGAGCGCAGATAGATGCGCCCGCCGTCATCGACGAGCCGATTCTGCGCGAGTTCGTCGTTGAGCGCCTCCTCGATGATGCTCATCGCAATGCCGAGCCGCTCCGCCGTGGAGAGCAGGAGCGTCTGCGTTTCGCAGAAGCAGTGCCCCTGCTCGGCAAGTTCCCGGAGCGTGTAGTGGATGCCCGCCCGCGCCCGGTACGGCGACTCCTTCGGGATGCCCAGTTTGCGCGCAATTTCATCCGCCTTGAGGAAGCCAATGCCGTCAATGTCCGCGCACAGCTGATACGGGTTGCGCTTGACGCACGCAATCGCATGCTCTCCGTAGCGCTTGTAGATTTTCGCCGCCGTGCCCGGCGTGATGCCGTGCCCCTGCAGGAAAATCATCGTCTCGCGCGAGGCCTCGTTTTCCGCATAGGCTTTGCGGATCTGCCGGATGCGCGCCTTGCCGATGCCGGGCACTTCCGCAAGGCGCGCCGATTCCTTCTCCAGAATGCGCAGCGTGTCCTCGCCGAAATGGTCCACAATCTTTTTGGCGAAGGAAGGACCGATGCCGCGGAAGAGTCCGCCCGCCAGATACCGCTCGATGCCGTCCGTGGAGGTGGGTTCCAGACAGGTAATGGAAGAGGCTTCGAATTGCGTGCCGTAGGTGGGGTGCCGCTTCCAGCGTCCCACGCAGCGCACCGACTCGCCCGGCCAGGCGGTGGGGCACTTTCCGGTCACCGTCGCCTGCGGCAAGCCCTGCGGCGTGCTGCCGTCGACGGAGATTTTCGCAATCAGAAAGCCCGTCTGCTCGTTGTGGTGCACGATGGACCGGATGGTGCCGACGAGGGTTTCCTCCGCTGCAGCACCACCGGGCGCGGTGGTGTGCGGCTCCGTCATGATTCCGGTTCCTGTTCGGCATCCATGTCTTTGGCGCCGAGTATGGTGCGCAGCAGCGCCGGGTCGATTTTCACGAAAAGGCCGCGCTGCCCGCCGTTGATGCAAATCCACGGGAGGTCGAAAATGCTCTTCTGCGCATAGACCGGGACGCGCTTGCGGAAGCCGAACGGCGATGTGCCGCCGCAATGGTAGCCGCTGTGCCGCTCCGCCTCCGGAACGGGGCAGAGTTCCACCGATTTCTCACCCAGTGCCCGCGCCAGCTTTTTCGTCGAAATTTCCCGGTCGCCGTGCATGAGCATGATGAACGGCTTGCCGGCGGCTGTTTTCAGCACGATGGTTTTGACGATGCAGTGCTCATCGAGGTTCAGTTCGCGCGCCGCCTGTGCGGTGCCCCCATGTTCGACGTACTTGTACTGGCTGACGAAGTACTCGGCTTTTGCGGCCTTGAGCTGCCGCAGGGCGGGGGTCATCGGAATGTCGGACATGGCGGAAACAGGGAGCGGGGAAGGGGAAATGGGGAAAAAGCCGGATGCCGGGGACGGATTATTCGAGGCGGAGAATGCCCAGCCAGCGGTGGAAATCCTGCGGAAGGGGCGAAAAGACGCGGAGCATCGTCCCTTCCTTGAAGGGGTGCGGCATCTCCAGCTCCACCGCATGCAGAAGCGGGTAGGTGAGCGCAATGAGGCGCGGCTCTTCCACGACTTTGGGGCCGTACTGCGCGTCGCCGACGACGGGGTGGCGCGCCATCGCAAGGTGGCGCCGAATCTGGTGGGTGCGGCCCGTTTCAATGCGCACGGCCAGATGCGAGGCGCGGCGGTTTGCGCGCAGGCAGTGCACGTTGGAGAGCGCCCGCTCGCCGTCCAGCGGCAGGTCGATGGTCGAGGAGAGCGCGTCCCACTTGCCGTAGACCACCGTGCGGTAGACTTTCGAAACGTGGTGCTCTTTGAAGACGCGCACAATGGCATCGTGCGCTTCCGGCGTCTTGGAAAAAAGGAGGCAGCCCGTCGTGTCGCGGTCCAGGCGGTGCGAGGCCTGCAGTTCGTCGAGCCCCGTCTGCGTGCGCAGAAGTGTTTCGAGCGAAAAATCGGCTTCGTTGACGACGATGCCGCGCGGTTTGTCGGCAATCAGGTAAAACTCGTCCTGGAAGAGAATCTTGACCTTGCTGGGGCGTGCGGAGCGGGCTGTCGGCGAGGGCGCAAAGCCCGCAACCGTCACCTGGTCTCCCGCCCGCAGGCGGTGATGCGCCATCCAGACGCTCTGACCATTGACGCGGACGATGCGCGCGTCAATCTGTTGCTTGGCGGCGCGCTTCGAGGCGCCGAGTTTCGCCGCCAGAAAATCCTGGAGGCTCTGCGCGGCTTCCGCCCGGGCGACGACAAAGGTCTTTTGGCTTTTCGAAATGGGTTTCATAATCCAAAGTCTATCACAAACGGCTGAAGCCTGCGCCTTCCCCGGAAAGGCACGCTTTGCGCCGGGCGCAATCCCGCCGCGGCGGACGCCGCGTGCGCCTGCGCGGCGCCGTCCAATCAGGGTTGTGGGGCGGCGGCAGAAGCCCGCCGCTCCGCCAGCGCGCGGCGCGCGACCGCTTCCGCTTCGCGGTACGACGCGCGGAAATGCGCCGTCCACATCGAGAGAATATCCGTCTCCGAAAGCCCCGCCGTCAGCGCCGGGTTGCGCGCGGCTTCCGTCACGTGGCGCCAGTCGATGGGGTAGGGGTCCAGCGGGAGCCGCTCCAGCAGCTGCACCGCTTCCGGCACCGCTTCGGGACCGCCCGCCTCGAGAATGGCACCCCAGGCGGCGCGCAGTTCGCGCCCCGAATCCATGCACATGGCGCGGACGAACGAGCGCAAAAAGGAGAAGTGCGGCGCGGTCCAGCGCGGTTCGTACGTAAAGGCGCGCGCCAGTTCGTAGACGTCGATCGAGGGGTCGAGCAAATCATCGGACGTGGTGCCCGCCCGGGCTTTCGCCCGCGCGTCCACGGACGGATGCTCCGCATCGGGATAGAAGTCGCGGCGCACCGGCATGCGGCGCAGCGCATGCTTCACGGGGCCGCCCGGCGAGCCGGGCAGCCCGTTCCAGAGCGTCTGCCCCTCTTCGCTGAGCACAAACGCGATGAACCGCTGCGCGAGCTCGCGGTGTTCCGCGCCGCGCAGCAGCGAAATGGGGTCGCCCGAAATGGTCGAGCCGCCGCGCGGCGTCACGTAGTTCAGGCGGAGCGTGTCGCCCACGCGCGTGGTTTCGGACTGCACGCGGCCGTAGAAATCGATGCAGATGCCGGCGGCGGCATCGCCGGAGGAGACGTCCACCGGCACCTTGCCGGCGGCGTCCGTGAAGTAGCGTGAATTGGCGCCGATGCGCTGAATCAGGTGAATGCCTTCGTCCCAGCCCAGTTCCACATCCGCCTGATACGTGGGAAAATCCGGCATCTCTTTTTCGGTGCCGTTGCGGACCGCCGCCTCAAACGCCGCGATTTGCGCGGGCGTCCACCCCGCCGCCAGCACATGTTCGCGGCAGGTGGCATGCAGAATCATCTCGAAGGCTTTTGCGATGGAGCCGGATTTGGTGGGGTCGGTGACGCCCACAAAGCCGTACAGGCGCGGATCCGTCAGGTCGCGCCACGTGGCGGGCATTTTTTCGATGCCCAGTTCGCGGAGTCGGTCCGGGTTGGAGGCGATGCCGAAGCCGGAGAGCACGGCGGAGACGTACACGTCCGTGCGCCAGGTCTCGCCGCCCAACTCGCGCGGAATCATTTCGATGCCGTCCGCATCGGTGAGGATGCCTTCCGGCCATTCGCCGGGCGCCCACGGGGCGACCGTCAGCCCCTGCCGCTCCGCCGCACCGTGGTCGTAGGTGCCGCCGCCGAAGAAGATGTCGATTTTGCAGCCGTAGCGCTCCGGGTCGTCATGCGCCCGGAAATCCTCCCACACGGCGGCGGCTTCGGGGTCTTCCGGACGCCGCTGCGCAAACGCGGACGCCGTCAGCGCCGTGTCGAGACCTTCGCGGGCGCGGTAGGCGCGGTACGCCGCATTGTATTCGCCCGAGAGGTAACGCATGATTTCCGTGGTGCCGCCGATGGAGCGCCAGTCGATGCGCACGGGCCGGCCGTACTTGCGCTGGTGCCAATGGGAGAAGGCGGTCGCAAATTCGTCGCGGATGGCGGCAATGTGCGGGGAGACGGCGACCAGGACAGGGTCGCCTTCGCGCCACGCACCGGCTTCGGGTGCCGGACGAAGCACGAACGGCAAGGCGCAGACAAGCGCGGCGGCAAGGAGAATCAGCAGATTGCGGACCATGGACAGCGGGCTCCGGCGGACGCGGGGAGAGGGGACGGGTTATTCGGAGAGCGGAATGATGTCGGCGGGCGAGACCCAGGCGGACACCGTGCGCTTTTCATCGCGCGCGAGCAGTTCGGGATTGAGCTGGAAGACCTTGATGGTCAGGGCAGAGCCGTCGGGCAGCTGGACGTCCATCAGGTGTTCCGCCGATTCGCCGAGGTACACGGAACCGTGAATGACGCCCGAGAAGGTGAGCGCCGGTTCGCCCGCATGCGGCGTGCCGAAGTGGATGGTTTCGGGGCGGATCGACAGCACTTTGGCGCCCGCCGGCGCCGCATAGCGGTCGCCGAAGACCCCGGGCGGCAGAAAGTTCGTTTCGCCGATAAATGAGGCGACAAACTGGTTGACCGGCTTGCGGAAAACCTCGAGCGGCGTGCCGACCTGCTCCACGCGCCCCGCCCGCAGCACGGCAAGGCGGTCGGCAATGGAGAGCGCCTCTTTCTGGTCGTGCGTCACATAAATCGACGTGAGGCCCGCCTGTTTGCAGATGCGGCGGATTTCGATGCGCATTTCCAGACGCAGCTTGGCATCGAGGTTCGAGAGCGGCTCGTCAAGGAGCAGGCAGCGGGGCCGGACGACAAGGGCGCGCGCCAGCGCGACGCGCTGCTGCTGCCCGCCCGAAAGCTGGTTCGGCCGCGCGTTGGCGCGCTCTTCCATCTTGACGATGGAGAGCGCCTCATGGACGCGATCCGCCATTTCGCGCTTGGGCACATTGCGCATCTGGAGCCCGAAGGCCACGTTTTCCGCCAGCGTCATGTGCGGCCAGAGCGCGTAGCTCTGGAAGACCATGCCGGTGTCGCGTTTGTGCGGCGGCAGACGCGTCACGTCTTCGCCGCCGATGCGCACCGCGCCCTCATCCGGCGTGTAAAACCCGGCAATATGACGCAACAGCGTCGTTTTCCCGCATCCGGAAGGACCCAGCAGGAAGAAGAGTTCGCCGGGTTGAATGTCGAGCGAGATGTGATCCAACGCAAGCGTGTTCTCGAAGCGTTTGACAATGGAATCGAGCTGGATGGAGACGGCCATGAAGAACGCGGGGTTGACCCAAGATTAGCGGGTTGGAAAGGCGCACCGGAATCCCCGGTGCGAATGGCGGTTTTTCAACGCTCACATCGTACTAAAATCCCCATGCCGCCGCAACAAGTGCCCCCGTGCAGGGGGTAACCGCAGGCAGGGGCGTGGCACAGGCTTCGCCTCGCTGCGCCGCTGGGGCCACTGGGGGGCACGGTTGTGCCTTTTGTTGGGGCCACTGGGGGGCACGGTTGTGCCTTTTGTTAGGGCCACTGGGGGGCACGGTTGTGCCTTTTGTTAGGGCCACTGGGGCCATTGGGGCAACTGGGCGTGCTCCGCTGGCGTCGCAGCGGGCGGCAGTGATCCACCGCCTGAGAAGCCGGCCGCACCACCAGCGGGGGTTCCCCGCCCGCCCGGCACCACAGGCGGCAGTTTGTCGCCAGTTTGCGCGGTTCAGGCTTATCCCGGTTTTTTCGGGATAATTGATCCAGATTTCTTGAAAGATGGCTCCTGTAGCCTCTTTTCAAGACTAGCTACTCGTGAATAGTCCGCCAATACTTTTTCCCCGAAAGTTCAGTAAACCTAAATAACGCAGTTGGCCCCGCGCGCATTCGCG
>CASFKR010000074.1 GCA_949295265.1 uncultured Verrucomicrobiota bacterium | reverse complement strand
GGAGACTTCAGAAGGGGGCTCCGCCCCTCCGTGTGGCTCAATTATCTTAACTCATCGCGAGGCTGAGTTTCACAACCTTCCTCCGTGTGGCTCAAAAATTCGGGATAAGCCCGGATTCAGGCGGCTGTAGAAAGAGAAAAGGGGAAATGTTATACTGAGGGCATGAACGAAAGCCGCAAACTGCCTATCGGGATCCAATCCTTTCAGAAACTCCGCACGGGGGGATTCCTCTATGTGGACAAGACGGATTTGGTTTATAAGTTGGTAACAGAGGGAACACAATACTTTCTGTCGCGTCCGCGCCGCTTCGGCAAGAGCCTGCTGACAACGACCATCCGCGCCTACTTTGAAGGCAGAAAAGCTCTCTTCAAGGGACTCGCCATCGAGAAATTGGAGACGGAGTGGAAGAAGTACCCGGTTTTCCATTTGGATTTTTCGGGTACCGCCGGTTCCTATGTCGGCGTCGTGAATCGTCTCAGAGCCTGGATGAAGAAAATGGATCGCAAGTATGGTTGCGATACCTCCGATTCTCCGGATCTTTCCGAACGTTTCGTTGCGCTCGTGGACGAGGTTTCCAGTTCGCATGGACCGATTGTCTTTCTCGTCGATGAGTACGATAAGCCGCTTCTTGCAACGAAGGGTAAGGAACGGGAGCGTATCCGGGACCTTTATAAGAGCATTTTCGGCAACCTGAAAGGAATGGATGAATGCTTCCGTTTTGCGTGGCTTACCGGCATCACGAAGTTCGCAAAGGTTTCCGTTTTCAGTGATCTCAACCAGCTCAAGATTCTCTCGATGAAGCGGGAGTACGCCACGCTCTGTGGTATCACGCAGGAGGAGATGGAGGCGACGTTTGCGCCGGAAATCGATGCGATGGCGGATGAGCAGGGATTGACCCGCGAGGCATGCCTGGACAATCTCCGGGAAAAGTATGACGGTTATCGTTTTCATCCGAATGGTGAGCGCGTCTACAATCCGTTCAGCCTTATCAATTCCTTGGACGACAAAGAATTCGGTGATTATTGGTTTGAATCCGGTACTCCTTCCTTGCTGATCAGGGCGCTCCAAAACAATCTCGACCAATTGCGCGAACTTCCTGCACGGGACGAATTTACTGTAACTCGCGAGGCGCTCACCAGTGCGTACGAGGATAATGACGACCCCCTGACGCTTCTTTTCCAGTCGGGCTACCTCACCATAAAGTCTTATGACACCAAGTACGATGAATACACGCTGGATTATCCGAATGCTGAGGTGCGTTACGGATTTCTGAAAGCTCTGATTCCCTACGTCACGCAACTGGCTCGAAAAGACCGGAAACTTCTTGGAATCAACAAGATGTCCCGCGACTTGGAGGCTGGGTGCACGGCATCCTTCATGAACCAGTTGCAGGGGCTTCTTGCCAAACTTCCGTACCATGCGGGATCGAATGCGGCGATGAAGTCCGAGAGTGTCTTCCGCAATGTGGTCGCCAGTATTTTCCTGCTGGCCGGCAAGTTCGTCCACACGGAGAAGCACACGTCTCAGGGGCGCATCGACTGCGTGGTTGAAACGCCGGAACACGTCTACCTTTTCGAGTTCAAAGTCGACAGGCCCGTGGAAGAGGCGCTCGAGCAGATCGAGCGCAACGGATACGCCAAACCTTACGCCGGCGATACACGAACGCTTCACAAAATCGGTGCTGTTTTCTCCACCAGGACCCGCAGACTTTCCGACTGGCGCGAAGTGCTGGGCTGACGGGGCGGCGGTCGCCGCCATGAGCCTGAGCCGGGTCGTCAGATGCGGCAACGTCCCCGCGTGAATCCCGTCGCCGCCGCTGCGGAGGGTCAGTAGAGGAGGGCGCCGCAGAGCATGCGGAGAACGAGGTGGGCGAGCCAGAGCAGCAAGACGGCGAGCCCGGAGGAGAAGTTGACGAAGCCGAAGCCGATGCTGTTCCGCAGGACGATGGCGGTGAGTCCGTCGGAAAAGCGCGTGGAGGCGATGACCAGCGCCTGATTGCCTTTGCGCGAGCCGATCAGTGCGCAGAGCCAGCAGAAAATCAGCAGGTGGCAGAGGAGCAGCAGCGCGTCCAGCGCACTGCCGACCGTCAGGCGCAGGAAGAACTGCACCGAGAGGGGCTCGTGTACCGCCGCCATCACAAGGAGCGAGCCGCAGAGGAGGAGGCCCGCGGCAACGGCCGTCGCGCCTTCCGGGGTTTTGCCTTTGCGGACCAGGGAGAGCGGCCAGAGTGCCGTGTTCAGGAAGGGCAGCGGAACTTCGAGCGGATTGTCCCCGTATGCCGACGCCGTGCGTTTGCGCCAGAGCAGAGCCGCGCGCAAGATCGCGAATTTGCCGATGAGCAGGACGAGCGAGGCCGCAAGGAGCAGCATCCGCAGGAAGAAGTGCCCATGCTCCGCCGGGAGGGTGGCGCGCGTCAGCGAATTGGTAAAGTGGAGCGGCTGCCCCGCGGAGAGGAGCGCACCCAGCGCCAGCACCGTCAACAGCAGGACCTGCACGTGCACATCGGTGAGACCCGGGCGGTGCGTGAGACGCCCCAGGCCGTCGTGCAGTTTGGCACGGAGCGTGTTGAGCCAGTAGTCCTGCGCGCCGTCTTCATGGTGGAAGGAGGCGTAGAGGAGCCACAGGAGGAACAGAAGCCAGGTGAAGAGGAGTATCATCGGCGAAAAGGGAGGAAACCGGGCGGTCAGGCGTGCGATGCGCCCGGGCGTTTGTAGGGGACGGAGAGGACGCGGCCTTCCGGCGGCAAATCCATGCGGGTGAAGCCGGTGTTTTGGAGAACTTCATCCGTGGTGCGGAAATGGCATTTGGCGGTTTGCAGAAGGACGGCGGGGCCCTGCTGGCGCACGAGCGTTTCCGCGGCCTGACGCACCGCGGCCGAGGCGCCTTTGGGGATGGGCGTGTGGAAGCGGTTTTGCAGCTCGCGGATGCTCAGCAGGAACTGTTCGCGCGCGAGGATGGAGGCGGCGGCCACGGCGGGGTCCGCTTCCGCGCGGACGCGCGAGCGCAGTTCGATGGTGCGCCCGCGTGCCATCAGGGCTTTGCGGACCGTGTCTTCGCGCGCAAACTGGTCGGAAATGGCGAACGGGCAGTCCGGCACGTGTTCGAGGATGTTTTCGATGCAGCGGGCATGGCCCCAGGCGAGCAGGCGGGTTACGCTGCGGCACTTGGCGTAGGCGCGGTTGTAGGCTTCGTTGCCGAAACGGATGACGGAGAAGTGTTTTTCGCCGAGGAGGGCGCGGATGGCGGCGGCCAGTTTGAGCGCTTCCGCATCGGAGGCGATGGCTTTGGAATCGCGCACGCCCAGCGCGAGCAGCTTTCCGGCCGTTTCTTCGTCTGTGTAAACGCCGGCAATGACCATCGGACCCAGAAAATCGCCTTTGCCGCTTTCATCCACGCCGATGTGCGCGCTGCGCGCTTCCGCGGAGAGCGGGGGCGGTGCCACGGAGCCGTCGGGGGAGAGCACGATGGTCTGCAGGACGACGGGTTCGAGGATATTTTCCACGAAGGAATGTCCGCCCTTGCCCTGCACCACGCATTTGCCCGAGGTGTACAGCACCACATTGCAATCCCATGAAGGCGCTTCCGCCGCAATGTCCGCGTACGGAACCGTGCGCAGAATATAATTACCCTCGCGCAGCGTCTGCCGGAGGCGTTCGCGCTGCGCCGGGTCGAGGGTGAAGGTGTACGTGGTGGCGGGCGGCATGGAAAGGGAACGATGCGGAGCGGGAGAAAAGGTGCCCGTTATCAGGAGGGGGAGGAAGTTGGTCTTTCGTTCAGAATAATGGCATCACTGCTTCTTTTCAAGCCGGAATTGAAATACAAGGAATTTCTAATCCTTTGTAAGTGAAACCCCGGTTAGAAATAATGCAATCCCTGAAAATCTCCGCAGGAAGCATTCATTTCTTTCGTTTACATTGTAACGGTAACAAAAATTAATCTGAAAAGATAGTGGAAAATCATTGACAATCGAATTTAGCCGAATCGGGGGGGCGGGAGAAGAATCAGCGGCGGTTCAGGAGCCAGGTGAGACCGACCAGGAAGCGGTCGAACAGGACGCCGCCGAAGAGGATGGGGTGGCGGAGGACGCGTTTCCATTTGCCGTCTTCGACGAAGACGCCGAAAAAGCGGTAGCGCAATCCCAGCTGACGTCGGAGGATGGTATCTCCGGCGCCCCATTTTTCCCGGTAGCGGGCGGTCCAGTGCGAATAATGCACCTTTTTGCGGAGATGGCGGCGGAGCGAGAAGGCGCCTTCATCGTGGAGGAGGGCGTGCGTCAGCAGGGCGGTCGGGCGCCCCTGCGCGAGAAAGGTGCGGTCCAGGTCCCAGTCTTCAAAGCCGGTAATGGATTCATCGTAACCGCCTGCGGCGAAAAAGGCGTCGCGGCGGAAAATCCGGAGCGCGTCGATGCAGGTGCCATCGTAGAAGGAGCGTTCGAAATTGCGGACGCGAATCCACCAGCCGGTGCCAACGCGCGTTTCCGGCACATACCAGGCATCGACGGTGTCATCGGCGGCGAGGAGCCGGTCGTGGATTTCGGCGAGCGTCTCCGCCGGCATGCGCATGTCGGCATCGAGAAAGGCGATGAAGCGTCCGGCTGCCTCGCGCGCGCCGCGGTTGCGCTGCGCGCTGCGCTCCGGACCCTGCCCGAAGAGCCGCGCACCGCATGCGCGAGCCAGCGCGGGCGTGGCGTCGGTCGAATCGTTGTCGACGACGATGGTCTCGCACCAGCCTGCCGCACAGGCTGCATCGAAGCCGTGCAGACAGGCCTCGAGATTACGCTCTTCATTGCGCGTGGGAATGACAACGGAGAGAAGCGGAGCGGCAGAAGAATTCACGGCATTTCCCGGGGACTGAAACGCTTGCGATTCTACCGGAACGCCCCGGGTGCTGTCCATGCGGCGGGGCGGCGGTGGCCGCCATTTCTGCCGCTCGGCGTTAACCGACCGGCCTTGTGGGTCGCCCCGCCCACTCCGAGGGCGGGGCGGCGGGGCGGCGGTTGCCGCTTTTATCCTCAGACGGTGGCGGCTTTTTCAGCCGCCTGAGATGCCGCCGTCCTGTTCGTCGTGTTCGTCCTGTCATCGTGCGGCTTCGCCGCCGTCTGGGGCTACTGGGGCTACTGGGAGTGGGATGTGTGTACGCCTCCGATAATTCCGATAATTCCGATTACTCCGATCATTGCGTCAGCATTTGCACCTTGGCCAAGCCGTTTCACGTGGCACAAAACGGGGCAACCGCCTCTTCGTGTGCCCTCCGGTAGGGGGGGGACGGAGCCCGCCAAAGTTGTCGGCGGGTCATCGGGGTGGCAGGGAGGTGGCAATGCGGGCGGCGGCGGCGAAGGTGTCGAGCGGGGTGCAGAGCAGGTCGACTTCCGGAGGGCGGGGGCGGCATGCCGCCCCCGCCCTCCGGGCGGCCCTGCAATCCACCGCCCTGCCACCAGAGCCCTGAGCCGCCCCGCTGATTACACCGCAGCGTCTACTCCATCCCGCCAGCTATCGCCAAATCTACCGCAAAGGAGCGCGGGGCGACGTCTGGTGGCCGGGGCGGTATCCGCCCCACCCACCGAGCCGCCCCGCAGCTCCGAATTAGCCCAATCGTTACTCGTTAGCAATCCTGTAATCGGCGCAACAAATTTCCGTTTACGTCATTTATCTCGTTCGGTGTCCATGCAAATGACCAATGGGGAATAGGCTTTGAATGCTACGGTGTCCTTTCCATTTGACAAACTGCGACGGTTTTGGTAGACATGCAGACAGTTTTCCTGCGGTGCACACAGGCGATTTTCGTATGTCTGCAGGGTGGCTGTGTCCGTAGTGTAACAATAGAGCAATCCATGAAGGTTTTGTTTCCCACACCGGTTGTCTGGGATGGTAATGACGCGCGCTATCTTCAACGCGATGGCGCCCGGTTCGCTGAGGAATTTACGCGCCGCGGGGATACGGGGCTTAAAATCATCATTCGGGATGACAAGGGGTTGCCGCCTCCGTCTTCATCATTCCTTCTCTGTGCATCGTGGAAAGAGTGGACGGACCCGTCCTTCTGGAAAGGTCAGCAGGCGGATTTTTGCCTGTTGTACGGCGGATTGGGGCCCCAGATGGAGCCGGTCGCCCGGGCCATTCGCGCTGCCGGAATTCCGTTGGCCTTGAAAATGGATTCGGCAGACGGCATTTTGGATTTTCCGGCGGGAGAATTGCTGCTCATTCGCAAGGGCTTCTGGATTGCGCGGCAGACAAAGGCCCCCGTGCCATCCGTACTGTTATCGTGCGCACGTTCCGTCCGGCGGTTTTTGCGGCCGCAGACGAAATTTCTGGAGCGGTATCTGCCGCTGTTTGATGTGGTAACGGCGGAAACGGAAATGGCACTGGAGCATACCCGGGCTTGGGTGCAAAAACACAATGTAGGTGCACGGGTGGAAATATTACCCCATCCGGTGTTGCGGGAATTTCGGTTTAACGGCGCATCTGCGCAAAAATCCAAGCAGGTGTTGGCCGTAGCCGGAAATTGGAAAAATCCGCTCAAACGGGGTCAGGTGCTGGCGGATGCGCTTGTTCCTTTCCTGAATCAGCGACAAGACTACCGTGCCGTCATCGTGGGTGGAGCCTCGGATGCGGTGCGCGGGCGCGCGCTGCAAGCGGATGGCGCGCTTGCGGACCGGATCGAAGCGGTTCCAGCATTGCCCCCGGCGGCGCTTTTCCCGTATTACCGGGATTCGCAGATTCTGGCGATGCCTTCCGGTTCGGAGGGCGCTCCGAATGTGGTATTCGAGGCGCTCTGTTGCGGCTGTTCGCTGGTATATGGGCACAATCTCAAACAGCTCGAAATGGCATCTTCCAGACAGGCCGGGCGGGGTGCCGCCGACGGCTCAGTCCGGGCCTTTGCGCTGGCGCTGGAGGCGGAAGCGGCCGCTTGGGACCAGGGAGAGCGGAATCCGGAAGCGATTTCGCAGTACTGGACGGGCCGTCTGCACGTGGATGCGGTCGTGGATCAGTTGCAACGCTGGGTTTCGGAGCACAGCTCCGCTTCCGGGAAATAGACGGGCCCGCCCCCCCCGGTCAGGACCGTGGCAGGGAGGTGGCAATGCGGGCGGCGGCTCCATAGGTGTCGAGCGGGGTGCAGAGCAGGGCGACGTGTTCGCGGCGGCAATGCGCGAGGAGCGCGGGCTCCGGGGTTCGTCCGCCGCAAAGCAGGATGGCGCTCAGGTGACGTTCGACGGCGATGCCGGCGGCGACGGCGCGGTTCTGGAGGGTGAGGAGCACGGCGCCCTCCGGGGCATGCGCGAGCGCATCCGCCATCCAGTCGGTTGCGTAGGCGCCGTGGATGGTGTCGGCCGCGGGGTCGTCGGCAACGAGGAGGGTGCCGTCTGTCAGGTCGGCGAGGATTTGCGGCGTCATGGCGAGGGAGATTCAGATTCGGGAAGTACGCGGAGAATGGAAAACCAATCCGAACGGCCGATTTTTTCCAGCCACGGCATCTTCGGGTAATTGTCGTACACGAGCAGATAGCGGACGCCGAGCGCGCGCACATCCGCTTCCGTCAGTTGCCACCGAATCTCGCCCGGTCTCATGGTTGCTGCGGTGTGAGGGCCCTCCGTCAGCCGGTAAGAAACGTGCGCATAGCAGTTCCATTTCGAAAGAAACTGTTCCTCCGGATCGATCTGCTTCCACAGCGCGGGATTGGCGAAATTTTGAATGCCGGGCAGGACTGTGAAACCGTTGGCAAGAAGAAATTGCGCGTAATTGGATTCGTTGCACAGCCAGAGACCGGGACCATATTCCGCTTCAGCAAGGCGGGCACGCTCGACCAGCTGTTTGTCGGCGATGGGACTTTCCCCGATGCTGAGGGGGTGGACGAAAGCGCCGGAAAGGACGGCGACAACTGCGAGCGTGGAAAGAACGACGGGCCGGTTGATGCGGAGGAAACCGGCGGAGAGGGTCGCATAGAGGAGCAGCGAGACGCTCAGCAGCCACAATCCGGGATGGCCTTCTGCAACAAAGAAGGGCCTGGCTTCCCGTGAGAGGCACAGGCTGGCGACGCCTGCCGCAAGCGTGAGCAGGAGGAGGATGCAAACGGCGGGCCGCGAGAGCCGCGACGCGCCGGGCGATGCCGCCAGAATCCGGATCTCCTGAAAGAGAAGGAGAAACGCGATAAAGCCGAGCCCGATTTGCATGCGGTAGGGCGCAATTTGGGAAAGGAAGGGCGGCACCAGAAACGCCGGCCACGGCAGGGCGCACCAGAGGAGCATCAGGATGGCCAGGGTAAACAGCCATGGGAGTGCAAGCGATGCCCGGAAGATGCAGCGGGCGCGCAGCAGCGTCAGAGCGAAAACCGGGATGAGCGGCGCGAAAAAAGCCGTTGCTTCGCATTCGTTGGGAGACGGGGTTACGACCCAGTTCCAGAGCGAAATGAGCGGCCGCGCGAGGTAAATCATCAGGTTCTCCGGACTCCCGCCGGAAAAGCGTCTGTTTCCGGGATATGCCGAATTGGCAATGGTCTGAATGCTCTCTGCGTGCCGGTTCAAAAACAGGAGTCCCAGCACCAGAAAAGCGGCGAGGGCGAGCACAAGCGTCCCTGCGGCCGGCAGGCGTGTGCGCAATCCGCAGGGAGCCGCGCTGCGGCAGCCGAGTTGCACCATTTCAAAGGCCAGCGGCAGCGCGATGAGCGCGTAGAGAACCTGAAAGGGCGGGTAGAACGAAAAGGCGAACGAGGAAAGCGAGACGAAGAGACCCGCGCCGGCGCCAAAAACGGCGGCCGGATGGCGCCACGCAAAAATCCTGTTCAAAAAGACGAGGGAGGAGAAGAAAAAGAGTTGGTGGTAGGGAATCGTTGTCGTCCACCAGATGGCGGGCGCGGACTGTACGATGGAGAGGGCGGCAACGAGCGCCAGTGCGCGGTCGCCGCGCAGCCAGATGAAAAAGAATTCAAAGGCAAAGAGAAAGCCGATGAGATAGCGCAGAAACCAACTCCATGACAGTCCGCGGGCGAAACCGAAGAGGAAATAGCCCCAGTTGGCGGCCTGCCCCGGTACGGTGGCGTCCCAGACCGGGTTGGGCGGCGTGAAGAGCAGCATGTCCATGCGCCCGCCGTTGAGGTCCTGCCGGATGGCGGGAAAGAAATCCGGGTGGAGGCATTGCGCCCGGACAAACGGCAGGGATACGGCCCATTCATCCGAGCGAATCCGGCGGTGTTCGCCGATGGAGGGAAAGGAGTAATTGGCGGATGGCTTTCGCACGATGGCATCCCACGCGCCGATGGAGAAGCCGTGCACGCCGGTGAGAACCAGCAGCGCAAAGAGCAATATCCCGGCATACCAGCGGTACCGGAAAAAGACGTCGGCGAGGTGGCGGAGGCGTGGCATCGGCGTGGCTCCTCAGCAGCCGGTCGGCTGCAGGGTGACCCGCGCCTCACGGAGAAGTTCGCGTTCGTCGAAGCGGGTGAAGCCGCCATCGCGGTAAAGCACCTCTCCGGCGACGACGGTGAGGCGGTTTTCGAGTCCGGAGGCTGCGTAGACGATGTGCGAGAGCAGGGTGTCGCGCGACACGGGCTGAAAGGAGAGGGCGGTGAGGTCGAGCGCGCAGAAATCCGCCTGTTTGCCGGGCTCGAGGGAGCCGATGTCCGGATTGTGGAGCGCGGCGGCTCCGTTGCGGGTTGCCAGATCGAGCGTCTGCTGCGCCGTCATCGAAGCGGGTTCGCCGGAGGAGAATTTCGCGAGGAGAGCGGCGAGCCACATTTCGCGGAAGAGATTCTGCTGGTTGTTGGAGGCGGGGCCGTCCGTGCCGAGGGCGACGGGGATGCCCGCATCGCGCAGGGCGCGCAGGGGTGCCGCGCCGGAGGCGAGTTTCATGTTCGACGCCGGGTTGTGCACCGGGATGGCGCCGATGTCGCGCAGAATGGCGATATCTTCGTCATCCAGGTGTACGCAGTGCGCGAGCGAGGTGTCGGCGCGCAGAATCCCGAGGTCGCGGCAGTAGGGCAGCGGCTTTTTGCCGGTTTCGCGCAGGCACTGCGCCTCTTCGTCCTTCGTTTCGCACATGTGCATGTAGAAGAGGGCGCCGGTTTCATCGGCGAAGGCGCGGCAGCGTGTGAGCACCTCCGGATCGGTGGTGTAGACGGCATGCGGGGCAATGGCGTGGCGGAGGAGCGGGCGGTCGCGGGTGCGCTCCATGCGGGCACGGGTCTTCGCGAGAATGTCCTCGAGCGAGGTGCCGCCCATGGACGGATGAAAGCGGGTCAGGCTCTCCCCGAGGACGGCGCGGATGCCCATGGCGTCGGCGACTTCCGCCAGCACGTCCTGCCGCATGTACATGTCGTAGATGGCGGTGCAGCCGGTGCGGAGCAGTTCGGCGAGGGAGAGGCGGCAGCCGACGGCCTGCTGCGCGGGCGTGAGCTTCGCCTCCGCCGGGAAGATGTCCTCGTTGAGCCACGCCATCAGCGTTTTGTCATCGCCGCGCCCGCGCACGAAACTCATGGCGACGTGCGTGTGCCCGTTGATGAGACCGGGCAGGATTGCGGCGTCGCCGAGGTCGACGCGCGCCGCATCGGGTGCGGCGGCGGAGAGCGCCGCAGCGGGACCCACCGCGACGATGCGGTCGCCCTCCGTGAGGACGGCACCCTGTTCGAGGAGGTCGCGCGCGTCATTTTGCGTGATGACGTAGCGGGCGGTGTAGAGCGTCTGCATGAAAAAGCGGGTAAAAGGGACGGACAATGGGGAAACTCAGCTGGGCTCCGTGCGTTTTGAGTAGCGGCAGCCGCAGTAGTTCTGGCGGTAGAGCCCATACGCCTGTGCAAGGCGGATGGAGTCGAGAAAGCCGTTTTTCTTTTTGAAATTGAACGGTTCAAAGGTGACCGGCAGAGACGGTCCGAGGGCCTGTGCGGCGTCCGCCCCCGCGGCGAAGACCGTGTCCGAGCGTTTGTGCGGCGAAACGGTCAGCGACGTCGTGAAATGCGCGAACCCGTGTTCGGCCGCATAGCGGGCGGCGATGCCGAGATTGTGCCGGAAGCACCGGGCGCACCGGGCGCCGCCCTCGGGCGCGCCTTCGCAGCCGGCAATCGCCCGCTCCCAGGTTGCGGGATGATAGGGATTGACCGCGAGCGGCACCTGTTCCGCGCCCGCGAAGGTGCGCAGCGCTTCGAGCCGCTTTTCGAACTCCGCTTCCGAGTCGATGTTGTCATTGGCGTAGAAAAGCTCCGGTTCCCAGCCGGCTTCGCGCAGGGCATGGACGCAATGCGTGGCGCAGGGTCCGCAACAGGCATGGAGCAGAATGCGCATGGCTCAGCCTTCCGCCTTCCGGTGCCGCGCCACCGCCTGACGCGTGGCTTCGCGCACCATGCGCCCGGCGCGGGCCGCATCCTCCGCGGTCGGCAGCTGCGAAAAATCGCCGCTCCGCACCGCCTCGATATACGCGGCGTCGAACGCGCCGAAGTCTTTGATGGCGCCGATGGGCAGCGTGCGGCTGCCGCGCCCGTTCTGGATTTCGAAGAGGTTCGCGTCGCGGTCGAACCGGATGACCCCGTGCGTGCCGATGATTTCGTAGCCGTAGCGGCTGAGACGGTTGGAGCAGGTGTGCCCGTACGAGAAGGAGGTTTCGACCATGGCATGGGCGCCATTCTCGAGATCGATGTGCGCCCAGACGTGGTCGGGCGCCTCGTATTCATCGGCCCAGGCGCCATGCCCGTGGCAGGAGACGGGCAGCGCATCCGTCCAGAAGGTCAGCAAATCCACGAGGTGAATTCCGCAGTCCAGGAGCGGACCGCCCTCGATCATGCGCAGATGGCGGCGCTTGTTGACGCCGCCGGGCAGGTCGGGGCGGTGCTTGCCGTGGCAGTCCCAGTTGAAGACGAGGCGGAGCGAGCGCACTTCGCCGATTTCTCCTGCGCGGACGGCATCGCGCACGCGGATGGAAATGTCGCCGAAGCGGTAGCACAGACAGGGCACCAGGCGGATCCGGTTTTCCCGGACAATGCGAAGCACCTCTTCATCGCCCGCGTCGGTGTCGGTGAGCGGTTTTTCGCACAGAATTTCGCGAATGCCGTGCGCGGCGGCATCGCGGATGTTGGCGAGATGGCGGGATGCCGGGGAAGTAATCAGGAGCACATCCGGCCCGGCCGCCCAGAAGGCATCCCAGTCGGATGTGCCCAGGGCAAAGCCGGTACGGGCGGCCAGCGCCCGCACATGGTCGGGTTTGGGGTCATACAGGACTGTACGTTCCAGATCCTCCGCAACGGGAAAGGTCGGGAGATGGCTTTTTTCTGCAACAATGCCGCATCCGGCAATACCGATTTTCATGAGATGAGCATACGGCATCAGCCGCAAAAATGCAAAGCATTTCGCGCTGCAGGCCAGCGGGCGCGGCGCAGCGGAGCAATATCGGAATCATCGGAGGCGGGGCCGACGCAGTACTCCCAGAGTCCCCGGATAGCCGCGAAATAAGCCGCCCGCACCACAGGCGGCAGTTCAGGCTTATCCTGGTTTTTCCGGGATCATTGATCCAGATTTCTTGAAAGATGGCTCCTGTAGCCTCTTTTCAAGACTAGATACTCGTGAATAGTCCGCCCATACTTTTTCACCCGAAAGTTCAGTAAAATAACTTTGCCGTCGCTCCAATGGTTGCGCTGACTT
>CASFKR010000073.1 GCA_949295265.1 uncultured Verrucomicrobiota bacterium | reverse complement strand
TTCAGGCGGCTCTGCCGCCGAGAAAAAGTCCTTATTTGACACCTTGGTCGGAACGTTAGTGGAGACTTCAGAAGGGGGCTTCGCCCCTCCGTGTGGCTCCATTATCTTAACTCATCGCGAGGCTGAGTTTCACAACCTTCCTCCGTGTGGCTCAAAATCCGGGATAAGCCTGACGTCCGGGCGCATTGGTTGCGGGACGGGGTTTTTGGTACGATGAAGGCGGTTCGCCCGCTGAATGCGGGCCTCTGTGTCCCATTGGCCGCCTGTTGCGGGATTGCCCTATCCGTTTTCCACCATGACCGTCGCATTCCTCGAAAAAGTCTTTTTGAAGAAGCGAAAACCGACCGACAAGTTGCGCGGGGTTGAGCTCTTCAACCTCAACCTGTTGCGGGATCTGGCAGCGGCGGACATCGGGCTGTCCATTGCGGCGCATGAAAGCTGGCGTCCCGTGCTGGAACAGCATCTCAGCGGCGCGCGCAATCTTTCGCTGCATTGCGTTTCGGCGGGGCCATCCTTTGTGCGGGCCGCCTGTGCAGCGCTGTCGCTGGTTCGGGAAAGCCGCCGCGCGGGCCGGTTCCGGCGCCTCATCATCGGCAATGCGGGCAACGGAATTGTCCCGGCGGTGCGGCTTCTGACGCTTGCACGCGCCTTTGATCAGGCGGTCGTCATTTCCCACCGAGAACCGCAACCCCACTTTTTGAAGGCGGTTTCGCGGCTGCCCGGTCATATCGTCTGCGTCTGCGGCCCCATTGCGGAGGATTACCGCCGGGGCGGCGTGCAAACCGACATCGTGGTCGATTACGGCGTCATGAACGGCGACGCGTTTCATCCGCCGGAGACGCCCCGGCATGCGGACGGCATCGTGCGCGCCTGTGTGCTGGGTGCGCTCGACAATGCCTGGAAGGGCGCGGATACCGCCTGCGAAGCGTACCGGCAGCTGCCCGAGACGCTCCGCCGCATCTGCGAGCTGCACCTGATGGCATTCAGCACCGTCCCCGCATACGCACAGGCACCCGGCATCCATCCGCACGGCTGGGTCGATTTCGAAGAAATTCCCGCCTTTCTGCAGCAGATGGACATCATGCTCGTGCCGTCGCGCGATGAAGAAGTGATGCGGGAAACGTTCTCACAGGCAACGGTGCAGGGCATGCTTACGGGGCTCCCTGTCCTGTATGCCGATTTGCCGATCCTCAACGAAAAATTCGACGCCGGCGGCGGCACCCGCTTCACCGATGCGGCTTCGCTCTCGCACGCGCTTGCCGAACTCATTCAGGACCCCGCCCAACGCGCGGCGCTGGGTGCGCAAGCCCGCCGGACGGCGCTTACCCGCTACCTGTGGTCGACGCCGCGCTTCATCGAGCGCTACCTGCTGCACTGACGCCGCCGCTCCCCTTCCCGCTTTCCTCCTTCCCGCCCTCTTTCGCGCCGCCGACCCCCTTCCCGCTTTCCTCCTTCCCGCACTCTTTCGCGCCGCCGCCCGACCGGGCTCCCCGCTCCGTTCTCCGCATGCTTCCGCTCCTTCTGCTTCCCCTGCTGCTGTTCGCGCCGCTGTACGCCTCGGTGCTGGCGGTGCGCGTGGCCAACGCGCCCGTGCTGGGCTGGGAAGTGGCGGGCCCTGCCTGCATGGTGCTGGGCGCGGTGCTCGCGACGGCACTCACGCTGCGGCTTGCGCGCTACCGCGGCTCTCCGGCGGTGCCGACGCTCGTGCTCTCGCTGCTCGCCATCGGCATGGCCGTCCAATTCCGCATCGGAACCATCCGGACCGTTGAAATCTCCTCGCCCTCCCAAGCCGCGCTCCCGCTTGGCATCGTGGCGATGGTGACGGCGTATCTGACGCTGCGGCACGGGCGTCTGCAGAAGCTCGAGCCGTACTGGCCGGTCTTTCTCGGGAGCTCCATCGCAGTCATCGGCGCCGTGCTGATTCTGGGTCGCGCCTTCCGCGGAGCCGTTTTTGTGGCGGGTGGCATGAACCCGGTGGAAATCGTCAAACCGCTCATGGTGGTCACGATCGCCTCGCTTCTGGCGGGGCACCGGCATCTGCTCCGCCGCGGGTTTCTCGGCATTCCGTTTCCGCCGCTGAACATTATCGTCTCCGTCGGCGTCATCTGGGCGCCGCCGATGGTGCTGTTGCTGGCGCAGGGCGACATGGGCATGTTCGCGCTGCTGAACCTGACGCTCCTCGTGATGCTCTACGCCGTGACAAACCGCTCGCTGTACTTCATCGGCGGTTTTGCGGCTGTCTTTGCCGTGGCGCGGCTGCTCATCCCGCTCACGGCGCGCGGCCGGGCGCGGCTGGCGGCGTGGCTCGACCCTTTCCAGCAGGCCACGGGCACAGGCTGGCAGCCCCTGCAGGCGCTGGTGGCGCTCTACCAGGGCGGCTTCTGGGGGACGGGACTGGGGGCCGGGGCCCCCAATGTCGTGCCCATCGTGGAATCCGACTTCGCCTACATCATCATCGGTGAAGAACTGGGCTTCATCGGATGCGCGGCGCTCCTGCTCCTGTATGTGGCGCTGATTGTCTCCGGCATGCGCGTGGCGGCGCGCGCCAACAGCGCGTACGCCTCGTGCGTGGCGACGGGGCTGACCGCGTGCCTGGGCATCCAGACGCTGTTCAACATCGGCGGGGTCGTCAAAGCGATTCCCCTGACGGGCATCCCGCTGCCGCTCATTTCGCATGGCGGCTCGTCCATGGTCACGACGCTCCTGATGGCGGGCATTTTGCTGGCCATTTCCGATGAGCATCCGGCACCGAGACCGGCTGCGGCCACGCCGGGCGGCAAACGCCGCACCGCAGCGCCTGCACGGACGCCCGCCAGGCCGCGGCGGCGGCCCAAACGCGACCCCCTCCTGACGGACTGACGCCGCACGCGGCATGCGGCGTAGCGGAAGCAGCCTCGGATGCGGGCGACGACAGCACCAGGCTTATCCCGTTTTCTCATGAACCCATGTTTATCGCCGTTTTATCGGTACTTTCAGAAACGCATACGGGAATCAGTCGAATTGGGAAGAACCGCCTGCCGCATACACCATAAACGGGCTTACGCTTCCCGCAGAGGCATGGGGCATTATGACACTGTACAACGGCACTGCAGGCATTCCTAAAACAACACTACATTCCAAAACATTTTACTCTCCCTGGACATTCAATCCACAAACGGGAACGTGGACCCTTCATCAGAATCTCAACCATTACACTGAAAAAGTCGCCGAAAAGGCAATGATCCCCGTTATGGAATAGACATGAGAACTCTTTTTACGTGTGTCATTTTTCTGTTTACAGCTTCCTTTTGCGTCTCGTTGACCATTCAGGAAAAACAGAATTTCGTTCGCACGATTTATAACCGGGATGCGGAGATTTACTCTGAATTTTATTTGCAGGAACCCGTTTTGCCCAAGCAATACGCGAATGAACCAAAACGATATTCATGGTGGGAAGTTTACGTCTTGGAATTTAATCTTGATAACAATGAACAACCGGATTTAATCGTTGGCAACATTGCAGTCAGAGACGGTGAAGAACCTCTGTTTTTATATACCAGATCGACCAATGGCTGGCATTTCGTCTGCCAACAATTTGAACTTGGAAAAAACGTAACGATGAAAAGCGGGATTGAAACCGCTGATGGACACACCCGATTATGCGAGGTTCCAAGTTTACACTACTGGCCATTATCCAGTGAAGCACGCCCTTTTCTGGAAAGAATATCAACTTCGCTTCGTTCTCCCGTTCCTGGAGCACCCCAAGAGCCGTTTCTATCCATGGAAGCGTGGAATTCCTGGTCGAATGTGTGGCCTGCGATTTCCTTCAATGACTATCCGTGGACGACCCTCAGAAAAGTGAGCGCTCCGGAAGCCTGTCCCGGAATCTTTTGGGAGTGGGATGATCAATGGTTTTCCGAATATTATAATTTCTTTGAAAAAATAAACTTTTCCATCCTACGCGCAGATCCGAATGGGAAATCTGTGCTCTGGGAAGCACCCGGTGGCATCCGGGATATGATTGCCGACCCAGAGTTCCGCTCCTGGGTGCGCACGATGCCTATCGACATTTTTCAGGGCTCCAACGCCATTCCCGTGCAAATGTTTACAGAAACGCGGCAATTACCGCATCGCTGTAGAAACAAATACGCTATCCCGCGCTGCCCGGGAGGACTTGGCCGACACCCTGGCAGAACACGGCTATTCAACCAATACCGTTTGGCTGATTTCCGCAGACTTGAATGATGATGGCTTTCCGGATGCCTTCGTGACCACAAACCAACTTGCAGAAACAACCGCCGGAAAGGTCGAATGGCGCACCTGGCTGCAGAAAGAAGACGGCTGGACGCACCCGGAATCGCCTGTCCGGCAAATGAATACCGACAATGCGGTTCGCACCTTACGAAGGGAACGGGTAGAATGGAAACAGAAAAAGAATGCCTGGCGCGTCATTGACAGTGCCATGTATGCGCCGCCCATTCCGCCGATCATTCTGGCGGGGACCAATGACTTTTACCGGATTTGGCCAAGCCGGACGCGCTCTGTTGTCAACGTCTTTACTGTAACAGGGCCCAATCCTTGGGATGTAGAATCGCCGCTTGTTGACGCCGCAATGCCGGAAGATTTTCTCAAAACACGGTTTCTCAACGGCTACCGCCGGGTCTTTACGGACCGGATCAGTGTGCACCATGCCTTCCATCCGGATGAGGTGTTCATTCCGTTGCGGGACTTCTTTGACTGTTTTCATTTGTCCCTCGATTTTTATCTCACCTTCGGAAACGGGCCGGACAGTATTTTATTGGAACAAATAGAGCAGCTGGACCGTCTCCTCCCGGAGCCGCTTCTGCCGGAAGCCGACACCACCTCCCAACGCTAGCGCTATTTTTCTGCGCCAATCCCTTCCCGCGCAATCATCTTCCTTCCGGAACAGCGTGATTTTGCAGCGGTTGACGAATCGCCACGGCAATGCGGGCGGCGGTGGCAGCGGCGATTCGTCCTGTACATCGTGTCTTCGGCTCGCCGTGCCGGCTTTGCTGTGCCCGCTGCGGGAAACAAAACTCTCACATCGCGCGTCTTTGCGCCGTTCCACGGCGGGAAATGGAGAAAAGCGCGATCAGCCGGATGTAAAAAAAGCGCGAACGGGGGACGTGCCTTCGTTCGCGCTGCAGGTTCCTGACGGAAACCGGAATCCGTTGCCGGGCGGGGCTTATTTGTGCCCCATCTCCATGGCCTTGCGGTATTCAATCGGGATGAGGCGGATGAAACGCGGACGCACCGCTTCCCAGTTGTCGAGCATCTGCCTGGCGCGGGCGGAACCCGTACGGCGCACGTGCTCGTTGATCAGGCGCAGGAGTTCGGACTCCGCCTCCGACTCCGGCAGCACCGGCTCGAGGTCGATGGTTTCAACGTTGCAGTTCAGGTCGAAATCGTTCGTCTCATCGTAGACGTACGCGATACCGCCCGTCATGCCGGCGGCGAAGTTCACGCCGGTGCGGCCCAGCACGACGACCCGGCCGCCGGTCATGTACTCGCAGCCGTGATCGCCGACGCCTTCCACGACGGCGGTGATGCCGCTGTTGCGGATGCAGAAGCGCTCGCCCGCCTGCCCGTTGATGTAGATTTCACCGGAAGTGCCGCCGAACCCGATGACGTTGCCGACAATCACATTCTCTTCCGGACGGAAGGTGGCGGTCTTCGGCGGGCGGACGACGATGACGCCGCCGGAGAGCCCCTTGCCGACGAAGTCGTTGGCTTCGCCCGCGAGATCGAACGTGATGCCGGGCGCGAGGAAGGCGCCGAAGCTCTGCCCCGCGCAGCCGTCGAAGTGGACCGTGAGCGAGTCCTTCGGCAGCCCCTCCGCGCCGAACGTGCGGTCGAGCAGGCAGCTGGTTTCGGTACCGACCGTGCGGTTTTCATTGTGGAGCGTGCGGGAAAGGGTCAGCGTCTTCGGAGCATCCGCCTTCTGCGCGGCGAGTGCCTCGAAGTAAGGACGCACCTCGGGAAGCAGTTCCTTCTCGTCGTACGTGTCGACCGTCTGGCGGTGGCCGCCCCAGCGGATGGCACCGGGACCCGGCGCGGGCTGGAAAATGCGGGAGAAATCGAGGTTGCGCGTCTTGTAGAACGCGAGCGCCTCATCCATGCTGAGCAGATCGGTGCGGCCGACCGCCTCATCGAGCGAGTGCAGACCGAGCGATGCCAGCGTCTCGCGCACCTCCTGCGCCACGAAACGGAAGAAGTTCTCGAGGTATTCGGGCTTGCCGCGGAAGAACGAGCGCAGAAGCGGATCCTGCGTGGCGACGCCCACCGGGCAGCAGTTGCCGGAGCACTTGCGCATCATCACGCAGCCGAGGCAGACGAGCACGGCCGTGCCGAAGCCGAATTCCTCGGCGCCGAGAAGCGCGCCGATGACGACGTCACGCCCGGTCTTCATCTGACCGTCGACCTGCACGCGGACGCGGTCGCGCAGCTGGTTGGCGACGAGCGTCTGCTGCGTCTCCGCCAGGCCGAGTTCCCACGGGAGGCCCGCATGCTTGATGGACGTGAGCGGCGAAGAGCCGGTACCGCCATCGTGACCGGAGATGAGGATCATATCCGCATGGCCCTTGGCCACGCCGGCGGCGATGGTGCCGACGCCGACTTCGCTCACGAGTTTGACGGAAACGCGCGCCTCGCGGTTGGCGTTGTGCAGGTCGTAGATGAGCTGCGCCAAATCCTCGATCGAGTAGATGTCGTGGTGCGGCGGCGGCGAAATGAGGGTGACGCGCGGCGTGGAGTGGCGGACGCGGGCGATTTCCTCATCGACCTTGATGCCGGGGAGCTGTCCGCCCTCACCGGGCTTGGCACCTTGCGCCATCTTGATCTGCAGTTCCTGCGCACGGGCGAGGTAATCGATGGTGACGCCGAAGCGGCCGGACGCGACCTGGCGGATCTGGCTGTGGCGGTCCTGCCCGTCGGGGCCCGGCGTGTTGCGGTAGGGATCCTCGCCGCCCTCGCCGCAGTTGGATGCCGCGCCCATGCGGTTCATCGCGATGGCGATGGTTTCGTGCGCCTCGGGAGAGAGCGAACCGAGCGACATGGCGCCGGAAACAAAGTGCCGGATGATGGACGGCACGCTTTCCACTTCCTCGACGGGGATTGGCTTGGCCGGCGCGAACTTGAACATGCCGCGAAGCGTGCAGAGGTGCCCGGCCTGCTTGTTGATGAGGTCGGCATACTCGCGATACTTGGCGGGGTCGTTGCGCTCGACGGCCTGGCGGAAGGCGGCCAGCGAAGCGGGCGTCCAGAGGTGGTCTTTGCCCTCTTTGCGCCACTTGTATTCACCGCCGGCGGGAAGCACGGGATCGTGCAGATGCGCGACCGCCTCCGCATGGCGCTCGCTGCTCTCGCGGGCGATGTCCTCGATGGTCAGACCGCCGATGCGCGAAGCCGTGCCCGGGAAGTAGCGGTCGATGACCGAGCGGTCGAGCCCCACCGCCTCGAAAATCTGCGCCGAACGGTACGATCGGAGCGTAGAGATGCCCATCTTCGACATGATCTTGAGCAGACCCTTGTCGACCGCCGTGACGTAATTCTCGGCACTGCGGGAGGGGTTGGCGCCGGTGCGGCCGGAAATGGCCAGATCGGACACCGTTTCGAGCGCCAGGTACGGGTGTACCGCCGTGGCGCCGAACCCGAGCAGCAGCGCGTAGTCCATCACCTCGGCGACTTCGCCGCTCTGGACGATGACGCCCACCGGCGGACGAAGACCGGCGTCGATGAGCGCACGGTTGACCGCCGAGACGCCCAAGAGCGACGGAATCGGCAGATCCTTCTCCGTCAGGCTGCGGTCGCTCAGAATGAGGATATTGTGACCGCTCTTCACTTCGGAGACGGCGCGGCGCTGCAACGCGTCGAGCGAGCGCTCGAGCGAGCCCTCCCAGCGGAGCGGAAGCGTCACGGCGCTGGCATGCGTCTCGTGAATCGTCGAGAGTTGCACCATGTCCTCATCCGTGAGAATGGGACGCTCGAGGCGGATGATCGAGGCCTTGCTCTCCTCCTCGCTGAGGATGTTGCCGCGGTTGCCGATGTACGTCGTGAGGCTCATCACGAGCCGTTCACGGATCGGGTCGATCGGCGGGTTCGTGACCTGCGCAAAGAGCTGCTTGAAGTAGCCGAAGAGCGACTGCGGGCGGCGCGAAAGCACGGCCAGCGCGGCATCGTTGCCCATGGAGCCGACGCCCTCGGCGCCTTTCTCCGCCATCGGGAGGAGAATCGTGTCGACCGTCTCGCGCGTCCAGCCGAACAGGTGCTGGCGGCGGAGCAGACCTTCCGTCACCACAGAGGCATTGACGGAATCAAAGAGCCCGTGAATGGCAATCTTGTTCTCGGCGGCCCAGCGGCGGTACGGCTTCTGACGGGCGATGGTGTTCTTGAGTTCGGAATCGTTCACGAGGCGACCGTGCTCGAGGTCGCACCAGATCATTTCACCGGGGCGGAGGCGGCCCTTGCGGACGACGTCCGCCGGGTCGATATCCACGACGCCGGTCTCCGAAGCCAGTGTGAACAGCCGGTCCCTGGTGAGCGTCCAGCGGACGGGGCGCAGCCCGTTGCGGTCGAGCATGGCGCCGAGGTTTTTGCCGTCGCAGAAACCGACGGCGGCGGGGCCGTCCCACGGTTCCATGAGTTCGGAGTGGTAATCGAAGAACCCGCGCACGTCGCGCCCCATGTGATACTGGGCGCCCCACGCCTGCGGCATGAGCATGAGCATCGCGTGCGGCATGCTGCGCCCCGAGAGCACGAGCAGCTCGAGCATGTTGTCGAGGCTGGCGGAGTCGCTCTGCCCGTCGGAAATGAGCGGCAGCGCCTTCTGCAGATCATCCCCGAACAGCGGGCTGGCCAGATGCGGCTCGCGCCCCTTGAGCTGGTTGAGATTGCCGCGCAGGGTGTTGATTTCGCCGTTGTGGGCGAGATAGCGGAACGGGTGCGCGAGGCTCCAGGTCGGGAACGTATTCGTGGAATAGCGCTGGTGCACGAGCGCAAAGGCACTTTCCATTGCCGGATTGCTCAGGTCCGGATAAAAGCTGTCGATCTGCGTTGCCAGAAGCAGGCCCTTGTACACAACGGTCTTCGACGAGCAGCTCGGCAGATACGTCTCGGGAACCGTCTTTTCAATCTGGCGGCGCGCGAGGAAGAGCTTGCGCTCAAAGGCGGCCTGATTGGCCGTTTCGCCGGCACCGACAAACAGCTGGCGAATCCGCGGCAGGCACTGCCGGGCCGTTTCGCCGATGGCTTCCGGATGCACCGGCACATCGCGCCACGCGAGCGCGGCAAGCCCTTCAGAAGCGAAGCAGGCTTCGACCGCCGCTTCCTGTCCGTCCGCACCGAAAATCATGGCCACGGCATAGCGGCCCGGCGACGGCAGCGAAACCTTCTGCTTCTTGAGAGCCGCGCGGAAAAACCGGTCCGGAATGGCAAAGAGGAGCCCGGCACCGTCGCCCGTCAGCGGATCGCCGCCGGCTGCGCCGCGGTGCATCAGGCGCTTGAGAATCCCGATGCCCTTCTCAATGATGTCATGCGTGGCACGGTCATCCAGCCGTGCAATCATGCCGACACCGCAGGCGTCGTGCTCATTCTCGAAACGGTACAGCCCGAAATCCGCGGGACGCGCCTGCGGATTGCGGCTCGGTTGAAAAACAGGGGCTTGTTGCCGGACAGGTTCTTTTTCCATGATGGGGGAGAGGCGATCCATCGCCTTCAAATCGTGTTCTTGAATTGCAAGTCAGATAGCAGAAAGTATGCCAGCATTCGAAAAGAAGCCAAAGAACCGCGAAAATACGCACTTTTACCGCGAAAAGAGACCCATTTGCCTGCGTTTTTGAAGCGAAAAACCATTCCCCATACAATTTTGTAACGGCAAATCCCCTCTTTTTACAATTTTGTCCGCTTTGCACCGCGGTTCCCTGTTTTGCCGGAATTATCGATGGCGCCGGAGGCTTCCGGGCCGCCCTGCAAGAATGATTTCAGGAAAGAATACCGTATTTTCCACGATTTTCCGCATTGCCGATGGAGGAAGCGGCAACGTATACTGGAAATGGCTTACCGGAGCAACCATCTTTCCTTCCCCCACCCGTCTCATCCCTTTTCCCATGCGCAACCGCTTCATCACGCTTCTTTCCGCCGTCACGGGTCTCCTGCTGCTCACCCCGTCCCTTCGGGCAGAACCCCATAAGGCCGTTTACCGCTGGGGGCAGGGCGGATGCGTTCAGGGACTGTACGACCGCTATGCGCAGTGGCTGAACCGCGAGGTCATCTGGGCGGAGGACTTCATGCCCAATGAAGGATGGGACAAAATCCGGGGCGAAGCCTGGCAGCTCGGCACCTGGAGCAACTGGGTATCGAAGGTCAAAGGACGCCGTCTGATTCTGAGCGTTCCCCTGCTTCCGGGCCCCTGGGACCGGAGCGGTCCGCGGCAGGGTCCCGGCAAGGGCGAGCCGGTCAGCCTCGCCGACGGCGCCGCCGGAAAATACAACGAACATTTCCGGACGCTCGCCGAAAACCTCGTAAAATGGGGACTTGCCGACACCATTCTGCGGCCCGGCTGGGAATTCAACGGCGGCTGGTACACCTTCCGCGCCAACACCGAGGCGGAAGCCGTTGCCTTCGCCGGATTTTTCCGGCAGGTGGTGACGACCATGCGCGCCGTTCCCGGACAGAACTTCCACTTCTGCTGGAATCCCGCGCTCGAACCCTGGTGGCCGTACGACCCGGAAAAAGCGTGGCCCGGCGATGAATTTGTGGACTCCATCGGGCTGGATGTCTATGACCAGTCGTGGATGCCCGACACCTACCCCATCCCCGCCGACGCCGATGATGCCGAGCGCGAACGCCGGCAGAAAAAGACGTGGGAGACGAAGACGGCGCATCCGGAAAAGGGGCTTCCGTACTGGGTGCGCTTTGCCAGGCGGCACGGCAACCTGCCGCTTGCCATTCCGGAATGGGGCGTGTGCCACCGCCAGGATCGGCACGGAGGCGGCGACAATCCGTCGTTCATCCGCGACATGGCCGCCTTCCTCAACGACCCCGCGAACAACGTCCTGTTCGAATGCTATTTCGATGTCGGTGCGCCGGATGGCGACCACCAGCTCATCACGGAGCCCGGGCGCCCGACGCGCTTCCCGCGCGCAGCCGCCGAATACCACCGCATCTATGCCCTCCCCGGCGCGCCCGCATTCGATGCACCCGTCGGTGCCGCTCCCAAGCGCTGACACGCCGCTGCCACGGGTTCGCCCCCCTCTCCCGCCCTTTCCCCTCTGTTTTGCACAAACCATCTTTTCCCACACCCCCGCCATGCTTCCGCTATCACCTTTTCCCTGGCAGGAACGTCCCGCCGGCTCGTCCGAGCTCCTCTGGCGCTGCACGGCCAATCCGCTGACCGGGCACCGCCCCATTCCGGGCGTCCTCGGCATCTACAACAGTGCCGTCGTCCCCTGGCAAGGCGCCTATGTCGGCGTTTTCCGGGGCGACCGCACCGACGGCATGCCGACGCTCTTCCGCGGGGAAAGTCCCGACGGCTTGCGCTGGACCTTCTCGCCGGAGCCGCTGGCGCTGGCGGGCGCGGATGCGGCCATCGGCATCCACGAATACGCCTACGACCCGCGCGTCGTCCCGCTGGAAGGCGAAAACCGGTATCTGATCTGCTGGTGCAACGGGTATCACGGCCCCACCATCGGGCTGGCCGAGACGCGTGATTTCCGCACCTTTACGCCGCTGGAGAATGCCTTTCTGCCGTACAACCGCAACGGCGTGCTGTTTCCGCGCAAAATACGCGGGCGCTACGCGATGCTCAGCCGCCCGAGCGACACGGGGCACACGCCTTTCGGCGACATTTTCTACAGCGAAAGTCCCGATTTAACGTACTGGGGGCGCCATCGCCACGTCATGAGCAAGGGACCGACCTGGTGGCAGGGACTCAAAATCGGGCCGGGGCCTGTTCCGATGGAAACGCCGGAAGGCTGGCTGATGATCTACCACGGCGTCTGCAACACCTGCAACGGCTTTGTGTACCGCATGGGCGTCGCCCTCCTCGACCTCGACGAGCCGTGGAAGGTCATTGCGCGCGGAGCGGGGGCGATTTTCGGCCCCGAAGCGCCCTACGAAATCACGGGCATGGTGCCCAACGTCACGTTCCCGTGCGCCGTACTGCGCGACCCGGCGGGGAGCGACCGCATTGCGGTGTACTACGGCGCGGCGGACACGCATATCGCGCTCGCGTTCGGGCATCTCGATGAGCTCGTCGCCTACGCGAAGGCGACGTCCGTCTAGCGGTCCCGCACGGCGTCCGGCGGCGCCGCGGCTTCTGCGGCTGCGGCTTCGGCGGTAAAGAAGGCGTCGATGGCGGCGCGAATCTCCGCAACGCCCGTCAGCGTGTTGAGGCGGCCGCGGAGACGAGCCGCGCCGGGGCGTCCCCGGAAGTACAGGAACAGGGAGCGCCGGAAATCGGTTGCCGCCGCGCGGTCGGGGTCGGCAACGTGCGCGAGCGTTTTGGCCTCGAGGGAGAGCGCCAGGTGCCGCAGCAGCGCGGCGCGCACCTCCGAGCCGGAGCGTTGCGCAGGGATTGCGGCGGCGGCGGCATCGCCGGGCGCGGCAAGCGCGTCCCGGACGGCGCCGAACAGCCAGGGAT
>CASFKR010000072.1 GCA_949295265.1 uncultured Verrucomicrobiota bacterium | reverse complement strand
ACCAATTTTCGGAACAAGTAAATGCGACCAGTCGCTTTTACCTCCTTCGGAACAAGTAAATGCGACTAGGGTAGTCGCATTTACGATGAGAAGTTACACCGGGATAAGGCTAGCGCGGAAACCGCTTGCGCAGAGCACCCTGCTTTGGTATATTGGTTGCGTCAAAGGAGTTCCGCATGTCCATCACGCTCAAAATCAAAAAGCCCGAAGCGGCGCCTGCCGCTGAAGCCCCCGCCGCGCCCGCCCCGGAAGCCGCGAATGTCAATCCCAAGCAAGAAGGCATCTTTGTTTCCAGCCGCTATGCCAATCCGCTGGCCGGTAAAAATGGAAACGTCAAGCCGGAAAAGTGGACGTGGGCCGCAGTCCTTTCCATCATCACGGTTGTCCTCTTCGGCATCCTCGTGGTGTTGCAGTACATGGACTACAGCGTCCTGAAGTACACCTGAGCAGCCGCTGTTGCGCCGTTGCCGGTTCTGCACATCCGGCGCACGCCACTCTTTTTTCCCCTGTTTCCGCGCCCGACGCGGCCGTTCCGCGCGGCCCCGTCGGCGCTTTGTTCTTACCCGCTCCGCCGCGTCCGTCTCCGGCCCTGACCCATGACTACGTCTGTCCTCGGCATTCTCTGCATCGCCCTTTGGGGTATCTGTGCGGGGCTGTTCTCCTGGTACGCCTTTGATGTGGCGCGCCAGGTGACGTATGTGACGCTGGCGGACGGACGCCGTCAGGAGCGCCGGCTGCCGCTGATTTTCCGCATGCTGCTGCCGCTGGCACCCAATTTCCGGAAGGCGTTTACGGGGCCTTCTTCGGAGCGGATGCGCACGCGGGCGGAGCAGATGCTGACTGCGGGCGGCATCGACGGACTTCTCACCGGCTGGGAATTTCTGTCGATGAAGGTGCTCATCCCGGTCTGCCTCGGGCCCTTCTGGATTTTGCTTGTGCATCTGCTTTCGCGGCTCAACCCCGTCTTTGCGCGGCTTTTCATCCCGCTTTCGCTGATGGGGCTTCTGCTCTTTTACACCTGGCCGATGCTCTGGCTCCGGTCCGTCGTGCGCGTCCGCCAGGCGAAGATTTTGCGTTCGCTCCCTTTTGTGCTGGATTTGCTGACGCTCTCCGTGGAGGCGGGGCTCGACTTCATGATGGCGCTTCAGCGCTGCACGGAGCGTCCCGTCGTCGACCCCCTCACGGAGGAACTGCTCCGCGTCATTCGCGAAACGCAGCTCGGCACCACGCGCCGCGAAGCCTTGCGCGCCATGGCGCGGCGGATTGATTTGCCCGACGTGCGCTCCGTCGTCAATGCGCTCGTGCAGGCGGACGAGCTCGGCGTTTCCATCGGTGCGATTCTCCGCATTCAGTCCGACCAGGTGCGCACGCGCCGCTTCGAGCGCGCCGAGCGGCTGGCCAACGAAGCCCCGGTCAAGCTGCTGGGGCCCCTACTCTTCTTTATTTTCCCGGCCGTTTTTCTTATTCTTCTCGGCCCCGTCTTCTACCAGATGATGAACAGCATCTGATCTGGCTCACCTTTCATTCCTTCCCCTCCCAAGCCTTCCCATGAATCCCTTTCCTTCCGAACTCGCCAAAAAGGTCGCCGACTGCGGCAACATTGCCGTCGTCGTCATTGATGAAGCCGAAAAGGCCGTTCCGCTCGCGCATGCGCTGCTCGAAGGCGGCGTCACCGTCATGGAACTGACGTTCCGCACCGCCTGCGCCGCGGAAGCGCTCCGCCGCGTGGCGACGGAAGTCCCCGAAATGATCATCTCGGCGGGCACGATTCTCACGAAGGAGCAACTCCAGACCGCCAAGGATGCAGGCGCCCATTTCGCCGTGGCGCCGGGCTTCAATCCGCGCATCGTTTCCGCCGCCATGGAAATGGGGCTTCCCTTTGCGCCGGGCGTGATGACGCCCTCCGAAATCGAAGGTGCGGTGGAACTGGGGTGCACCCTGCTCAAGTTCTTCCCCGCCTCCGTCGTCGGCGGCATCAAGGCGATTGAAACGCTGGCTGCCCCGTACAAGCGCCTCGGACTGCGCTACATCCCGCTGGGCGGTCTCAAGCCGGAGAACACCGGGGAATACCTCGCCTCTCCGCTCATCGCCGCCTGCGGCGGCTCCTGGATCGCCCCCGCCAAGCTCATCAAGGCCTCGGACTGGTCCGCCATCACCGCCAACGCCGCCAAGGCCACTGAAATCGCCCACTCCGTCCGCGCCTGAGTTCCGCCCATGTCCCCGCTTCCCATTCAAGAACACCCCGACGTCCTGCGCGTCGTCCGGGCCGCCCTCGAAGAGGATGGCGCCGCCCGCGATGTCACCACGCTTTCGCTTGTCGACCCCGAGGCGCGCGTCACCGCCGACATCCTCACGCGCGTGCCCTGCCGCGCCGCCGGCATCCCGGTCGGCATGCTCGCCTTCCGCGAAGTCGACCCCTCTCTGGAGCTCGTTCCGGTCGCTGAAGACGGACAGGACCTGGAGCCCGGCGACCTGCTGTTGACCATTACCGGTTCGGCCGCATCGATTCTTTCCGCGGAGCGCACCGCGCTCAACCTCATGCAGCGCATGACGGGCATTGCCACGGCAACGCGCCGCTACGTGCGCCTCATCGAGGGCACCTCGGCGGTCATCCTCGATACGCGCAAAACCGTGCCGGGGCTCCGCGTGCTCGACAAGTACGCCGTAAAAGCCGGCGGCGGCACCAATCACCGCATGGGGCTTTCCGACATGGTGCTCATCAAGGACAACCACCGGAAACTCTGGCGCGGCGGCGATCCCGCCCGCCTGGATCAGGCCGTCTTTGCCGCGCGCGCAAAATTCCCCGGCGTCCCGGTCGAGGTCGAAGTGGAAACCTTTGACGAACTGCACTCCGCTCTGCTGGCAAAACCCGAATGGATCATGCTCGACAACATGGCACCCGACCGCATGGCGGAAGCCGTGCGCATCATCGACCACCGTTGCAAGGTCGAAGCCTCCGGCGGAATCAACGAAGATACGGTGCGCGCGGCCGCAGAAGCGGGCGTCGACGCCATTTCGATCGGTGCCCTCACGCACTCGGTCAAGGCGGCCGATCTCTCGCTCGAGATTCGCGCCTGAGCAGACGCCCTCTCCACAACCGATACGCTTCATCGGCGCGGATGTCTGTCCGCGCCGATTTTCTTTTTCCCGCGCCGCGCCCGCCGGCTGCCAATGCGGCAGAAACAGGGCGTACACGACCGTTTGTGCGCCGACTCAGCCGGCCTCGGAGTGGCCGGCCGACTGCCGAGGCCGGTCGGCGGAATCTCAGGCGGCAGATTGCCGTCCTCCGCCTGAGAAACCGACCGGCAGAAGAGGCGGCACCGCCGCCCCGCCACTTGTCGGGGCGTCTGTGGTAGGATGAGAGGCACAACCTGCAAAACCTTTGTGAAAAGGCCGCCTGATCAACCGTAGCATTCCTTTCCGCCGTGTCCCTTTTTGATTCCCACACCCATTTTCCGGAAGCCGCTGAAGAGAGCGCTGCCGACACACCTGCAATTCTGGCGCGTGCCCGCGAAGCCGGGCTGGACGGACTCCTCGCCGTCGGCGGCGATGCGGGCGCCAATGCGGCGGCGGCACGCGCCGCCGCGCTTGCGCCCGGATATGCGCTGCCGGCCGTCGGATATGGTCCGGATGAGGCCGATTCGCTGACCGCGCCCTGCGACGTGGAGCGGCTCCTGCAGCAGCTCCGCGAGCAGATGGACTCGCTGGCCGCGGCCGGTACACCGGTCGCCGCCATCGGGGAAATCGGACTCGACTACTACCGCGAAGACACCCCGGAACGGCGCGCCCGCCAGCGGGCGCTCTTTGCCGCGCAGCTCGCGCTCGCCCGCGAATGCGCCCTGCCCTGCTCCATCCATTCGCGCGCAGCCGAGGCGGACACCATCGAACTCCTGCGCGGCTGCGCCGACCCCGACCGCGCCCGCGAACGGACGGTCGGTTCCCTGCACTGCTTCGTCGGCGATGCGGACTTCGCCCGCGCCCTGACGCCGCTGGGACTCTGCTTCGGCCTTTCCGGCATCGTCACCTTCCGGAATGCCGCCGCGCTCCGCGCCATCATCCCCACGCTGCCGCCGGAGTCGCTCCTCGTGGAAACCGACGCGCCCTATCTGGCACCCGTGCCGCTGCGCGGACGCGTCAATGAGCCGGGCTTTATCGTGCACACGGCGCAGTGCCTCGCCGGGCTGCTCCCGGAACTCGACGTCCCTGCGCTCACCACAGAAAACGCCCGCCGCGTCTTTCGCGCCCGGTAACCGGGGACGCGGCAGACATCGGCGGGCGATGCTTCAGGAACGGGGACCGTCCGCTCAGGGCCGGGGCAGCTGACTGAATTCGTACGGCGTCACGAAAATCCAGCCATCCTCCTGGAGCTGTTCCACGATTTGCTTGAACGCCTCCAGACGCGCCGCATCCCACATCATCGGATGCCCCTGCAGCACCAGATAATCGCGCATGCGCTGATTCTGGTAGGCGCGCAGGAACGTCTGGTAATCGACCTTGCCGACGGCATGCTCGAGGTTGAGCGAGCGGCGGAGCACGAGTTTTCCGGCGGGATTGCGCGCATCGCCGTAGAGCCACACCTTAATGTCGGGATGCGCCTCGAGCACCTTGCGTCCCGTGGCATCGGTGGCATTGCCCGGCGCACCGTACGTGCGGAAGGTCAGCCCAGTCTTTTCACGGAAGGCATTCATCGCACGGGAGAAGGCATCCATCATATACGCCTCATCGGGACCCGAAAACTCGGCCACGCATTTTTTGCCGTTGAAATCGAAGTTCATGGCGTGCGTAAACCCGTGGTGCCAGAATTCGATGTTGCCGCCGTTCTCGATGGCCGTTTTGCGGATCCATTCGTTGTAGGCGGGGTTGTCGTTCTCGATGGATTTGACGATGACGCCGAAAGAAGCGTGCAGGCCTTTTTCCTTGAAATAGTTTGCCAGTTCAATCCAGCGCCAGGGCGGCCCCTGCTTTTCGCCCCGGTTCACGAGGTCATCGAGTTTGAGCATCACGTAGCGTTTGGTCGCCTTCTGCTCCGGGGTCAGCGGTTCGAGAACGAGCGGTTTGGGCGGCTCCGGCGGCTGCAGAACCGCGTCGCCCGGCTGGACGGGCAGCGGGACGGCCAGCGCAGGGAGGTCTTCTTTGCGCGTCTTGCCCCAGTTTTGCAGACTGAGCGCGCGGACTTCGAGCGTCTGCCGGTCCAGCGCCGGATACACGCAGAGCGAAAGGGCGCCGGAAGCGTAATCCTTGTCGGCAATCCCCACATAGCGCACCGTCTGCCAGGCTTCGCGGGCGGGCACCTCTTCGCGAATGACGCCGACCCAACTGCTATCCTGCAGTTTGAAGAGAATTTTCGCGGAATCGGGCCGGGAGCCCGCACCGCGGATCTGCATCGAAAGCACGAGCAAGTCTCCCTTCGCGATGTCGCCCGTCGTGGACATGAAGGCACCCACGCGCCAGATGGGGTCGAGCCGCTCCGGGGACGTGACGCGGAAGCCCATGGGCGCCGTGTCCGTAGCGGGCAATTCCGTGAAATAGGAGCGGTAGCGCGTCAGCGCCTGATACGAGGCGGGCGTCACCATTTCCGTACCGGAAGCGGTTGCGGACGGTTCCGCCGACGCCGGGCAGACCAGACCCAGGAGTGCCGCAGCACCCATGAGGTATTTTTGCAGGGGTTTTATGGATTTCATCGTAAGCATAGTGCAGGGTTGACAATAAGGTTGAAAGGGTGGATGGATGCCGGACCGGGCGGAGCATCCATCAGCGGACGCACAGAATGGTCGTTCCGAGGCCGGGCTGCCAGTCGAGCATCACGGCGCCATCGGCGATGCGGGTGCGGAAACCGCCGTGCGCATACACCGACGGCGTTACGCGCAGGGAGCCGGAAACCGTGCCGCCTTCCGCCGCCGTGATGATGGGCCACGCATGGGCATCCAGCCAGAAGGCATCGCCGGAATCGGGATCCAGCGTGAGCCCCGTTTGCGCATCGACGGGAAATGCGATCTGCAGCAGTCCGCCTTCCAGCCGGACCTCCCCGAGCGTGGTCATGACGGCGTAGTCGTACACTGCGGAAGCACCCGAATCCGGGTCCGCAAGCTTGCGGAGCGTCCACTGCAGCGTACCCTCTTCGCGGATCACGAGCCGGTTCTCCACCGTCATCGCGCCATCGCGGTTCCGGAGGCCATCCGTTGCCTGTCCGGGCAGAATGACCGCCCCTTTCTCGCGCACGTCGAACGTCCCGCGAAGGCACCCGACGCCGGAAATGATCTGCCCGGCGGGCACCGTATAGCCGTCCAGCCTGTTCGTCACATTGAAATGGGAATTGGTCGTCGCCAGATAGACTTCGGGCACATTCGGGATGGAGCCTTGCGCCCCGAGAATCAGCCTGCCCTGGACATGGTTATTGCCGCATAAAATGCGCCCGGAAAACGTCTCGCACGGTTGATTGAGCCGGACAGCACCACCATGATTCCCCGCATCATCGAGTTGAAGCGTTCCCGTGCCGACGAGTGCGTTTTCTGCCTCGAAACGCCATTCGCGCCCGTTCGGCATCAGAACGCCGCCCGTTTCATCGATGTAAACCCGCCGGTTTTTCGCCAGCGTGGCGGCGCCGTTGTTGCGGATGGCCGCCTTGTTAAACAGCGAAATCATCGTCATTTCGTTGGTCGTGCAACCGTAAACGTCCGCACCGCCGCCGGTCATGATGTAGCCGTGATAAAAAGCCCAGTTCCCGAAAAATTCGGGCATCGAATCGGTCGCATACAGCACGGAACCGTTGGAGACATTCCGGTTGAAATGCACGTCGTAATGTCCGCGGAAGCGGCCAATCCGGTTATAGCCGCCACCGCGCCCGTTGATATCCAGATCGAGATCCGACTCCAGCGTTATGCCGCAGGAAGGCTGGAAGTTGAGGGTGGAGCCGGGCACCTGCAGCAGCAATCGCGCCGGGGTGCCGTTTGTCCCCTTGAAAATCAGTCCGGCATCGGTGGCGCACGTCAGCGTGCGTGCCGTTGTCAGCGCGGCCAGCCGCACGGTGCAATCGAGCGTGATGTTGTTCGTTGTGGCGAGCAAATCCGCCGTATCGCCTTCACCGAAACCGGGAACCGCGCCATCCTGCCAGTTCGCGGGATCGCTCCACTGGCCGCCCCCCGGATTGCTCCACACCCCCGTAATGGCGGCGGACGCAGAGATTGCCGCCATTTCGAAGATACCCAACAGAACCGCAACCGCTTTCCGTACCATCATCTTTTTGTCTCCCGGCATGTCCGTTTTCAGGCGGGAGGGCGCACACAACCCTCCCGGGCAACCGCCCGGCAATCCCCATCGGACGCCAGGCCGTGCCTGTTTCGTTCCGCGTCACCCCCGTCGGATGCGCGCAAAAACCTCAATCGCACCCGGTCCAAGGCACCGGCAGCAAATCCGACAGCCGCACCGTCCGGAGCGGCTCCAGACTCACCAGAAATTCCGTCTGCCGGTTTTCCGGCGAAAGCAACGCCAGAAATTCCCGGCAACTCCCGCACGGCGTCAGAAAGGTGCCGTCCTCATCGAGACACACCACGCGCCGCACCACCGTCTCTCCATCCGTCACCATGGCTGCCGCCGCCGCGCGTTCCGCGCAGAACCCCAGCCCGCAGGCCAAATCCAGATTCACGCCTTCGTAGAGGCGCCCATTGGCACCTTCCAGAACCGCCGCTACACAGCCGGCTTCAAAATGCTTGCCATATTCCGTCGGATTCAGGCGTTGCCGCGCCCGCTCCACCATTTCCGCATACGTCATGATTGGGTCTCCTGCGGCTTTTCAGGTGCCGCCTTTTTCCGCAGGATAGAACACGTGTACGCGATTTGTCAATCCCATTCTGCATTTTCACGAAATTCCGTCTCCGCTGCCGCAGCGGCGGAATCCGCGGCTTGAGAACCGGAAATCGGTTAAAAGCACCCCTGCCGTCCGGTTAGGCGTTTTTGTTCACACGGGGAACCGCTTTCCCCGTGCCGCAGCCTCCGCCGCCGCCTCAACGGCTGCGTTGCAGCAAAATCGTCCGGGGCTGCGTCTCCGCCGCTGTCTGGGGCAACTGGGGCAACTGGGGCAATGGGAGTGGGGCGCCGGCTCCGCTGCTTGTGGTGGCGAGCCGTCCTGTTCGTTCTGTTCCCGGCTTGCTCGCGTAGGTCCCCTCCGCTGGCGCTCTTCTTCCCCTCTCCCGGCGCGTGCGGCTGAAAATGGGGCAACCGCCCCCGGGATAAGCCTGAAACCGCGGCGGGGTGGTCGATGACGGCATTTTTGTGTACTATAAGGAACGTCCATTCCTGAAGGCACCCTGATCTGTCCCTGCCATGCCCACGACCCTGCGCGATTTAGCCCGTATGTTCTCCGTCGCTCCGAGCACGATTTCCCGTGCCCTGTCGAGCGATCCCGGTGTCAGCATACAGCTTGCCGAGCGGATCCGGGAGGCGGCCCGCGCCGCAGGCTATCAGCCGAAACCGATGCGGCGGCGCGTCAACCGCGCCCTGGGCATGGTCCAAATCGGCGATCAGGCGCCGGGCGCGATGGAGCCGCTGTCCGACCGGTTCTGGGATTACGGCATCGACCCGTTTCATGCCGATCTGATGATTCACGCGATGAAATCGACGGTCGACCGGGGCTGGCACCTGAATCTCGAGATTCTGCCGCCGGAAGCCGCATGCCCGAAAATGATTGAAGAAAATCGCGTGGACGGACTCCTGATTTGCGGCTATCCGGGGAAGACGCTGTGCGAAACGCTGGCGGCGCGTCATGTCCCTTCCATCGTGCTGGATGACCTGGCGGAACGGACGGGCCTGCCCTCCATCATTGAAGATGTGGCACCGGCGACGTGCGAAGCGGTACATCTGCTCGCCTCGTTGGGCCATCGCCGGATTGCGCTTGTATCGATTCCGGACATGTGGCCGGCGGCGCATGCGCGGATGCAGGGCATGGTGCGCGGGCTCTCGGAATGCGGGCTGACGCTGTTCCGTCAGGAGTCGGTCTCCGGCTCCAGCATCGAAAATGGTCAGGCCGCCACGCAACGGCTCTTTGCGCATCCGGAGCGTCCGACGGCGGTCGTCTACATGACGGACCGGCTGGCCGTCGGCGGCATGCTGGCGCTGGCGCAGATGGGCTTGCGGGTCCCGGAAGACGTCAGCGTCATCGGTCACGACAACCATGCCATCTCGCGCGAAGTGCGCCCCGCGCTGACCACGGTGGACATGAATGTGCGGCTCCTGATTCAGAAAGCGCTGGATGATCTGATGGGACGCATTGAGGCGGCGGCACGGAACGGTCAGACCCCGACCGCGCCGAAAGCACCGCAGCTGACTGTTCCCTGCACGCTTTTGCGCCGCAATACCTGCGCCCCCTCCTTCTCCGGCTGCTGAGCCGCTCAACCGGCACCACCAGCGGGAGGCGCCCGCTACTACCAGCGGTAGACGACGCGTTCGAAGGGCTCGAAGGAGCGGTTGATAATCCCGCCGGAGATCTGGGTCAGCTCCTTGGTGAAGGCATCCATGATGCGGGTGGAGCGTTCCATTTCCGGGATACGGAGATTAAACTGCTGCGGTTCTTCCGAGGAATTGAAGAGTATCAGCATCCGTTCGCCGGGCTTGAGATTCGGACAAAGCAGACCGTATACCGGACCCTCGCCGAGCCTGCGGCGCCCCGTAGACGTCAGGGCGGGAATCAGCTGTTTGAGTTCCGTGAGCAGTTTCGCAAACACCGCCTGATTGTCCTCGTGCTGGCAGAGCCCGATGCCAACCGGACCGCCGCCCGTCTGTTTCCAGCAATACCAGAAAATGCCGCGGATATCCTGCGTGATGGCCGCATAGGCGGAGGCATGACAAATGCTCCCGGCGGATTCCGACATGGCGCCGGGCACCAGCACCAGACTCTGGCGTCCGCCGGTCTGCTCCCGCGCCAGTTTGATGAACTCGATGACGCTTTCGATGTATTTTTTGCCGCCGGGATTGAACCCGAGCACATCGCAGTTCTCCTTATGCAGCCCGAACAGGTCTTTCCGGCAGCAGCAGATGAAGGTCGGATGGTTCGGATCATTTTCGCGCCAGATGTTGTAAATCTTTTTCGAGCGGGGATACCCCGACTCATCCGGCTCGTCGGACACGTACCACATGAGCACGCCGGGTTTGTTCTTGTACTGGTGCACCAGTTCCGGCCAGACCCCGTGGTTCGACTCGAACAGGCTCATCAGCCCGTGGTCGAGCGCCTTGCTCAGGCCGCCGCCCTTGCCGTCGTCCTGCCACTTCCAGAACTGCGCGGCATTGAACCCGATGGAGGCGATTTTTTCATATTCGCCGGCCGTGTGGTAAATGCCCAGCGGGAAATAGGGCTTTCCGTTGACGAGGAACGTGCCGTCCTCATCGATGAGAACCTGCGTCTCCATCGGCGCCACAATCTCGAACGTGGTCTCCGCCAGTTTCCGGATGCGGGTGTTGGGCACGGCGAGAACGCCCTTGAACGTGTACGTACCGGGCTGCAGTTCCTTCGGCAGGGCGACGGGCACCCACAGTTCTTCAATGGGCTCGCGCGGCAGCCGCGCACGGGCGCGGGCGACCTGATTGCTCTTGTCGTCAAAAACGGCGACAAACACATTCGCATCCGCCAGATTTTCTCTGGCGGGCGCAAACCGCAGCTGAAAATCGACATCGCGCTCGCGGCGCTCCGTGGAAATCATGCCCCGGTAAGCGGGCGGCCCCACTTCCAGAAGTTGCGGGAAATAGACCTTTTTGCGGAGAATGCGGTGCGTCGTGCCTTCCACCTGGAAGTAGATTTCCGCCACGGAGGGGCCGCGCGCCTCGAGCACATAGTTCAGCGTGCACGTATTTCCGCTGAACGAAGCCGTGTAGTTGTGCGCCTTGTTCTGTCCGTCGACAATGCGGAGCGCGACCTTTGTGCCCATCGGGGGCGGCGTCGCCGTCTGGATATCCAGCCGCCCGGGACCCGGCTTGAGCTCGGTTATCGAAATTTTATCGACATCCAGCCCCGACTGCAGAATATGGTGGTAGGTCTCGTAGTTCTCGAGCGGTTCCGGAAGCATCAGACGCGAGTTCGTCATGATGACAAACCCCTTGCCGAGACGCTGCTCCAGAATGACGGGCTTGCCCTGCGAACAGCGCGCCAGCACCCGCCAGAAAGGACCGGGATTCTGGAAATGGCCCCACGTATCCGGCGTATTCATGACGTTAGGGAACACGCGCGTCATATGCACAGGCTCTTCATTCTTGAGATAGCCCTCGACCACCCACTGCGAAGAGGTGCAGCCGTACGTGCCCGGCATGGTGAGCTTGTCTGAAATGGCATTCACGAATTCCTGCGAAAAATTGTAGCTCCCGTCAGTCACGATCAGGCCGCCGCCGTTTTCAATGAACCGCAAAATGGCATCCAGATCGAGGTCGCTGGGGGATACGGGATTGGCCTGCGACAGAAACAGCGGGGAAACGAGCAGCAGATCGAATTCTTCCAGCCGGTCCGTCAGTTGCTTCATGTTGTCCACCGTGTAGGGGATTTTCTCCATCTCCCACTCCAGCACCTCGGCGGAATAATCGAATTCATCGGTATGCCGCTTCGGATTCATAATCACGGCAACCTTGTAGGCCCAGACGGACGGCGCAGCGCTCAGGAAGAGCCCCGCCGCGAAAGCCATTGCAAATGTGCGAAACCAGGAAATTTTCATCATACCCTCATTTACCTGTCAAAAAGGGGCGCGCCGTCCAACCCCGGGAATTCTCCGCGCCCCCGTTGTTCCTTTTTCCGTCAGCGTACCGAAAAACCGGGCTTCGGGTCAAACCGAAACCCCGTCCGCGCGGCCCGCACACCCCTCCGGGTGTCCGTGCAGCCAGATATTCACCGCCGTGAGGAACACCCCGGCGGACGTGGCGAACCAGGGGCGCGACAGCGACACGCCCGGCTCGTTGATTTCCCAGGCTTCGCCGAAGAGTCCCGCCGAACGGGTGTATTCGCGCAGCCATTCGTACGCCTCATCGGGACGCCCGATGATCGAAAACGCCGCCGACAGCCACGCCGCGTACCACGAGCAGAGAATGTTCCTGCCCATGCCGGGGTACATGCTGCCTGCGCCGTGGGCGCGGTCGGCAAACCAGCGCAGCGACGCCACCGCCTTTTCATCGTCCGCCCGGAAAACCGGATACGGGAAAAAGCCGCCCACCAGCGCCACGCTGACATCTTCCGAGCCCGGAAACGGCAGATAATGCCCGTCCTTTTCCGGCAGCGACGCCGGAAGGGCATCCGCCAGCTCCGTCCAGTTGCGGGTCTCCGCATCGGCGCAGCCGAGTACCCCGGCGGCCCGGGCGGCGCACCGCAGCGTGTAGATGACGCCGCAGGTCGTCAGATAAGCGCGCTCGTGCGCGGACCCGAGTTTCTCCAAATCCGTCACCTTGCCGATGAAGACGCCGCCGTCCGCCTCCCGGTAGATGTGGTGGCTCACGTAGTACCGCGCCATGTCCCGCAGAATCGGCCAGACGGTCTGCTCCAGAAAATCGCGGTCGCGCATCGTCAGAAACTGCGCCCAGGCGCCGGCGGCGCTGTTCGCATTCTGGAAAATGTGGTCTTCCCAGTGGCCGGGGAACGTGCAGTTCGAACCGTCCTCCAGCGTCTCCCACGGATAAAGCCCGCCGAACACCGGCTCCTTCGAATGGAACGGATTGCAGCGCTTCTGCGCAACGGTCAGGGTTGCCCGGCGGAATTCCGGAACGCGCCGCGCCAGCTCCGTGCAGCCGGACGTCAGCAGACCCATGTGACAGAAAAATTCGTCAAACGCGAAGAATTTGCCGCTCCAGAGATCGTTGTGGATGCCGACGGGCTGCGACCAGCGCGTTGCATTGCAACGCAGGTGATACAGCGCCACATGCACCATCCGGAGCATCTCCGGGTCCGGCAGCGCAAAATCGTGCACGCTGTCCCAGAAGTGTTTCCACGCCGCCTCCGAGGCGGCAAAGCCGGGTGCCACCCCTTCCGCCGCAAAGGCGGTGACGCGGGGCGCGAGGCGTTCCAGCGGCGCCGGTTCATCCGCGGGGGCGGCACCGCCATCCGGATGGCAGTCATCCTCAAAGAAAACTCCCCACTCGGCATGCGCGCCGTCGACGCGCACCGCGCGCGCCCAGGGGCCGT
>CASFKR010000071.1 GCA_949295265.1 uncultured Verrucomicrobiota bacterium | reverse complement strand
GCCCCCTTCTGAAGTCTCCACGAACGTTCCGACCAAGGTGTCAAATAAGGACTTTTTCTCGGCGGCAGAGCCGCCTGAACGAAGTCAGCGCAACCATTGAAGCGACGGCAAAGTTATTTTACTGAACTTTCGGGTGAAAAAAGTATTGGCGGACTATGCACGAGTATCCAGTCTTGAAAAGAGGCTACAGGAGCCATCTTTCAAGATTTCGGGATCATTTATCCCGAAAAAACCGGGATAAGCCTACGGAGCAAAGCCGCGCGAGGCGAAGCCAGCAAGTCCAGCGCAACAGGACGCGGAACAGGACGTACACGGCAGACAGGACGGCTCGCCAAGCGGAGCGAGACCTGCGCAGCACTCTCAGCAGCCCCAGCAACCTCAGGTAGGGGAAAATGCTGAAAGAAAGAATAAAAGGCGGAGTTTTCTTGTTTCCCGGCAGGGACGTCTGATAGATTCTAACTTGTCTGCGGATGGCGACCGTGCGCCACCACCGCCTTTTGCATCTCTCTTCCCTTGCTCCCTCTCATGAAACAAATCCTGCTTTTCCTCTTTTCCGCTTCCTGCCTGTCGGTTGCCGGATGGCTCCGCGCCGATACCTACACGTGGGATGCCGGAACGGGCTTTGCGTGGCAGATCGGCGCCGATACCGATACAGTCTGGGATCCGGACGGCCTGCCGGGTCCGGATGATACGATTGCCTTCGACTGGCATCGCACCGCGAGCATTTCGCTCAGTTCCGACATGGAGGTCGGCGGGATTTCCTTTCTGACATCCAGCAATCTGACGCTTCAGGCGGGCGGCACCCCCTACTACTTCCGCTCGCTCCGGAGCGTGTCGACCGCCGATCATGACGCCGTCCGCACGAATACCGTCATGTATGCCTATACGCCGGACGGCGCCACCTTTCAGGCGCATGCGGGCCGGAATGCGGTGCTGGCCATCCATCGGCTGCAGGCCGCCCATGCGGACGGCAATTTTTCTCTGGTGAAGACCGGTGCCGGGATTCTCCTGTTCGGCAACAATGACCAGACTTCGCTGCAAACCACCAACACCATCTCCGTGCTGGAAGGCGAACTGCGGATGGAATCGTATGCGGCAACCGACAACAAAGCCGCAACCATCGTCATCGGCGGCGGGGCGAACCCGGCAACGCTCCGGGTGACCCGCACGGCAGGCGACGCGAAAACCGGCGCCCATCGGTATGCGCGCGTCTACGTGAAGCCGAACGGCCGGTATTATTTCCCGGTCAAGGCGACGCCGGTCCAGTTCTGGAACAAATTCTTCGAAGTGGAAGGCGGGCTCCTCGATCTGGGCGGGAATACGCTGATACTCCGCAACTGGGACGGCGACACCTGGGATTACGAACTGCGGCTCATCGGCGGCACGGTCACCAACGGCGTGTACACCTTTTCCTGGCTCAGCAACACACACCCGGTACTCAAGGCGCTGGCGGCGGATACCCCGTCGGTTTTCCATGCCGATGTTACGATGCAGGGGTGGTCTCCCCTGCTCATTGAGCGCGGCACGGCGCCGGTCGGGCTGGTTCTTCACGGGCAGATTCTCAACCGCTCCTTCATCAAAGAAGGCGACGGTGTGTTGCAGCTGGCGGCACCCGACGGCAATCCCTACTATCAGGCCAACAGCCCGACGGTCCTGAATGCGGGCACGATTCTCGCGGACAATGCCGCGGGCTGGGCATTCGGCACCAACGGCGTCACGATGGCGGCAGGCACGATGCTCGGCGGCACGGGGCGGGTCTACGCGGGGCGTCTGAACAATCCCATCACCATTGCCGACGGCACGCCCGAGGCCCCGACGACCCTGAGCGGCGGCTCCCTCGATGCGGAAACCGGCGCCCGCATTCCGGGCACGCTCTCCTTCCTCGGCGATGACAGCGGCTGCCAGACAATCTCGCTGGGCGCCGACACCCGCATCCGCACCTTTGTTTCGGAACTCGGCGATGTGGGCGCGCTCCATTTTGACGGCGGACTGACGCTCGATGCGGGAACGGAGCTGACCATCGACGCGGATGAAGTCCACACGCCCGGCGGCGAATATACGCTCCTAAGCTTCGGCACCCTGACGGGCCGCTTCGGCACCGTCACGCTCAATGGCGAGACGCCCATCGGCGGCCGCTTCGCCATCCGCTACCGCGATGCGGAAGGAGCCGCCGTGACGGGTACCGACCCCATTTCCGGCGGCTCGGTGCTCCTGCGCGTCTTCCCGCAGGAGACACTCCTGCTCGTCCGCTGAGTCCCCTCGCCCTTCCCTTCTCATCCTCCTCCCCTGCTTCTCCTCCCGGTCCGCTCTGCTCCATGAAACGCCGTCTCCGCCTTTCGCTTCTCCTCAGTGCCGCCTTGCCGCTTGCCGCCTTTGCGCAGGTGCAGGGCGATGCGGGCGTGGGTGCCACGCTGCTCATCGACCCCGCCGCGCCCGACGCCCTCGCGCACGTCCATCCGACGTACGGCGCCGATGCGCAGGCCTCGTACACCAACGAACAGGCCGCCCTCATCGTCACCATCCAGCCCGGCGAGTGCGCGTGGCCGGGCATCCTCGTGCAGAACCGGACCGGGTCCAGCTGGGACCTTTCGAATTACGGGCATGTGGAGGCGAAAATCACCAACCTGGGCGAGGAAAATGTCACCCCTATCCTGCGCGTGGACAATCCCCGCCCCGCGCAGGGCGATCCCAACGTCTTCAATGCGGAACAGGCAACGATTGCGCCGGGCGCCTCCACCGTGCTGAAAGTTTACTTCGGCTATTCCTATCAGCGTCCGGGCTATGCGCTCAATGTGACGGACGTCTCGCGCGTGATGCTGTCCATGGGCAAAGTGACGGGCAAGCCCGTGCGGCTGAAGGTGGAGCAATGGCAGGCGGCTGGTTTTCCCGGCGAAAAGCCCGGCGAAAATCCGAAGGAAGCGCGGCGCAAACCGGGCGCGGACGGCGTGCTGTACCGCGCGGGCGCGGCGGTCCCCTCGCCGGTGGCGCCGGAGACGGTTGCGCGCTGCGCCGGCACGGGTGGCGGCTATGCGGCGTTTGATGCGGCGCAGAAGCTGGCGGTCATGACGGTCAAGGGCGAGGGTTCCAAGGCGATGCTCATGCCCGCGCCCGCCGGATACTGGGATTTTTCCGCCGCCACCCGCGCCTTCGTGACGGTGCGCAACGCCGGCAAAACGGCGGCCGTGCCACGCCTCTGCCTCGAATCCGTTGGCGGCCCCACCGATCCGTACGGTCCGGCGCGCCCCCTCGCACCCGGTGAAACGGCGACCATCGAAATTCCCTTTGCGGCGGCCGTCCCCTGGGCGGGCGAGGAAGATCCCGCGCAGCTCGGCGAAGTCGGGCGCGTCTACAACCGCAAACCGGGGACGGGCACCGATTACCGCGCGCACAAAACGACGGGCCTCACTCTCCTCGGCTCCGCCGCCACCGCCGGGGGCGCCTCCTTCGCCATCCTGGAAATCCGCGGCGCCACAGCCGACCCCCGCAAGCCTGCATGGCTCGGGACGCGCCCGCCCGTGCCCGGAGCGTGGAAGCCTACGCTGCAGGAGGAGTTCGACGGACCGCTCAACCACAAAATCTGGAACGTCTACTGGTTCAACTGGACCAGCCCCCTCGTCCATTTCACCACGAACAACATCTTCACGCAGGACGGCAAGCTGATTCTGCGCGTCAGCAAGGACTACGGGCATCACAACGACGATCCGAAGGACAAAGCAACGCCCTATGCCACGGGCTGGGGCGACACCTTCGGCAAATGGACGCAGCGCTACGGATACTTCGAAATCCGGTGCAAACTGCCGACGCAGAAGCACATCTGGCCGGCGTTCTGGACGATGCCCGACCGCGGCCGCGGCGTGGCGGAAGCGCCCGGCTACGGTGTGCCGTTCGCCGACTGGCCCGGGTTCCGCAAACGGTATTCCAATTTCGATGGCGGCATGGAATTCGACATCGTGGAGCCGCAGTCGATCTGGGGACCGCACCGGTTCAACGTCGCCTGCCACTGGGGCGACTACGGCAAGGGGCACCACCGCCTGGGCACGTCCGCCATCTATGTGGATACGGATGAAGAGGGCTTCTTTACGATGGGCATGCTGTGGCTGCCCGGGCACGTCTCCTTCTGGGAGCACGGACGCAAATTCTGGGAATGGAACAGTCCGCGCGTGGCGTCGGTGCAGATGATGCTCCACCTCCAGAATATGCTGGGCGGCTGGGAGTATGACGCGCTCGATGACCGGGAACTGCCCGCCGATTTCGTCATCGACTACATCCGCGTGTGGCAGCGCGAAGACCTCGCCACGCCGGAAGACGGCTTCAAGCCGAACATCGGCGGGCTGGACGGGCGCTATCCGCAGTGGATTGAGGAATAGCGGCGCGACGTCGCACGCCGGAAAAGGAATCGCCCATCCCGGTGGCACCGGGGCGGGCGATCTGCTGTACGGACATCAGCGGCAACGGGCAGCGGGCAGCGGTTGCTGCGTGGGTCGCTGCGTGCGGTGCATGCGGCGGCGAAAACTCAGCCGATGCCGCGCAGTGCGAGCGCTTCCTTCGTGAGCGCTTCCTGATAGGCCTTGACGTCGGTGAGCGGGGTGCGCGCCACGCCGTCTTTCATCGCCGCAAGGGCGACGCCCGTGGCGACGGTCGGCAGCAGGGTCGGGTCAAAGGGTTTCGGAATGACGTAATCGCGGCCGAAGGTCAGCGACTCACCCGCGTAGAGGGCGCGCGTATCCGCAGAGGCCTCGGTCCGGGCGGCCAGGGCGAGTGCATCCGCGGCGGCCAGTTTCATGGCCGGCGTGATCTTGCGGGCATGCACATCGAGGGCGCCGCGGAACAGGAACGGGAAGCAGAGCACGTTGTTGATCTGGTTCGGGTAATCCGAACGGCCGGTCGCCATCACATAGGGCCGGTCTCCCATCACTCCGGCCGCCTGCTCCGGACGGATCTCCGGATTCGGGTTGGCCAGCGCAAACACGGCGGGATTCGGGGCCATCGTGAGGAGCCATTCGGGCTTCACGCAATCGGCGACGGAAACGCCTACGAAAACATCCGCGCCGCGCAGCGCCTCTTCCAGCGTGCGGCACTTCGTATCCTCGGCGATGCGCTCATGCCGCGCCTGGTTGCAGGGACGGCCCTTGTAGATGACGCCCTTGGAATCGCAGGAAATCACCTGCGCGGCACCCCCCGCCAGCAGGAGCTCGCGAATGCGCGTGCCGGCTGCGCCCGCGCCGTTGATGACGACCCGGAGCGATTCAAACGGTTTCTGCGCGAAAATGGCGTAATTCCGGACGGCGGCCAGCACGATGACGGCTGTCCCCCACTGATCATCATGGAACACCGGGATATCGAGCATCTCGGTCAGCGTATCCTCGATTTCGAAGCAGGCCGGACCGGCGATATCCTCGAGGTTGATGCCGCCGTACATGGGGGCGAGCATCGCAACCGCGTCAATCACACGCTGCGGATCGGTCTTCCCGGTGCTTGCGCCACCCACGCGGCAGTGATCGAGCACCACGGGCCACGCATCCACACCAGCAAAGCTCTTGAACAGCACGCACTTGCCTTCCATAACCGGGATGGCGGCGGTGGGACCGCGGTCGCCCAGCCCCAGAATGGCCGTTCCATCGCTGACAACGGCAACCGTGTGTCCCTTGGCGGTATACCGGAAGGCATCCTCCGGATGATCAGCCAGACGCAATACGGCTTTTCCGACGCCCGGCGTATAGGCGAGGCACAAATCTTCAACCGTCTTGACTGGATGCGGCATTTTCAAGGCGACTTTGCCGCCTTCGTGGAACTCCAGAACAGATGTTTCGTCAATCTTCATAGCTGCAGGAAAACATGCATGCCATGGCGGTACGGAGCCATGGCTTCAAAGGCGCGTTCAGTTTCCCGAAAACGGCCCCAGGCGTCAAGTGCGCCCGCGCGAACGGGGATGCCTTACCGTTCAGCCATGCGCGTACTCTCCGGCAGACGTCAAGTGCGCCCGCGCGAACGGGGATTGTTGAGCCGCACGGGCGGGGAGCCCCCTGCTGAAGTCTCCACTACGTTCCAATTTAAGGTGTCAAATGCTGACGCAATGATCGGAGTAATCGGAATAATCGGAATCATCGGAGGCGTGCACACATCCCTCTCCCAGTAGCCTCAGACGGCGGCGAAGCCGCACGACGGACAGGATGGACAGGACGAACAGGACAAACAGGACGGACACGACGTACACGATGAACAGGCGAGCTAAAGCGCCTGAGCGAAGACAGCGATGCGGAGTAGCGCAGCGAAGCCCGCGTAGCAAAACCAGCGCAGCATTTCCTGTGGGCTTAGATAGCACCGGAGCCAGCGCAACCGGGAATCGGCAAAAGCCTTTGATGCAGGCTCCCGAGCATTCCGATTCTCTCAACTGCCCCGCGGCACCCATCGCTGCCCCGTCATTTTCAGAAACATTTTCATAACCCTGGATTGACCCTTTATCCGGGCTTTGGCAAACTGGTATCAACTTCCAGAGATTCTGGCTTTGTTCCAACCAACTCCGAACCGATTATCAATCCGTTTCTCATTCGGATCACATGAATACGACACCCTGTCCCCGCCCCGAATACCCGCGCATGCAATTCCGGCGGGAAGATGCCTGGATGAACCTGAATGGCCCTTGGGCCTTCGCGATGGATGCCGGACAGTCTGGTAAAGACCGCCGTTTCCAGGAACACCCCGAACTGTTCAACCTCTCCATCACGGTCCCCTTCGCTCCGGAAAGCCCGCTTTCCGGCATCGGAAACCGCGATTTCTGTCCTTCGGTTTGGTACTGCCGCGATGTGACGCCCCCCGCAGGGTGGGCGGGCAAGCGCGTGCTCCTGCATTGCGGTGCCGTCGACTACGATGCCACCGTCTACGTGGATGGCGTCAAAGTCGGTGACCACTTCGGCGGCAGCGTCTCGTTTACCGTGGATGTCACGGATCACCTGAAGCCGGGAGAGACCCATCAGCTGGTCATTCATGCGGAAGACGATACGCGCAGCGGACTGCAGGCGACGGGCAAGCAGGCGCATTCGTACGACTCCAGCGGATGCATGTACACGCGCGTCACGGGCATCTGGCAGACGGTCTGGCTGGAAGCGGTCGCACCCTTTTCACTGGAAAGTTGCCACATCGTGCCGGATATCGACAGTCAGCAGGTCACGTTCCACCCGTTCTTCCGGGGCGCCGCGCCGGAAAAACCGCTCACCTTCTGCGCCGCCGTCACGCTGCCCGACGGCTCCGTACGCCGCGAAACCTGCGCCGCCGTCCCCGGCGCCGCGCTGACCGTCCCCCTACCGGAGCCGCGCCTGTGGAGCCCCGACGACCCGTATCTCTACGACGTCGCGCTGGAACTCCTCACGGAAGACGGCACCGCCGCCGACCACGTCGACAGCTACTTCGGGATGCGCAAGTTCGCCGTCCGCGGCAACCGGTTCTACCTGAACAACAAGCCGATTTATCTGCGCTGGGTGCTCGACCAGGGGTTCTACCCCGCCGGCGTCTGGACCGCACCCGACGATCAGGCGTTGCGGCAGGATATCGAGCGTTCGATGGCCGTCGGCTTCAATGGCGCCCGCCTCCACCAGAAGGTCTTTGAGGAGCGCTTCCACTACTGGGCCGACCGCCTCGGCTACCTCACGAGCGCGGAATTTCCCAACTGGGGCATTCAGATTACGAACCCCGCCGCACACCTCAACTTCCTGCGCGAATGGCGCGAAGCCGTCCGGCGCGACCGCAATCACCCCTCGATTGTCCTGTGGACGCCGCTCAACGAGACGCGCAGTGTACAGCACGAAATGCTCCCCGCCGTTGCGTGGATGCGCATCGGCCTGTCCCCCTTCTATCAGCGCTTCGTGAAAGACCTGCGGGCCGCCACCGCGGATCTGGACACGACCCGTCCCTTCCACGATGCGAGCGGCTACACGCATATCGACACCGATGTGTGGTCCGTCCATCCCTATGTGAAGGACAGCACGGATCTGAAGAAATTCGTCCGTTCCGAATCCGGAGCCTTCAAAGGACATTTCGACGATGAGGTCCCGTATCAGGGGCAACCCTACTTCGTGGATGAATGGGGCGGCTTCCGGTATGTTCCGGCAAGCGTTGGCGCAAACCAGCAGCCGGGGTGGGGCTACTGCGGGGTCGATCCGCAGTCGCCGGAAGAACTCTGCGCCGCCATCCGAGACCAAGCGCAAGCCATGGCGGATGATGGAGAAATCGCTGGCTGGTGCTACACGCAGCTCACGGACGTCGAGCAGGAGCAGAATGGTGTTTACACCTACAGCCGCCTCGAAAAAGGCGCGGCGGAACTCTTCCGGGACGCCTTCGGTCCGCGACCCTCGTGGTCCGCTTGGTAACCGCACCGCCATCCTGCGGCGACCCGCCGCCCTCCCTGCGCCCCTGCCATCGCCTTGCGATGCGCAGGGGCGCCCTCTTTCCCGCTCCCCGCTCCGTTGCCTTCGCTGCTCCCGCGTCCCCCGCTGTTTTGTGGGGCCTCTGGAAGTGGGGCCACTGAGGCTACTGGGGCTACTGAGGCTACTGGGGCTACTGAGGCTACTGGGAGTGTCATGTCGGCTCAGCTGCGCCGGCTCAGACCCTTCTCCCTGCGGACCTCGCTCCACGCTTCCCCGCTTCGCGCCGCGCGGATTAACTTGACGGAGTTCAGGCGGAATTTTTAGAATTGCGCGAATGTCCGACACATCTGAACTTTCCCGGCGTCTTCCGCTTTCCCAGCGGTTGCGCACCTTTTTCACGAGCGGCGGTGGCGCGTTCCTCGCGCTGCTCGTGCTCGTGGTCATCTGCTCCCTGACGAACCCCACGTTCTCCAAACCGGCCAACCTGCTCAACATCCTGCGGCAGTGCTCCTACAGCGGCATCATTGCGCTGGGCATGACGTACGTGATTGTGGCGGGCGGCATCGATTTGTCCGTGGGTTCGCTCTTTGCGCTTTGCGGCGTGGCAACCGTCGGGCTCCTCAACCTCATCCCGACCACGACCGCGCTCCCTGTTCCCCTGCTCGTCGTCATCGCCTGTGCGCTTTCGCTGGTCTGCGGGCTGCTTTGCGGGGCCGCCAACGGCGCGCTCGTGGTGCTCGGCCGCCTCCCGCCCTTCATCGCCACGCTGGGCACGTATTCCATCTTCCGCTCCCTCGCGCTCTACATGGCGGACTCCGGCAATGCCACACCCGCCTCCTCCGCGCTGAGCGCCAGCCTCATCGGGTTCGGCTCTTCGTACTGGCTGGAACTTCCCACGCCTGCATGGATTCTCCTGCTCCTGACGGTCATCCTCGGCGTTCACCTCGCCGCCACGCCGCTGGGGCGCCACACGCTGGCCGCAGGTGCCAATGAGCGCGTCGCCCGCTTTGCCGGCATTCGCGTCGGCGCCGTACGCTTCCGCACCTACCTGCTTATCGGGGCGCTGGCCGGGCTCTCCGCCTTCCTCTTCCTCGGCCGCCTCGGCACCATCTCCTCCTCCAACGCCGGCATGCTCTACGAGCTCGATGCCATTGCCGCCGTCATCATTGGCGGCGCCTCCATGAGCGGCGGTCGCGGAACCGTGGCCGGCACCCTCGCCGGCGTGCTGGTTCTCGGCATCGTCTCGAACATTCTCGACCTCTGGGGCGTCAACGTCTCGCTCCAGGGTACCGTCAAAGGCCTCGTCATCATCCTTTCCGTCCTGATTCAGCGTAAAAGGAATCCTGCATGAAGATCTCCACCCTGCTCCGCACGGCCGCCGCCCTTTCGTGTGCGGCGCTGACCGTATCCTGCTCCCGCGAAAGCGCCCCCGCCGATGCGGTTGCCGCCCCCGTCGGCGCTTCCGTCATCGGCATTTCCATCCCGGCAGCCGACCACGGCTGGACCGGCGGTCTCGTTTTCTGGGCCAACAAAGCCAAGCAAGACCTCGAAGCCGCCAACCCCGGTTTGCGCGTCCTGCTCTCGTCCGCAAAAGATCCCGCCGATCAGGTGTCCGGCATCGAGAATCTCCTCGTGCAGGATGTTCAGGCGCTCGTCGTTCTCCCGCATGAGCCCGCACCGCTGACGCCCATCTGCAAGCAGGTTGCGGCCCGCGGCGTCAAGCTCATCGTCGTCGACCGTGGTCTCACCGAAAACGTGATGGACTACTCCGTTGTCGGTGACAACCCCGGGTTCGGGCGCGTCTCCGGTGAGCAGATTGCCAAGGTGCTCGGCGGCAAGGGCAAGGTCGTCTTCATGGAAGGCGTGCTCTGCCAGGTAAACACCGACCGCGTCACCGCCTTCAAGAAGGCGCTCGAAGCGTATCCGGAAATTGAAATCGTCGATTCCGGCGTTTCCGACTGGTCGACCGAAAAAGGTCTCCGCCTGATGGAAAACATGCTCCAGAAGCATCCGCAGCTCGATGCCGTCTGGGCGGGCGATGACGATGTCCTGCTGGGCGCGCTCAAAGCTTATCAGGATTCGCGCCGCGAGGATGTGAAGATTCTCCTCGGCGGTGGCGGCTCCAAGGCGGTCGTCAAGATGATTCTCGATGGCAATCCGCTCGTCACGCAAACCGTCACCTATCCGCCGCAGATGATTTACGTGGCGGCTCAGCGTGCTGTGGACATGCTCAACGGCAAGGAACTGCCCGCCGCCGACAAGGTTGAGATTGTTCCGGCGGAAGTCATCGACGCCTCCAACGCCGCTGAGAACTATTTCCCGGATTCCGCCTACTGAGTCGGCGGCTCTCCTCTCCCCTCTCTCCAGCCCGGTGCGCCCTGTTGCGCGCCGGGCTTTCTGTTTTCCGCCGCTCCGCTACGCCGGCTTCGCGCCCGTCACGCGAGCGTGTAGCGCCACTCGACGGGCTCATCGCCCTCGTAGCGCATGTACCCGTGGAACTGCCGCGGGTCATCGCTGAATACGAGCGGCAGGAACAGCCGGTCGCCCTTCCACATCGGCAGCTCGTCCATCCGGTCCACGTCCTCCCAGCGCAACGTCCCTTCCTCATTCTCGGTGTAGGGTTCGCCGGAAAATTCGTCAACCACGAACACAAAGCCCAGCCAGTCCTCGACCTTCGGACCGAAATCGGCCCACGCGATGGTGCCACGCAGCCGCATCCGCTTCACTTCGAGCCCCGTTTCCTCGCGGATTTCGCGGGCCATACCCTCGAAGATTTCCTCATTTCGCTCCAATTTGCCGCCGACGCCGTTGTACTTGCCGATCTGATCGTCGTTCTTCCGGAAAATCCGGTGCACCAGCAGGACCTTCTTCCGGTCCGGCGAGAGAATATACCCGAGCGTCCCCACAACGGGACGATGCCGGGGATCGTTGCCGATTCCTTCCATGGCGTTTCCGTTCGCTGCGTCGCTTCAGTCTGCCGTGCCGGGCGCCTCGACCGGGACCTTGACGACAATTTTGCGCACCGTGCCCGCAACTGCACCGCCGTTGCCGGCCGGGTGGCACCCCGGTGCATGCGCCTCATGCGGCCAGATGATGAGGAGCCGCCCCGGCGCCATCGGCACCGGCATCACGCACTGCGCCGTGCTGGACCCCGACAGAAATTCGATATCCCGGTCGGGATTGTACGGCGTCCGCACCGCGAGCGTCGACGGTGGAGCCAGATAAATCGTCTCTTCGCCGGAAACGACAACCTGCACGTCGAGATAGCGGCGGTGCGTCTCGAATTTTTCAAACGGATGCGTTTCGTAGCTTTCCACGGAGGCGTAGGCGCCGTCCGCAATCCGATGGCGTCCGTCCGCAGCCGTGGCACCGTTTTCCCGCAGCCAGCGGAACACCGCCGGAAAGAGCGGATGCGCACCGGCCAGCACATCCGCGCGGTCCAATGTTTCGAACATCATGGCAAACCTCCTTTATGGCAGGGGCGTGGCAGGGGCGTGTCAAACGCCGATGGCCGCCATTTCCTCATGGATGGCCTGGGCGGCGGCCCGGCGGTCCGGTGCGCCCAGAATGGGTCGCCCGATGACCAGATACGAGGCACCCGCGCGGATAGCCTCCGCCGGCGTCATCACGCGCTTCTGGTCGCCCACGCCGGCACCCGCCGGGCGCACACCCGGCGTCACCAGCAGCGGCGCGGGACCCAGCGCGGCGCGCAGTTTACCCGCCTCCAACGGCGAGCAGACCAGCCCGGCGGCTCCGGCCCCGACCGCCATCTGCGCCAGCGCCAGCACCTGCTCCTCCACGGAACGCGTGACGCCCAGCAGCGTCATGTCGCCCTGGTCCAGGCTCGTCAGCACCGTGACGGCGAGAATCTTTGTCTGCGCGCCCGCCTCCTGCACCGCCTCGGCGGCGGCCTTGACCATGGCCGTGCTTCCGCTCGCATGGATGGTGAGCAGATCGGGACCATACGCCAGCACCGAACGGACCGCATGCGCCACCGTCCGCGGGATGTCGTGGAACTTCAGATCGAGAAAGATTTTCTTGCCTTCCCCGCGGAGCATTTCGAGCACTTGGGGTCCGGCGGCGAGAAAGAGTTCGAGCCCCACCTTGTAGAAAGAGACGGCGTCTCCGATTTCGCGAACGGCTTGCGCCGCATCGGCGGCTGTCGGCACATCGAGTGCCGCAATGATTTTCGATTCCATGGTACGTTGTCTGAGGAGCCCGGACCGCTCCGGTGCCGGGCGCATGTGATGGTAAGAGAAGAACGCGTCAGGCGTCCGGGGTCTCTTCCCCGGCGGCGGCAGTCCCGGCGGGGGACACGCACGGCTCCGGATACCCGAGGAGGCTGCACGCATCGCGCAGAATCTCCGCATGGTCGAACGCCAGCGGCGGCAGCGCGTCGAGCGGCCACCAGCGGGCATCTGCGGCGTCATCCCGGCCTTCCACGGCCTCGCACTGCGGCACTTCCGCCGCATACGCAACGGTAAGGACGCGCTCGCGCGGATCGCGCGCCACGGCGTCGTAGACACCGACGCGATGCAGCTTCAGATTCGCCGCATCGAGGTGGAGTCCCGTTTCCTCCGCCAGTTCCCGCCGCGCAGCCGCCTCCGTCGTTTCATCGATATTCATGAATCCGCCGGGGAAAGCCCAGTGCCCCGCATAGGGGTATCGCCGCCGCTCGATGAGCAGCACCTTTGCCACCCCCCTGCCACCGGCAGGACGCCCGAACAGCACCGTGTCAGCCGTGACGGCCGGATGCGGATAGCGATACGTATAGCCTTGTTCGTTCATGGCTTTTACCATATCAAAAGCCCCCTCCCCCCGCAATGGCGGCAAACTGCCAGGCTTGTCCCGGATTTTTGAGCCACACGGGGGAAGGTTGTGAAACTCAGCCTCGCGATGAGTTAAGATAATTGAGCCACACGGAGGGGCGAAGCCCCCTTCTGAAGTCTCCACTAACGTTCCGACCAAG
>CASFKR010000070.1 GCA_949295265.1 uncultured Verrucomicrobiota bacterium | reverse complement strand
CCCCGGCCAATGCCCCGGCCGCCGCCGATGCCACGCCCCTGCCACGGGCGCGGAAGCCGCGCGCCCCGAAGCAGCGCGGCGGCGGCAACAACGGCGCGGATATTGCCGTGCAGGCCGGCAGCGCACAGACCATCCGCGTGCGCGGCGCCCGCCAGAACAATCTGCAAAACCTGACGGTCGAAGTGCCCGTCGGGAAACTCACCGTCGTCACCGGCGTCTCCGGCTCCGGAAAATCCTCGCTGGTCTTCGATACCATTTACGCCGAAGGGCAGCGCCGGTACATCGAAACCTTTTCCTCCTACGCGCGCCAGTTCCTCGACCGGCTGCCGCCGCCCGCCGTCGATTCCGTCGAAGGCATCCCGCCCGCCATCGCCATCCGCCAGCTCAATCCCATCCGGAATTTCCGCTCGACGGTCGGCACCATGACCGAGCTGCAGGATTACATCAAGACGCTCTACGCCGCCTGTGCGCGGCTCTTCTGCCCCCATTGCGGGCGCGAAATCGTCCGGGACAATCCGGATTCCGTCTTCGAGGATTTGCTGCGCCGCGGCCTTGCGGGGCAGCGCGTGGGCATCGCCTTTACGGTCGATCTGGCGGGTGCCGTTTCCCGCGAAGAAGCGCTGAATCTGCTTTCCGCGCAAGGGTACACCCGCGTCACCGACGACCCGGAAGCCCCGCCGACGCCCGCGCCGCCGCCCGAACCCGAACCGGCCAAGCCCAAGAGCCGGACGAAGGCGAAGGCAAAAACAAAGACCGCCAAGGCGAAATCCGCCGTCCGCCGGAAAGCAGCGTCCGCAACGGAAACGCCTGCTGCGGCACCCGTGCGCCACATCGGCCGCCTCCGTGTGCTCCTCGACCTCGTCACCGTCGCGGAGGAAAAGCGTCCGCGCATCGTGGAATCGCTCGAAAAAGCGTTCTCGCTCGGGCACGGGCGCATCGTGCTCCTCGAAGACCCGGGCCGCGGTGCCGCGCGGGTCGAAGTGCCGCCCGTTCTGGCGCATTATTCTTCGCTGCTGGAGTGTCCCGAATGCGGACGAACCTTTGAGCCGCCGGCACCGAATCTGTTCTCCTTCAATTCGCCCATCGGCGCCTGCCCGGAATGCCGCGGGTTCGGGCGCGTCATCGGCATTTCCGAGGCGCTCGTCATTCCCGACCCCGGCAAATCCATCGCAGAAGGCTGCGTAAAACCCTTCCAGACGGAGACCAACCGCGTCTGCCAGCGCATGATGCTCAAGCGCGCCAAAGAGCTGGGCTACGACGTCAACGCCCCCTATGAACAGCTGCCGGAAGAGGTCCGCACGTGGATGTGGAAGGGCGAAACGAAAAGCTGGCGGAGCGGCAAATGGCCGGGCATCGACGACTTCTTCGAATGGCTGGAGAGCCGCGCCTACAAGATGCATGTGCGCGTCATGCTCTCACGCTATCGCGAATACACGCTCTGCAAAACATGCGGCGGTACGCGCCTGCGCGAGGAAGCGCTCGCCTGGAAACTGGTCGCCCCCGACGGCACGGGGCGCACCGTGCCCGAACTCTGCGCCGCGCCCATTGAGGACACGCTCGATTTTCTCACCCGCATCGAGGCGGCAGCCACGCCCGGCACGCCGGCGGGCGACACCGCCCGGACGCTCCTCGCCGACATTCTGCCGCGCCTGCGCTACCTCGTGGAGGTCGGGCTCGGCTATTTAACGCTCGACCGCCCCTCGCGCACGCTCTCCGGCGGCGAGGCGCAGCGGATCGCGCTCACGACCGCGCTGGGCTCCCACCTCGTCGGCACCCTCTTCGTGCTCGATGAACCCTCCGTGGGCCTCCATCCGCGCGACATCGGGCGCCTCATCGGCATCCTGCGCCAATTGCGCGATGCGGGCAATACGCTGCTCGTCGTCGAGCACGATCCCGCCGTCATTCTCGCGGCGGACCACATCATCGAGCTCGGTCCGGGTCCCGGCGAACAGGGCGGGCGCGTCATTCTCACGGGCGATGTTCCCGCCCTGCTCGCCTCCCCTGCCTCCCCGTCGGCGCCATGGCTTCTGGCGGAGCGGAAGCACGCCCTTCCGGCGGCGGCGCCCGCCGCGGAAAAACCGGCAGAGGGAGCGCTGCGGCTCATCGGCGCCACCGAGCACAATTTGCGCGATGTGTCGCTCGAGCTGCCGCTTCACCGCCTGGTCGTCGTAACGGGCGTTTCCGGCTCCGGCAAGTCAACGCTCGTCTGCGATGTGCTCTACCCGGCTCTCCGGCGCCGGTTGGGGCTTCCGCCCGTGCCCGGGCTCATTCCCGGTGCCTGCCGCGACCTCGAAGGCGCGGAGCTTCTCGCCAATGCGGCACTCGTCGACCAGTCTCCCATCGGCAAATCCTCGCGTTCGACCCCCGGCAGCTACATCGGCGCCTTCGATGAAATCCGCAAGCTCTTCGCCGCACTTCCGGAAGCCAAAGCGCGCGGGTTCGGTCCCGGCGATTTCTCCTTCAACAGCGGGCTGGGGCGCTGCCCGGATTGCGAGGGCACCGGCTTCGAGCACATCGAGATGCAGTTTCTCTCGGATGTCTATCTGCCGTGCGAAAAGTGCGGCGGCACCCGCTATCGCCCGGAAATTCTCTCGGTGCAATACCCCGCAGGCGGACGCTCCCTCTCGATTGCCGATGTGCTCAACCTCACCGCCGAGGAAGCCGCGCAGATCTTCGCGGCGCGGCCCGCCGTGACGCGCCTTCTGCAGCCGCTCATCGACGTCGGCCTCGGCTATCTCCGGCTGGGCCAGCCCGTGCCGACCCTCTCCGGCGGCGAAGCCCAGCGCCTCAAACTCGCCGGGTTCCTCGTGGGCATCGACCCGGAAGCCGCCCGCGCCACCATCAAACTCAAAGGCGCGCGCGCCCGCGGGTCGCTGCTCCTCTTTGATGAGCCGACGACCGGACTCCACTTTTCGGACATCGAGACGCTCCTGCGCGTTTTCCGCCGTCTGCTCTCCGACGGGCACTCGCTCCTCGTCATCGAGCACAACCTGCAGGTCATCCGCGCGGCAGACTGGCTCATCGACCTCGGTCCCGGCGGCGGTGAACTCGGCGGCCGCATCGTAGCGACCGGCACCCCCGAAGATTTTCTCCAACCTGACGTCCCCGGCGAAACGGCCGCCGCTCTGCGCGGCGCCTTCACACCGGAAACCGAACCAACCCCATCCCCTGCCCCATGCACGACTTTGTCGAAATCGCCGGTGCGTTCCGGACGCAAATCGAAGAAGCGGTAACCGATCTCTTTACGCCCGCCGGACTCCTGACCGGAGATGAGATTCCCGCGCCGCTCGCCGAAGTCATGCGCTACGCACTGCGCACGCCCGGCAAGCGGCTGCGCCCCGTGCTCTGCCTCGCCGCCTGCGCCGCCGTCTCGGGAGACGCCGCGCCAGCGCTCCCGGCGGCCCTCGCCATCGAAACGCTGCACAACTACACGCTTGTGCATGATGATCTGCCCTGCATGGACAACGATCTGCTGCGGCGCGGGCAGCCGACCGTCCATGCGAAATTCGGCTATCCGGAAGCCGTTCTCGCCGGGGATGCACTCCAGGCGGCCGCCTTCCAGCTGCTGTTGCGCTCGCCGGTTCCGGCGCAGCGCATCTGCGAAATCGCGGATGTGTTTGCGCGCGCGGCGGGTCCCGCCGGCGTCGTCGGCGGCCAATGGGAGGATTGCTGCGTTTCCGGAGCCGTGTCGCAGCAGCGTCTCGCCTACGTCCATCGCCATAAGACGGGCGACCTCATCCAGGCGGCGCTCACCATGGGTGCCATCGCGGGCGGCGCGGCGCCGCCGGTCTCCGCCGCCTTTTCCCGCTTCGGCTACGCGCTGGGAACGGCCTTCCAGATCATAGACGACTTGCTCGACGCCGATGATCCCGCCAAGGCCGATGAACTCTCCGTCTTGCGTCTGCATACCCGCGAAGATGCCATTGCGCTGGCCCAGAAACTGACGCAGCAGGCACTCCGCGACCTGGAAGCACTCCCGCCCGTCGCCGCCGGCGAACAGGCCCGCGCCCTGCTCTGCCACCTCGCCAGCGACCAGCTGACGCGCACCTGCTAACCCCATTGGGCGCACCTCCGCTTCGCTGGCCTCGCCCCTCCCATAGCGCGGCCTAAGCAGGCGACCCGCCGCTAAAAGCCAGCGCCGGACAGGAGCGGCAAACTGCCGCCTGTGAAAAGGTGCGACGGGGCGCAGCCGATGGTGGCAGCGGCGTGGCAGCGGCGCTTCGCGCCCGTCGTTTGCGCGAAGCGAAGCCGCAGGCTAAGTAGGCGCACGGGCGGCAAAGCCGCCCCGCCGTTTGCACGAGCGAAGCCACAAGCTAAGTAGGCGCACGGGCGGCAAAGCCGCCCCGCCGTTTGCGCGAGCGAAGCCACAGGCTGAGCAGGCGCCCGGGCGGCAAAGCCGACCCGGCGTTTGCGCGAGCGAAGCCACAAGCTGAGCAGGCGCCCGGGCGGCAAAGCCGACCCGGCGTTTGCGCGAGCGAAGCCACAGGCTGAGCAGGCGCCCGGGCGGCAAAGCCGCCGTTTGTAAGGGCGCAAAGCGCCCGCCATGACGCCTCGAAGGTCCTTGGAGAGGACCACCTATGCTCATAAAGGCACACCCGTGCCCCGCGGGATGAGCAACGCGAATCCCGCGGATAGCCCAACCCCTTTAATCCGACCCTGGAGGGGTCGATCCTTTTTTAGCGGGATAAGCGCCAGCGAATCCTGCGTGGAAGCACGGAACACCCGCAAGCTGAGCAGGCGACCCGCCGCTAAAAACCAGCGGAGGACAGGACATACAGGACGTACAGGACGTACACGACGTACAGGAGACAGGAGCGGCGGGGCACAGGTGTGGCAGTGGTGTGGCTTAGGCGGGGGCGCAGCCGATGCGGGCGTGGCGCAGGCGTGGCGAAGGCGGGAGGCGCGGGGTGACGGCCACCCACTCCCAGTGGCCCCACCCACTCCCAGTAGCCCCAGTAGCCTCAGTGGCCCCAGTAGCCCCAGTGGCCTCATCTGCCCCACTCCCAGTGGCCCCAGTCGGCGCACTGCAGCGCCTCAGCCCGGCCCCGGAGTGGCCGGGTCGACGGCTGAGGCGCAGCCGACGTAGGCGGTGTGGCGCCGACCGGCTCGCCGCCCCAAGAACCCCTGTAAATCCCCTCTCAAAAATCCCTTCGCCTGCTTTCCTCTGCGTCTCTGCGGCTCTGCGGGAAACCTACATCGCCTGCTCAGCCTACGTCTTCGCTGCGCTGGGTCGCACATGGCGGCTTTGCCGCCTCTAAAAGTACTTATTTATTGTTGTGGGCATAGATAATAGGATGCTCAAGATTTATGGTACGAATTCCTGTGGCAACATTATTAGTTTCACCAAAGTCAAACTGGGTTCCAACAGCCGATTCATCCATTTAACTGTATCCGGGACAATAACACCTTGGTCGGAGCGTTAGCGGAGACAGAGTCCGTGTGGCTCATTTTTCTAATCTTTGCGTAATGGCCTCTGCGTCTCTGCGGCTCCTCCTTGTCTGAGGCAGCGCGCAGCTGCTGCCAAATCCTGTAAATCCTGTCTAAAAAAAAAACGTCTGCTTTACCGCTGGCCAAGGCCGGTCGGTTTAACGCCGACCGGCAGAAATGGGGACTTCGTCCCCCTGGCTCTGCGGGAAATAGCGCCATTCGCACAGCGGGGCGGCAGACGGGCGGTCAGTCCCAGTCTGCGGCAAGCAGGAAGTCCCGGATATTGCGGTGCTTGATACCATTCCGGCTGCGGTCCATCTCATCCAGCGACACCACGAATTTCGGATAGTTGTCCCGCACTGCCTCCAATGCACCAAACTCGCGCGCAACCGTCTCATCCGATGCCAGCAAATACGCCACCTGAATGTACAGCCGCTGCCCGTTGCGCTCCGCAACAAAGTCGATTTCCTTCGTACCGGCCCTGCCCACGGTGACGGTGTATCCGCGCCGCAGCAGTTCCAGGCAAACGATGTTTTCCAGTACCAGGTTGATGTCCCGCTGATTGCTGCCCAGCATGGCCTCCCGGATACCGTGATCGGCCAGATAGTACTTTTCAAACGCACCCAGAATCTGCTTTCCCCGCACATCTTCGCGCCGGACCGGATAAAACAGGCAGGCGTCCCGGCAGAACTTGAGGTAATTCAGAATGGTTTCCGGCGCCACGGTGCGATGCTCGCTTTTCAAAAATTTGGACAGCGAGGTCGCCGAAAAGGGATTGCCCGCATTTTCCATCCCGTAGACGATAATGCGCTCGAGCAGGTCCGCATCGCGGATTTTGTTTCGTTGAACAATGTCCTTGAGCAGGACGGAATTGAACAGGTCGCGCAAATATTGCCGGGAAGGTTCCCCGGCATAGCGGACATTCGCCAGATACGGCATGCCGCCAGTCAGAAGATACGTCCGGAAACACTCCTGCACGGACACCTCCGGAACAATTGTGCGGTACAATTCCAGAAATTCGGCAAACGAAAAGGGATAGATAACGAACTCCACATACCGCCCGCCGAGACAGGTCGCCAGTTCCCCGGATAACAGCTTGGCGTTGGATCCGGTGATGTACAAATCGCAATCCAACGATACGCGCAGGGAATTGACGCACTTCTCCCAATCGCGTACCGCCTGAATTTCGTCAAAAAACAGGTAAACCTTCCCCGGCCGTTCCGCAGCCCGGCGATGCACCTCATCGTGCAATGCCTGTGCGGTTTGCAGGTGGGCAACCGCCAAATCCTCGAAATTGATGGAAATGAACTGAGACGGGTCGACGCCGGAAGCAACCAGTTCCTGCCGGATGAGCTCCAGCAGTACCGACTTTCCGCAACGCCGGATTCCCGTCATTACCTTGACCAGATCCGTCCCGATGAACGGCCGGATTTTCTTCAGATACAATTCGCGCGGAATCATGGTTTCTTTGCCTCCTTTGGTTGTCCGGCGATTATCGTATGAAAGTTATACCTGATAATCAAGTGTAAAATTCGATTTTTAACAGTTATAGCTGATAATATCGTAAAAAACGTCGGTTTTATAAGTTATAACTGTCGTTTTCAGAATACCACAAAAAGATGCCGCGGCTCTCATCACTGCCGACAGCAAACTGCCGCCTGTAAAAAGGAGCGGCGTGGCGCAATTGACTGCGGCAGCGGAGTGGTAGAGGCGTGGCAGCGGCGCTTCGCGCCCGTAGTTTGCGCGAAGCGCACGGGCGGCAAAGCCGCCGTTTGTAAGATCGCGAAGCGCCCGCCATGACGCCTCGAAGGTCCTTGGAGAGGACCACCTATGCTCATAAAGGCACGCCCGTGCCCCGCGGGATGAGCAACGCCCAACTAAAAGTACTGCATGCCAACCATGCGACCTTGGAGAGGTCGAACCATGCTCATAAAGGCACGCCCGTGCCCCGTCGGTGCCGCGGAGGCGGTACCTGCGGACCCGCGGATAGCCCAACCCCACTAATCCGACCCTGGAGGGGTCGATCCGTTTTTAGCGGGATGAGCGCCAGCGAATCCTGCGTGCAGTGCTCAGCGCGCTACTATGGGATGGGAAGGCGCTTTAGGGAGAGATGGGACGTATGAGACCTATGGGACGTATGGGAGCGCCTATGGGAGGCGCCGCCGACGTAGGCTTGGCAGCGGTGTGGCGCCGGGCGGCTCGCCGCCCCAAGAAATCCTGTAAATCCTGTCTTAAAAATCCCTTCGCTTGCTTTCCTCTGCGTCTCTGCGTCTCTGCAGGAAACCTACATCGTCTGCTTTCCTCCGCTGGCTTTCCGGGCGCATCACGCCCGCACCACCCGCGGGGGTTCCCCGCCCTCCTTGTCTGAGGCAGCGCGCAGCTGCTGCCAAATCCTGTTGCTCAGGCGGCAGATTGCCGCTCCTGTCTAAAAAGGGGGCGGATAGGCGATGTACCCATAGGGTGAAAAAAGGCGCTTCGTGTCCCGGTCCACACCGGAAGCACGAAGCGCGCAGGGTTCGAATTGAAGGTTTTCTTTGTCCTAACCCGGCGGAATTCCGTCCGCCGAAAGGGTTCGTCAGTTACTCGACCAGTCCACGTTGTACATCTGCCCCTTGGCGGCGCTGCCTTCCGGCGTGATCACGCCGACAAAGGAGGCACGTACGCCCCTGTTGCCCGTGCCGGTGAGCATGGAGAAGACGAGGATGTAGTTCCGGTATTCCGTCTTGTCGAGCGCTTCATAGCGGGGCGGCGCTTCAAAGTATTTGGCGGTAGGGGTGCTGGAGCGTCCCAGCCCGAAGAGAACAAGCCGCGGGCAAATGCCCTTCGAGAAATAATCCTCCGGATTGGAGAGCGAGTCGGACAAGTCCTCCGTGATGTCGTAATCGACACCGAGCGAACGGTAAATATCCTTGGTTTCCGCCGGATTGAGAACGACGACCGGAGAGCCGTTCGTAAGGACGCTCGGATAAAAAGCGCTCATGTCGGGACGCTGACCGGGTCCGCCGTTCAGGAAGGGAAGCCCGTTTTCGGAGGCGAAGCCGGACTCTTTGATGAACCCGTTGCTGCCGGTTGCCTGTCCGTTCGTGTAGTTGTGCAGCAGGACGCGCGAAACGCCGACATTCTCCAAGGCTTCCGCCTCTCTCTCGGTGAGGTAGTAAATGCCGCACATATCGGCGAGATTATCCGTGATGCCCGTATTGCTCCGGCGCGCCTCTTCCAGCGTACTGGTGGTTCCGGTGGTCACGCCGCCGGCATTGAAGACGACGCCCACCTGCTTGATGCCGCGGTAAATGCCGGGAATGGCCCCGACGGTGTTCTTGTCCCAGTCGTATTCGCCTTCGGTGCCCGTCCAGGAACCGCTGGGAGAGACGTCGATGAGCGACTCGACATAGTCGAACATGTTTTTGACGGAATCGGCGCGGGCGATTTCGGTATTCAGGGTGCGCTGGATGTTCACCAGCGAAGCCAGCGCGGCTTTTTTCGCCGCCTGCTTGCGCAGGTCTGCAAATTTGCCGACGGCGATGGTGGCGATGATGGCCAGCACGGCGACGACCAGCACGAGTTCAATCAGCGTAAAGCCGCGCGTTTTCAGAGAAGAAGGTTGCATGGAAGGATGCGGGGATTTTGTATGACAGGGGGTACAACTTGACGGGCGGTTGTGCTCCTGTTGCCCGTTTTCATCCAAAGAAACGTTTCCCTTTCCGGTTTGGTTCGCCGCCCGCCGTCATTTTCAGGATGAAAGCACAGTATGCGCAAAAAAAAGCGCCCGACGGCAGAAACCGCGGGCGCGAAGGGAGGGGAGCAGAACGGTGGCGCGGCGCGCTAAAAGGCGGCATCGTGGAGGGAGAGAAGCCCCGCACGCGCCTTTTCAATGAGATCGTCCGAGAGCGAGCGGAAGCCGCGCGCTTTGAGCAGGGCGCGCACCTCCGATTCCGGTGTGCCCGCTGCGATGGCGGACGCCGTTTCGGAGTCCGGTTCCATGAATTCGAAGAGCCCGATGCGCCCCGCATAACCGCGCCCGGCACAGCCCGGACACCCCGCCGGGGCAAACACCGGAAGTCCGGTCCATTCCGGATGACCGTACACCGCGGCCTGCGCCCCGGTGACCGCCTCCGGAACGCGGCACACGGGGCAGAGCCGCCGCACGAGCCGCTGGGCTACGCTCAGGCGCAGCGTGGCGGCCGCCAGATGCGGCGAAAGCCCCATATCCGTCAGACGCGTCACCGTGGCAACGGCATCATTTGCGTGGAGCGTGGAAAGCACGAGGTGGCCCGTCAGCGCGGCTTTGATGGCGGTGTCGAGCGATTCATCATCGCGGATTTCGCCGATCATGACGACGTCCGGATCGTGCCGCAGGAGGGAACGCAGCGCCTTGCCGAAGCTGACCTTGTCGCTGGAATCCACTTCGCACTGGGCCACGCCGGGGATTTCGTACTCCACGGGATCCTCCACCGTGAGAATATTGAGCGGCGCCTGTGCGAGCAGACGGCGGATGGCGGCGTAAAGGGTCGTCGTTTTACCCGATCCGGTGGGTCCCGTAAGCAGCACAAGTCCGTAGGGGCGTTCGAGAACACGCTCAAAAGCGGCGCGGTGCGTGGCATTCATCCCCAGCGCGTCGAGCGAGAGGTGTCCGCCGTCGGCCTCGAGCAGCCGCAGCGTCACCCGCTCGCCGTGGCGCACCGGCAGGGTCGCCACGCGGATATCGTACGCCGTGGGGCGCAGGTGCTGCGCCGCCGCCGTGCGGGGCGCGCGCAACCCGCCGCCGGGCATGGGCAGCCGCCACAGAAAGGCACCGTCCTGCGGGGCGCGGCGCTCGGCGATATCGAGCCCGGCAAGCACCTTGATGCGGCTCACGAGCGCCGCCTGCATCGAGAGCGGCACGCGGTCGAATTCCTCCAGCACGCCATCCACACGGAAGCGGATGCGGACATCTTCGCGACCCGGGTCGAAATGAATGTCGGAAGCCTGCCGGATGGCGGCGGCGCGAAGCAGATTTTCGGTCCGCGCAACGGCGTCGTCCGGACCGCCCGCGGCGGCAACGCCGGGCGTCTGTTCGCCGACCAGTTCGCGAAGGTGGCGAAGCAGCTCTTCGCGAGATGCCGGAAACAGAACGACGGCGATGCCCGGATAGACGCGCGAAAGTTCGGCAAGCGCGGCGGCGCGGCCCGCCTCGCCGCCGGCAAAGGCCACATAGAGCGTGCCGCGCGCCTTGCAGAGCGGGAGCACCTGGTGACGCAGCGCCGCGCGCGCCGGGAAACGCAGGGCGACGCCGGGATCGATGCGGATGCGCGAGAAATCGAGGAGTCCCTGCGCCGACAGAAAGGATGCCGTCGACACGGCTCCGGAGGCGGCGGGGGGCGGCGTTGCGGGCGTATCAGCCATAGCGCGTCCCTCCCCGGCTGAGCCGTGCCGTGCGGATGCGCTCCCGCAGCACCTCCGGCGAGCGCGTCTGCGCCATGGCCACCGCTTCATCCACGAGCCCTTCCGTCACGAGACGCGCCAGATCCTGCTCGAGCGTCCGCATGCCGTATTTGCCGCCGACTTCCATTGCGGAATAAATCTGCTGGCTGCGCCCGATGGCGACGAGATTCGCAACGGCCGGAGTCAGCATGAGGAGCTCTCCGCAGGCGATGCGGCCCGCAGGAGCGGCACCGGGCTCGGTCCGTTTCGGAAGCAGCCGCTGCGCGAAGACACCGCGCAGAATGAGCGAGAGCTGCCGCCGCACCGAATTCTGCTCATCCGACGGGAATACGGAGACGAGGCGCTCGACGGCGCCGACGCAATCGCCGGCATGCAGGGTTGTGAAGACGAGGTGCCCCGTTTCGGCAGCGGTCAGGGCGGTCCGGATGGTGGGCAGATCGCGGATTTCCCCGACGAGAATGACATCCGGGTCTTCGCGGAGTGCATCGACGAGCGCGGAATGGAAGTCCGTTGCATCGCGCCCGATCTGACGCTGCCGGACAAGGGCGCGCTTGCTCGGGTGGAGATATTCCACCGGGTCTTCGATGGTGATGATGTGCGAGTAGCGGAATTCGTTGATGGCGTCGATGAGCGTGGCCAGCGTGGTCGATTTGCCGGAGCCCGTGGCGCCGGAAATGATGACGAGCCCGTCGGGGTGCCGCGTAAACTCCATCAGCGATTCGGGCAGCCCCAGCTCCGCCAGGGTGCGGAAATGGTCATCGAGGCGCCGCAGGGCAATCGCCGTGCGTCCCTGTTCGCGGAAAACGTTGAAACGGTAGCGCTTTCCGGCGGGGGAGGTCACGGCGCCGTCTGCGGAGCCCTTCGCGCGGAAAAGCGCTTCGGGGTCCTCCCCTTCCGGGAGCGATTCGGCGGCCAGAAGCATCCCCATGCCGTGGACCAGATCCACCGGGAGAACCGGCTCGTTTTCGAGCACGGTGAGCCGCCCCTGCAGCCGGAAGCGCGTCTGCGCCCCGGCGACGATGTGGATGTCGCTCGCCTCAACGGCTTCGCACGTCGCGTACAGGCGCGCAAGCGTCTGCGCCGCCTCTTTCTCCATGTGTTTCCAGGCATTCATAGTGCAAGCGTAATCTGCCAGACGACATTGGAAACGCCGGGCTGAACGGCGCGCCACAAGACGGCTTCGACCGTCAACTCGGCATATTCATCCCCCGCGAGCTGGCGAATCGCCTGACGGAGGTCCGCATAGGAACCGGAAACGGCCAGCGTCCATTGGTGCCGCCCGGAGCGGTTGCGGGCGGTCTCCGTCTTCAGCGCTTCTCCGAGCAGATGGAGGTTGCATTGCCGGAACACATTCCGGACGGCAGACTGCGCGACGGTCGGCGACCCTGCGGGAAGGCCCGGGAGCGCCTGAGCAGGTGCGCCGGGTTGCCCCTGTGCGGCGGGGCGCGGCTTCCGGAGCGCATCGCGCTCGGTGGTCAGCGCCGCATGGCGCGCCGTCAGCGCATCCACCGTTCCGAGCCGCTCCATTTCCCGCTCCATCGAGCCCAGATGGTTGCGCTGCGGCACGGCGTAGCCGAACCAGAAAACAGCCGACAGCAGGATGGCGGGCAGCAGGCAGAGGAACCACTGGTCCGCTTTTCGAACAAGGAGTGCCATTACAGAATCTCCTCCTCAACCGCCGCGCGCCCCGGTGCTGAAACCTGTACGCCGGGACCCAGCAGCCGGAACACAAACCGCCACGGCGAAGACGTGCCGCCCGCGCGGACATTTTCCGCACGCTCCGGCCAGACGCGCCACCCCGCCCCGGCACACCGCTGCGCCAGCGTGGAAATACACGCCTCATACGCCGCCGCATCAGGCGCCAGCGCCGTGACCCGGAAATCAAACGCATCCAGCCGCTCCATATTCTGGATGCTGCCGCGCCCGGAAAACGCCGCATCAAAGGCGTCGAGCAACCCGCTCCACGCCGTCCGCCGGAGCGCGGCATCCTCGGCGCGGAGGCCCGCCGGGCCCGCCACGGACGGCGGCGACGGCGGCGCCTTGCGCAGACGCGCGATTTCGTCTGCAAGCGCCCGGTTTTCCGCAACGAGGCGCTGCGCCTCCACCATGTGCCGCTCCGTCTCCCGCACCGTACGATGGAGCGAAATACCCCAGAAAACCGCAACGAGCGCCACGGCCGCAAACAGGGCGGCGCTATTCAAGCCTACGGAGAAATTCGCGCAGGAGAATTCCGATCTGCCCGTTGCCAGAAACTACGCGGAGCTTAAGGCCATATTTGAAAAATTTTTAAATTCGTAAGATGAAAACCGACAAAACCCAGGATGGCAGATACGCCGCAAGGGGCGTATCCGCAGGCAAGGAGGAGGTCCACGCGGCGGTGGACAAACTCGACAGGGGCGTCTTTGCGGGCGCGTTCTGCAAGATAACGCAAGACTTTCTGACGGGGTCAAAATCGAAGTGCAACGTCATACATTCAGACGGCAGCGGCACTAAGAGCATAATAGC
>CASFKR010000069.1 GCA_949295265.1 uncultured Verrucomicrobiota bacterium | reverse complement strand
ATTCCGATATGATCCCGTCCTGTCCGCGGCGGCTCGCCGTCCTCGGAGTGGACGGCCGACGCCTCAGCCGCTGATTAAATCTCAGGCGGTGGATCACCGTAGGCTTATCCCGGTTTTTTGAGCCACACGGAGGAAAGTTGTGAAGCTCAGCCTCGCGATGAGTTAAGATATTTGAGCCACACGGAGGGGCGGAGCCCCCTTCTGAAGTCTCCACGAACGTTTCGTCTTGTGCAGTAGAACTGTAAATCCAGACAAATTTATCTTTCTGGATACCCCAGGCGCCAACATCTTCATTTCATTGTCATCCCACAGGATTTCAGCAAGCAAAGAAAATCGGTTGCTGTAATGGCTTTCCCATGCAAGAATGCACGGTGGTATGAAAACGAATACAGCAACCGATTCAATGAGTCTACCTGTCTTCGCCTAAATTGTCCATCTCATTCCTCCCCAGGCTTATTCCGGATACCTGGAGCGACATATCAAGGAAACCTGGGATAAGCCTGTTGCAAGTTGAATTTGATTTTGAAACCGTTATATGGCAAGATTCCGGAAGAAGAGTCGAAATGTGCCAGAAGATGCCGAAATCAGGCATGGTGAATGGTTCATGCATCGATGGGGCACCGGTTGAACCGGACCAGGAAAATCATATATACCCGGCGTATAAAACGGCGAAGGAAGCGAAATGAAATCCGTTCTTGTTTTACTCTGTGCCTTGTGGATGGTTTCCCCTGTTCTGGGGAAGGATGACCGATTCACCACCTTTGACAACGTGAACACGGAGACGCAGTCATACATCATCCAATCACTGGCTGAAGCCATCCGGACTTGCGATATAGCCGTGGTCATTCCGCGCTGTGTCCGAATCGGGGATAACGTAGAAGGAATGAATTCCCGGGTTTGTTCGGTTCTGGATGTGGAACCGGTTCCTTTCTACCGGATGCTGAAAGGGAAGGAACCGGTTCAACCGGATCAGCTGATTCTCCTGTACTTCTCCAGATGGAATCAGTTTTCGGGAATCCGTTCCGTTTATGGAGATGATTGGCTTTCGACAGGGAATAAACTGCCGAACGTACAACCAAAATATCCTTCAGGAAAGGTTCCGCTGTATCGTCCTCGTTTCAACGATGATGACCTTCCGCGGCTGGTGTTTATGGAACGCCAGCTTGTGTATTTGAAGGACAGTCTGATTGACTATGCCGGGGGTGCAACGTTGGAGCGCATCTTGGAGGAAGCCCGCACGATGCCGGAAATGGACTTTATGACCAAATACAACTTGTATGACGTCTTCTCCAATCGCGTATACCGGGTCGCCGAATCGTGTATGTTCCATGTGGACTTGCCGGAATCCGAAATTCTGAAGGAGAAGCAGGAAAGTACAACCTGCACGGGTGTTGCAGTTTCGTCGGGCAGGGCTCCCAGCAATTCCTGGCATGCACAACGGGCCAGCCACCTGATGCATCTGACCCCGGAGGAGGTTTCAGACATTGTCTTTTTAGCCTATCTGTATTCAGAACGGGATCAGGGTGCCGACCGTTACAAAGCGGTGCAAGCCCGGGTGCAGGAATTGCTCTTGCCGCGTTCGGGTCCGCCCTTTGCGACGTCCATTGGAAAGATGTTGAACGAGGCGTTGGAGCATCCGCCCGGGAAACCCGATGTAAAAGAGGCACCAGAAACACCGGCCCCGAAATCTCCTTAGTCTGCAACAGCCGCCGCTTTCCGGCTTGTGAATCCCAATCCCCTGATGCCGCACAAGTCGCGTGCCCCTGGAGAGAAGACGGGATTCCGGAGCGGAAGGAAGCCGGTCACGGAAGTCTTGTTTCGTTCGTAAAAGTGTATTTCTTACCTTTTGGGATCTTGTTTTCGTGAGGATTCGGTCCCCTGAAATCATGGTAAATCATGATGATTCAATCAGGACGCTGATTGCTTGAATAAAACCGCCAGCAGGTCCGCAGTAAAACGTTCTTCTTTGCGTTCTTAGTTGACACGGAAATGAGGTCTCAAAACCGTGCATCCGTTTCTCCGTGCAGTTCAATTTTCAATCTCTTGAGCGTCTGAACCCGCGGGCGAAGTCCACAGAGAAAAGAGTCTGAGGAAACGCCTTGGTCGAGTCATCAGGCGAGGCTATTTGTGTCCTCATGCAATCATAACCAAAAGCCGGAAACGTCATTCCCTTACCACTCATTTTGGTCTCCGGGGAAAAAGAAAACGGACGGAGGACTCCCTCGTCCGTTTTTTGCCGGGAGAAAGCGCCGGAGGCGTCAGTCTTCGATTTCGAATTGGGCGCCGCGGGCGTTCTTCATTTTCACGGAGAGCATGGCCAGCCCGCCGGCGATGACTTCGCGCTGCACAATGACGTCTTCCGGCACATTGAGCGTCACGTTGGCGAAATTCCAGATGCTCTTGACGCCATGCCGGACCAGCAGGTCGGTGACGGATTGCGCGACGGCGGCGGGCACGCACAGGATGGCGATTTCCGGCGGATTCTGGCGGAAGACGTCCGGTAGTTTGGAGAGCGCGAGAATCGGGTGGTCGTGCACCGTCTTTCCGATTTTGAGCGTATCGGTATCGAAAACGGTTTCAATGCGCAACCCGTACTGCGCAAATTCGTCATACCCCAGAATGGCGGAGCCGAGGGCGCCCGCGCCGATGAGCGTGGCAGTATGCACTTCCTGCCAGCCGAGATAGGCGCGGATGGCCGTGATGAGCCTGGAAATGTCGTACCCGATGCGGGGGCGACCGGAAATGCCGGTCAGGGCAATGTCCTTGCGCACGACAATCCAGCCGATTTTCATGTAATCCGCCAATTCCGTGGTGGAGACGGTCTTCTTCCCGATCTGCTGCATGCGGAGCAACCAGTGCAGATAAGAAGGCATTCGCCGGATTGTCGGCGAATTCATGACTTTGTGTTTGGAGGCATTCATACGCAACTTGCCGTTGAAAACACGGACATAATACGCTCATTTGCGTCCGCGGGCAAGCCGTCCCCGCAGCGCATTTATGCCGATTTTCGGCAAATGCCGCACTCCGCAGACGCCGCCGGGCGCGCGGCGGGCTGCAGTTGCGCAGATGCGCGCCCTCCGGTTCGCCGCGGGGACGTCAGGTGATGAGGCGGATTTTCTGCCAGCGGCCGCGATACCAGCGCCCGAGGAAGATGAGGGAGAGCAGGATGATGTAGACGCACTGGAGAATCCAGGCGTCGACAATGGTGCCGCCCAGCACCAGGAGGCAGAGCACTTCCGCCGGAACCCAGACGAGCCAGCCGCCGATGGTGAGAATGAGCATGACCATCTTGGTGTCGCCTGCGCCTTTGAGGGCGCCGATGAAGGTGACGTTCATCGTGTCGAAGAAGCCCCAGACAATGATGCAGATGAGCAGGGCACGCCCCAGGTTGTAGAGCTCTTCCACGGTGTAGGGGGCGTCCGGCGACCGGAAAATCTCCAGCAGCGGATGCGTGAAGCAGATGAAGACGGTTGCAATGAACGCCATGTAGATCCAGCCCAGATGCAGACAGCGGAAGCCCGCTTTTTTGGCGAGATCGGACTGTTGAGCGCCCTGCAGCTGCCCCACGATGATGGAGGCGGCGGTCGAGAAGCCGATCAGCGGCGAAAATGCCAGATTGTTGATGCTCAGCACGATATTCGAAGCGGCCAGCGAAAGCGCGTCGAGACGTCCGGTCAGCACGACGAAGACGGCGAAAGCGCCCAGATCGAAGAAGCTTTGAATGCCGGCGGGCGTGCCGAACCGCAGCACGCGCCGCAACAGGGGAACGTCCGGCTTCACCCAGTCGCGGACGGGGGCCCCGCGGTTTTCAGGCATCCGGAGCGTCACGATGAGCATCAGGATGCAGGACAGCACGCAGGAGAGCGTGGTGGCGATGGCGGCGCCTTCAATGCCCATTTCCGGGACATGGAAAAAGGCGGCCCAGGAGCCGGGAATGCCCAGGGAGGGACATCCGGCGGGACCGAAGATGAAGAGGATGTCGAGAAAAATGTTGGCGGCGCACCCGAGGACGCTCAAAAAGGAGCAGAGATTGACGCGCCCGGTGCCGGACAGGTAGCCGCCGAGCGTCCACTGCATGGCGACAAACGGACCGCCCACCAGCGTCCAGAAAGCATACGGACGTTCGAGGACCTGCAGGGATGCCGGGTGCCCGGAGACGGACAGCAGCCAGTAGCAGAGCGGAATGAGCAGAATGCAGATGGGGACAATGGCGGCCGACAGGTGAAGGCCCGCCGCACAGGCGCGGCGGCAGGCGGTCGGATTGCCCGCCCCGTAATACTGCGCGACAAAGGTGCCGGAATAGCTGGCAATCGACGTGAAGAACGTCAGCAGCGTGAAGCCGAGAATGCCGGCGGGCAATGCGGCCTGAATCGCCTCGGAGCTGTACCGGGCGAGCAGAACGCGGTCGGTGAACTGCATGACCGTGAAGGCCATGTTGCTCAGAACCATCGGGATGACAATCCGGAGAATGTCGCGATAGGAGGCGGAAATCATGGAAACAGAACAGGCGGAAAAGGTGTAAGCGTTTGTGCGGCCATACCGGAGAGAAAACGCCGGAGAGGGCAGGGACACAGGCGGACGGAACGGCAGTGTGCGGTCCGTTCAGCCGGACGGAAAAAGGACGGGTGGCGAAAAGGCGGGCGGGCGATTATACGCGGAAAAGCGCGCCCATTTTTTTGCCGAGGAGGACGGAGACGCCGACGATGGTGACGGTGAGGAACATCATGGCCCAGACGCCCAGAGCCGATGCCAGATAGCGGCCGGTTCCGAGGAGCTGGAAGAGTTCGTAGATGGTTTTGGTGATGGGATAGAAGCGGGCCTGCTGCGCGAGCATCAGGGAATCGGAGACCTCGAGCATGGAGAAGGCGAAGGCGAGGAGGAGTCCGGCCATGAGGTTGGCGGCGATGAGCGGCAGAGTGATGCGGCGCAGGGTGCGGGCGGGGGAGGCGCCGAGGTTGGCGGAAGCTTCCTCGAAGGCTTCGGAGGTCTGCTGCAACCCGGCGACGGCGGAGCGCACCATGTAGGGAAGGCGCCGGACCGCGTAGGCGATGACGAGGAAGAGGGTCGGGTTGACGCGGACGTCAAAGAGCGTCGTCCAGAAGGCGGAGTTGCGGACCCATTCGAGGTTGGAGAGCCACGAGGAAATGGCCAGATAGCCGAAGGCCATCACGAGCCCGGGCACGGCCAGCGGAATCATGGAGAGGGAGTCGAGAATCCCTGCGCCGCGGATTTTGGAGCGGACCACGAGGAAGGCGATGGCGACGCCGAGCACGAGGTTGAAGACGACGGCGACGGACGCGAAGATGAGGGAGTTGCGGATGGAGGCGACGGTCATTTCGTGGCCGAGCGCCTCGGTATAGTTGTCGGGCGTAAAGATGGAGGGCAGGATGGTGCCGTACCAGGCGCCGGGCTTGGAGAGCGATGTGAGGATGACGCCGATGTGCGGCAGCAGCGCGACGAGGGTGACGGCGAGGAAAGCGAGGATGGGGCCGAGGCTGCGCCAGCCGGTCAGTTTCCGCGTGGAGGCTGCGACGGCGGCTTTGCCCTGCATGGCGTAGGACTGGCGCCCGAAGGCGCATTTACCCAGCGCATAGAGCAGCACGGAGCAGCAGAGGACGACGAAGACCAGCGCGTAAGGGAAGGGGTTGGAACCGATTTCCTTGAGGGCGTCATAGACCTGCACGGAGGCGCAGGTCGTGTAATTGAGCATCAGGGGGGCGCCCAGTTCGGTAAAACTCCAGATGAAAACGATGGTGCAGCCGGCGAAAAGCCCCGGCAGAATGAGCGGCATCGTGATGCGGAAGAAGCGCTTCCAGGCGGGGCAGCCGAGGTTGGCGGCGGCCTCATCCATGGCCGGGTCGATGTTGGCCAGCGCGGCGGCCGCATTGAGATAGACAATGGGGTAGAGCGCCAGCGCCTGAATGAGAATGACGCCGAGGTAGCGCGCGCGCCCGATCCAGTCGATATTCGTGCCCAGCACGGCATTGAGAACGCCGTACTGCCCGAGAATCTGCTGCATGCCGATGGCACCCACAAAGGGCGGCAGAATCATGGGCACGAGCACAATCGCGGAGAAAAACCCCTTCCCGGCAAAGTCGTATTTATAGGACAGCCAGGCCAGCGGCAGGGCGATGAGCAGGCACAGGGATGTGGTGCCCAGCGCGATGGTGACGGAATTGGCCAGACCTTCCGCATAGATGGGGTTCTTGAAAACCGAGAAGAGATAGCGCAGGGTGAAGCCTTCTCCATCCACCCAGAAGCCTCCCTTGACGACGAGAAAAATCGGCAGCAGGAAGAGGGCGGAAAGAATGGCCGTCACGAGCAGGAAAAGCAAACCCCAGGACTTTTTCATGGCAGAAGAGCCGTCGGGCGCGGTTGGACGGAGTGGCTTGTTGCGGGGGGGTGCGGCGGGTGCCGCGGTCAGTGATGGGGTACGAGGTAATCGTGCAGGGCGAGCATGGAGCACATTTCGACATCCTGCGTATGCCCGGCGCGGTAGGAGACGATTGTTCCGGCGAAGCGTCCGGCATCGAGGAGCGAAACGGCGGCGAGCAGATCGAGCGTCGAGCGGTGCCAGACGGCTTCGTAGGAGCGTCCGTCGTAGATGAGATGCGGCTCGTTGAGGTAACGCTTGCGCCCGTGGATGAGGATGTTGCGCGTGGTGTAGCCCAAGTTGCGCGTGTCGGCGAAGAGTTTGCCGATGGTGCGCGTGTAGAGATACTGGGAGTAAGGCGCGTTGGTGCGCGCTTCGGAGCCGATGCGGAAGACGTCGGGCGTGAGGTCGTAGCGGATGCGCTGCCGCCCGATGGCGGATTTGAAGTCGATGGCGCAGTCCACGCGCAACCCGAGCTGCCCGGGCTCCGCAGGCAGGAAGGTGAGGAAATCGCCGCGCGTGCCGCCGAAGGTGAGCGGTTCGCGTACGGTGACGAAGGTGGCGGGGGTTTTGGTTTCGACGATGCCGGCGCGCTGGAAGGCTTCGTAGATGTCGAGGTTGCCGCGGTCAAACAGCGGCGGATCACCGGAGGCGATGCAGACGGTCAAATCATCGACGCCCATTCCGAGCCGGAAGGCGATGATGTGCTCGACCATGCGCAGGTAATTGTGCGGACTGCCGGAGCGCAGCACGATGTTGCGCGCCGTCGTCCACACATTGCGGACGGAAACGCCGATGGGGAACTGGCCGGGCAAATCCGTACGGTCAATCCACCAGCCCGGAATCCGGGACGGGCTGAAGATGAGCGTGGATTTCTTGGATCCCTGAAACGTCCCGGGACCGGAGCAGCTTTCGACATCGCCGAGCGTCGTTCGATAGCGCGAGTACGGGTAGGGGCCGTTGTGCAGAAACTCGAGATCAATCGGTTGTGTGTTAAACCGATCGCTGGCGGCCTGTACGGCGTCCCGGTTCCCGGCAAGAATCTTTCCGATGGGGTAGGTGGGCGTGTCGGACATGGAAGAGGGAGGATTGAACCGTCAAACGATGGAAAACGGGTGAAACCGGGCTCCCCGGGCACGTTTCCATCAGCGGTACAAGAGTAACGAAAGTGCCCCTGAAACGCAACCGGGCCACCCGGTTCGGTTCGGCGGAAATCTCCCTGAAACGCCGCCCTGAAACCGGGCTTTCGGCAAGCCGTCGGCAGGGACGGTTTGCCCGCGTGAAATCCCCGGGAACCGCGGGCGCGCACATTCGTAAGCAGGCTTATCCCGGATTTTTGAGCCACACGTTTTTCTCGGCGGCAGAGCCGCCTGAACGAAGTCAGCGCAACCATTGGAGCGACGGCAAAGTTATTTTACTGAACTTTCGGGTGAAAAAGTATTGGCGGTCTATTCACGAGTGTCTAGTCTTGAAAAGAGGCTGCGGGAGCCATCTTTCAAGAAATCTGGATCAATGATCCCGAATAAACCGGGATAAGCCTGGTAAGATCTTGCATTGACACAAAATGCCCCATATTCAACGCTGGTTGAACATCATTGGAGGTCCCCATGATTCAACTCGAAAACGGTCATTTTTCACTCACGCTGGATGAAAACGGTCATCTGGCGGAGATGAGCAACCTCGACAGCAAGCGTGTCCTGACCCTTCCCCATGCGTTGCTCCGCCTCATTATCGGCGACGCGCAATGTCTGGAACTGGAAGCCGTTCCTTCCGGAATCCCCGAGATTCAAAAAACGGATGATACCGTTACGCTTCGCTATCCGGCCATCGATTGCGACCAGCGGGGGCGGCTCGAGGTCGGCGTCGAGATGCGTATCCATCTGGCGGAGGATGAAATCCAGTGGGAAATCTCTCTCGACAACCGGACGGCGGACGCGACCGTCCGGGAAGTCCACTATCCGGTGCTGGCACTCCGCGATCCCAATTCGCCGATGGCCGCCGTCACCTCCAACAAGGTGAGTGAACGGATTTACGATTTGCCGAAACAGATTCAATCGTGTTTTACCGAATATATGGCTCCGGATCAGAAATATATCCGGTACAGTACCCTCTACCCGGACCGGTTCAACGCCATGAACTGTTTCCTGCTGGACTGGGGGGCGGACGGTTTCTACGTCGGCTGCCATGATGAAACCTTTGAATTGACGGGGCACGTGTTTGAATTGGAGAAAAACACCTCCCTCAACATGACGATGGTCCGGTATCCGTTTCTGAAACCGGGCGCCGGCTGGCAGGAAAACAAAATCCGGACGGCGCCCTATTGCGGCGGCTGGATGACGGGCGCCAAAAATACCGCGCGTGGGCGGACACCTGGTTCCGTCCGCCGGTCATTCCGGAGGAGATTGCCTGTTCAAGCGGATGGCAACGATTATTCTGCACATCAGTACGGAGAATACTTTTTCCCCTACGACAAGTTGGAGCAGGCGTATGACGAAGCCGCGAAAGCCGGGATTCACACGCTTTTCCTGTTCGGCTGGACGGCCGAAGGCATGGATTCCGGCTATCCGGTTTACACGCCGGACCCCTCGCAAGGCGGGTTTGAGAAACTGAAGGAGACAATCCGGAAGATTCAGGCGAAGGGCGGATAAATCATCCTCTACTTCAATGGTCAGCTGATTGATGCGGCCTCGGAATACTATCGTTCCGGAGAAGGGCAGAAGGTTTCCATCAAACGTCTGGACGGAACCGAACATCGGGAATTCTACAATTTCAGCAACACGGGAACGTTTCTGAGGGCGTACGGCAATAAAACCTTTGTGGTCGCCTGTCCTTCCTGCCGTTCCTGGCTGGAGATTCTCAAACGCCACGTCGATTTTGCCATCGACTTGGGGGTCGACAGCGTCTTTTTCGACCAGCTCGGTTTCACCTCCACGCCCTGCTGCGATCCGACGCACGGCCATCCCATTCCCTTCATTGGGCTTATGCGCAGGAAACGCGAGATGCTCCGGGAGCTCTATGAATATGCAAAATCCCGCAAGCCGGGGATGGGTTTCGGCATTGAATGCGTCAGCGACCTGACGCTCCAGTATACCGATTTTGTCCATATCGTCGGCGATCCGGAAGGGGTTTGGAATCCGGACTGGCGAACGACCGGCGAACCGCCGCAACTGAAGTCGGCCAGTTATCTGTTCAAGGCCGCATTTCCGGAAGCCGTTATTTCCAACCGGAACATCCGCGATGATTCCGATGTGGAATTCCCCGTCAACCGGATGCTCCTTCTGGGAAGCCGCAGCGATGTGGAAGTGTACCGTTGCCGCGCCTCGCTTGCGGAGGCTCCGCGCGATCAGGCGTATCTGGCGAAAGCCAATGCGCTGCGCGAGCGCCATCGCGACCTTCTCTACCGGGGCGTCTTCTGCGCGGATTGCTGTCACACGCTGGATAATCCGGATGTGCAGAGCAACGCTTTCCGGCTGGGCGACAGGCTGGCCGTCCTCCTGACGCAGAGTGACCGGGACGTCCGGAAAACCCGCCTCTCGGTTCCGGGCTATGAGCGCGTGGAGTTGGATTCGGTTTCCGGCGATGTCTCCCTGGAAGGCGATACCATCGTTCTTCCGCGCCATGCCCTTGCGGTGGTGACGTACCGGAAGAAGAAACCCTGAACCGGAAACGCCGTGCCGGATTTCGCGGTTGACCGCGCCGCGTGCCGCCCGGAGGCAAAAGAAAGCGGGCAGGGGAAATCCCCCGCCCGCTGCAACCGTGGTTGAGGCCGCCGGTTTCAGAGGTTGGCGACAACCAGATCGCCGACTTCGGTGGTCGTGTAGCCCATCTGCCCGGCCAGCTGGGTCTTCATCATCGGCGTAACCTTGGCGATGGCCTGCTCGATGGCGGCGCCGGCTTCGGTTTCGCCGAGATTGGAAATCATCAGCGCGGCGGCGGCGATGGCGGCGATGGGGTTGATGCCGTTCTTGCCGGTCCAGTCCGGAGCCGTTCCGCCGATGGGCTCATACATGGAGATGCCTTCGGGGTTGAGGTTGCCGCCGGCGGCAACGCCCAGACCGCCCTGCGTGGCGGCGCCCAGGTCGGTGATGATGTCGCCGAACATGTTGTCGGTGACGATGACGTCGAACTGCCCCGGATCCTGCACCATCAGCAGGCAGATGGCGTCAACGTGGCGGTAGTTGAGTTCCACCGTCGGATATTCCCTGGTCATCTCCTTGGCGGCGCGCTCCCAGAGGCCGAAAACGCTGGTCAGCACATTGGTTTTGCCGCAAAGGGTGAGGCGGGCCGTCTTGCCCGCGGCTTTCGCTTCCGCAGAAAGGCCGCGGAAGGGGGCCTCTGCGGTGTGGCGCTTCTTGGCGAGCTCGAAGGCATAACGCAGACAGCGGTCGACCTGGAAACGGGTGTAGACCCATTCCTGGGAGGCGACTTCCTGCGGCGTGTCCTTCATCATGTTGCCGCCCATGCCGGTGTAGACGCCGCCGGTGTTTTCGCGCACAACGACGTAATCCATGTTTTCGGGCGTCACATTCTTGACGGGCGATTCGACGCCCGGGAAGAGTTTGACGGGGCGCAGATTGATGTACTGGTCGAAATCGAAGCGGAGCTTGAGCAGAATGTTCTTTTCGAGGATGCCGGGGGGCACCTGTTTGGCGTCGTTGGCGGAGAGACCGATGGCGCCCAGGTAGATGGCATCGTGCTGACGGAGCGCCTGCTCATCGGCCTCGTCGACGAGCTTGCCGGTTTCCATGTAGCGCTTGCCGCCGAAGGGAAATTCGGTGGGCGTGATGGTAAAGTTGAATTTGGCGGCTGCGGCTTTGAGGACCTTGAGGCCCTCGCCAATGACCTCGGGACCGGTTCCGTCTCCGGGGATGACAGCGATTTTGTAGTTTTTCATCGGAAGAAAATCGGGCCGGCGGGATGCCGGTCACAGGGAATCACAGAAAAAGGGATGACAGGAAAGAGGGGCGGGGCGGCACGACGTGCGGGACGCGCGCGCACGCGCGACGTGCGGGCGGATGCCTTAGAAGAAGAAGTCCAGACCGGCGCAGACGCGCAGTTCGGAACTTTCCATCTTGTTTTCGTCCGGATAGATGTCGCCGGTGGCAAAGGTGTAGTCGCCCAGCAGATAGAAGGCGATGTTCTGCGTGAGGAAGACGTCGAAGCCGAGGCGCAGCCCCATGAGGGCGCCGGTATCGTCATCGACGGGATTTTCGCCGGAGCCGAAACCGAGGAGCAGGCCGACGAACGGCGAGAACGGAGAGGCGCTGCCGTTCGCATCGGTCAGGTAGGCGTCGAGGAAGTGGTACTGGCAGAGGGCGGCGACCGACCAGAGCGTGGTGGCGTCTTCATCGTGGTATGCAACAGTGCCGCCGAAGAGCAGTCCGTCGCGCCAGTAATAGCCGCCGTGGAGTTCCAGATTGATTTCATCGCCCAGAACGGTGGGGCTGTCGAGGCTGAAGGAGAGGCCGGCGGAGATGGTCTGGGCCGTGGTTCCTCCAATGGCCGGGGCGGTCGCGGGAATGGCGGCGAGGGTAAGCGCGAGCAGGGCGGGGGCAAAGCGTTTCATGCGAAGAGACGGGGATTCGGAAAAAGAAGAAAACGGGAAAATCAATCAGCGCGGGAAGAATAGCATAAACGCCCGGAAAGATTCTAACGGGGGCGCGGTTGTGCCGGGGGGCACGGTTGTGCCGGGGGGCACGGTTGTGCCGGGGCGTCAGGAGGCGCTTGGGGAATTCGCGGGTTCGTGCGCGCAGGCGGAGCACCCGCTGCAGGGCGGGAGCGCGGGGTCTCTGCCGCTCCAGCAGTAGGTGCAGATGCCTTCGTGGCGAATGGCGCGCTTGAGCGATTCCAGATGCTGGAAGGCGAGCGACGTGAGTCCGAGCCGTTCGCGGATGCGGTCGACCATCGCTTTGTAGGGCTCGCCATTCGGGTCGATGTAGCTGTAGATGTCCGCTTTGTCGCCTTCCAGATCATGGATGATGCGGCGCGTAATCAGGTCCATCACGCTCTTTGAGCGCGAGAAGTTGATGAACGGGCACGGGAAGAGGAGCGGCGGACAGGCAATGCGCACATGCACTTCTTTGGCGCCGTCCTGGAAGAGGCGCTTGACCTGATCGCGGAGCTGCGTGCCGCGCACGATGGAGTCGTCGCAGAAGACGATGCGCCGGTCGTGAATCAGCTCCGGAATCGGGATGAGCTTCATCTGGGCGATGTGCTGGCGCGCCGCCTGATTGGAGGGCATGAAGGAGCGCGGCCACGTCGGGGTGTACTTGACGTAGGGTCGGGCATACGTCGTGCCGCTTTCCTGCGCATAGCCGAGGGCGTGGCCGACGCCGGAATCCGGGATACCGGCCACGATGTCGGCTTCGGCGGGGGAATCCTTCGACAGTTCGGAGCCGCACCGGTAGCGGGCATGTTCGACGTTGCACCCGCCATACGAGGAGCCGGGGTAGCCGTAGTAGACGTACAGGAAGGCGCAGAGGCACTCCTGCGGGCGCGGTTCGAGCAGCGTCTGCACGCCCGAGGAGGTGATGCGCACGGCTTCGCCCGGCCCCAGATCGCGCAGCGTTTTGTACCCGAGGTTCGGAAAGGCGCAGGATTCAAACGATGCGGCAAAGCCTTCTTCCTTGCGTCCCAGCACAATGGGCGTGCGCCCCCAGCGGTCCCGCATGGCGTACAGGACATTGTCCGGTGCCAGAAGCAGGATGGAAATGGAGCCTTTGACGACCTCCTGAACGTGGCGGAAGCCGTCTTCGAAGGAGTTTTGCGAGTTGATCAGGGTCGCAATGACCTCGGTTTGCGTGATTTCGCCCGCTTGCAGGGCGGAAAATTGCGCGACATGCCGCTGGAAGAGGCCTTCGATGAGTTCCGAGAGGTTGGTGACGAGCCCGACCGTGGCAATGGCATAGGGGCCGAGGTGCGAAAGGAAGAGCAGCGGCTGGTCATCCGTATCCGAAATGCATCCGATGCCGGCGGCGGGGTTGGCGGCGGAGAATTCGGTGTAGTCGGCGTCGAAGCGGGTGCGGAACGGGGAGTTGGAAATGTCGTGGATGGAGCGCAGGAATCCCTTGTCGGGCGTCCAGAACGCCATGCCGCCGCGGTGTGTGCCGAGGTGCGAATGATAATCCGTTCCAAAAAAGACGTCTGCCGCGCAGTGTTCGCGGGAGACGGCGCCGAAAAAGCCGCCCATGGTTTGTGCCTTTGCCGAGGTGTGAGAACGCGTTTGTGTGCCGACCCCCGTGCGGGGGTGTTTCAAAGGCTACCAGAATCCGGAACCCTTCGCCAGCGGCGCACCCGGAATGACAGCCGCAGAGGCACAGAGCAATGCCGCGCGAGCGAAGGCCCGCGCCGTGGCCCCGAAGGGGTCGAAGGATGCTTAACCTCGGGATGAGCGAAGCGAATCCTGAGGTAGAGCATACCCCAAAATTCCTACCTTGAAGGGGGCGAACAAAAGTGCGTAGCGCGCCGAAACAGGACAGACAGGAAGGACACGACAGACAGGACGAACACGACGGATCGCCTAAAAAGAAAATTGGAGGTTCTCCCTCCATGAGGTGAACCTCCAATCAGCGGTTTCCGACACCATCAAGACGCCTACCGGGGGCGCTGGCATCGGAAACCCAGCCCGGCCTGTGCGCACAATTCTAGCAAAAAGAATACGAAGAATACGCCGAGTTAAGCCCCGCCTCATCATCGGATTCAACGGAGGCGAAGCAGCGCGACCGGAGGCGGCGACAGATGAAGCCGGCGTGAGCGCCAGCTCAGCGGACGAGCAGGATCGTCCGGGCATGCGTGGCGTAGAGCGCGAAGAGCCCGAAGCTGTCCGTAGCCGCGGCGATGCGGCCGTTCCCCTCGGAGAGAATCGGCAGATAGTCCCACGTGTCCGTGGCAGGGGTGTGGTGCCGGAGTGTCAGCGAGAGCCCGCGCGTCTGCGCCGGGTCGGCGCACACTTCGATGGCTTCGAGGGCCAGGGCGTCATTGGCGGTAAAGGACCACACGGCGGCCAGTCCTTCGCGCGGGAGCGTCTCGGGCAGCGTTGCGGCATCCGTGGCCAGGAGCATGCCCTGCACGGTGCCGCCGGATGCGGCGTCTGCGAAGGTGAGGCGGGCGCTGTGCACGAGTTCGGGCACCGCATCACCGGCGGCTTCGCCCCAGTTGATGGCGGCGGTTCCGGCGGGAACGGTGAGCGGCGGCAGAATAAGGCGGGCGCCGCGCACCGCATACCAGCCGTTGGTGGAGGCGTTGTCCAGCGTGTTGGTGACGGCGGTGAAGCCGCTGTTGAAGGAGAGGTCGCGCGCCTCGCCGCCGCCGTCGGCAATGATGAGCCCGTTGTTGATGAGAATGCGGGACGCCGCATCGCCGGATTTTCCGGAGGTCTGGATCGTCCCCCAGCCGCGCAAAACGCCGAAGCCGGGCTCTTCTTCGCGGACGCGGATGCCGCGCTTGAACAGGGTGATGGTTGTGCCGTCCAGGTAGAGTTCGCCGTGTCCGCGCTTGCCGATGGCGGTGCCCGGGATGGATTTGCTGTCGGCATTGTTGCACGTAATGGTGACGGGTCCGGCGCGCATGATGCCGATGCCCGTTTCGTGCTGCCCGAGCACGAAGCCGCGGTTGAGCGTGACGTCGGCGTGGAAGTCGCACGTGGCGGTTCCGCGGATGCCGATGAAGGATTCGGTGGCGAATTTGAAGGCCGCCTGATTGGTGACCAGAATCGAGCAGGTGGAGCCGGGTTGCTCGGCGGCATTGAGCGTGCGGGAGAAGGAGGCGGAGGCATCGCCGGAGACGCGCACGTCGGCGTGGCCGTAGCGCCCTGCATAGAGGTGGAAGGCGGCGGAGGAGCTGATGGTGCCGCCGGAGAGGTCGAGCGTGGCGGTGCTGTCCGGTTCGATGGCCATTTCCATCATCCGGGTCTGCCCCGCTTCGCATTGGACGATGATGTTCCCGTCGGTCTGGGTGAACGTGCCCGCACCGGCGGTGGCGACCGCCACGCTGTTGGAGAGGTAGAAGATGCCGCCGGAGAGCGTGAAGAGGCCTTCCGAGCCGACACCTTGCCCGACGGTCATGGGCTTGCCCGTGATGAGGGTGCCCCCGGCGAGCTCGAAGGCGCCGCGCCCGGAAACGCCGATGTGGAGCCCGTTGGTGAGCAGGAGGCGCGCCTCCGGCTCAAGGCGCAGGGCGCCGCGCGTGCCCGCCGCATCCGCCACGGTCAGCGACGTCAGGTCCGCCTGCACGGAGCCGTCTGCCACGACCGGCGCTTCTTCCGTGCCGTCGTTGAGCGTGACCGTGTCTCCCGCCTGGGGCAGAACGCCGTCCTGCCAGTTCGCGGGGTCGGACCAGAGGCGCGTCCCGGCACCGCCCGTCCAGAGGACATCGCCCCCGCTGGCGACAAGCGCGGAGCCGACGAGTGCTGAACCGATGAGAGCGGTGCTGAAGGGCAAGCGGACGAAAGACCGGAGTTTTTGCATGGTGGCAGGGGTGTGGCAAAGTCGGCGCGGCGCATCCGAAACGGGCGCGCGGCGAAGGGCTCCATTCTGCGAATATCGTACTTCAGTGCGCAAAAGTGCGTCAAGAAGCCCCGCCTGCGCCGCTTCCCGCCACAGGTTGCGGGCAGCCGCCGGCCGCCCGCCGCGCGCCAGTCCGCAACCTTGTAAAACGCGCGCGGGTTGAATCTTCTTGCATCGCGCGTGGAAAATCATTATCCTTATCGCCCAAAACTTTCCGGGTGCCGAAGCCAAGTCGGCTGACGGTGTCTCGGGCAACCAATATCAGGAATCATCCCTATGGTCACCAAGAAAACCTGCAAGAAAGCTGCCGGCTGCGCCTGCAAGAAGGCTGCCCCCGCCGTCGCCGAGAAGCAACCCACCAAGAATGCCAAGCTCCTGGCGTGGGTGAATCAGTACGTCAAGCTCTGCCAGCCCGACAATGTGTACTGGTGCACGGGCACGAAGAAGGAGTGGAAGGACATCTGCGAGCAGATGGTTGCCAATGGTCAGTTCATCAAGCTGACGAGCAAGAATCGCAAGGACTGCTACCTGGCCCGCTCCCACGAGTCCGACGTGGCCCGCGTTGAGGGTCGCACCTACATCTCCTCCAAGGAGAAGGTCGAGGCCGGTCCCACGAACAACTGGGAAGATCCTGCCCAGCTCAAGGAAACCCTGCGCGGTCTCTACAAGGGCTGCATGAAGGGCCGTACGATGTACATCATCCCCTTCGCCATGGGCCCGCTCGGCAACCCGATCACCAAGCTCGGCGTTGAAATCACCGACTCCCCGTACGTCGTCGTCAACATGGAAATCATGACGCGCGTCGGTACGCAGGTGCTCAAGGCCATCGACAAGGGCGCGGACTTCGTTCCCTGCCTGCACTCCGTCGGCGCCCCGCTCAAGAAGGGTCAGAAGGACGTCGCGTGGCCCTGCGCCCCGATGGAGAAGAAGTACATCGTCCAGTTCCCCGAAGACGGCGAAATCTGGTCCTTCGGCTCCGGCTACGGCGGCAACGCCCTGCTCGGCAAGAAGTGCTTCGCGCTCCGCATCGCTTCGACGCTCGCCCGCCGCGAAGGCTGGATGGCTGAGCACATGCTCATCCTCAAGCTCACCTCGCCGGAAGGCCACGTCCACTACATGACCGCCGCATTCCCGTCCGCCTGCGGCAAGACGAACCTGGCGATGATGCAGCCCCGCCTCGAAGGCTGGAAGCTCGAGACCGTCGGTGACGACATTGCCTGGATCAAGCCCGGCAAGGACGGCCGCCTCTACGCCATCAACCCCGAGAACGGCTTCTTCGGCGTTGCCCCCGGCACCTCGAAGGACTCCAACCCCAACGCCCTCGACTCCTGCAACAAGAACACCATCTTCACCAACGTCGTTCTCACGCCCGACGGTGACATCTGGTGGGAAGACATGGGTGTCAAGGCTCCGAAGGAAGGCGTCGACTGGAAGGGCAATCCCTGCTATGTCTGCGCAGACGATCCGTACCGCATGGGTCCGAAGCCGGGCATGACGAAGAAGGAAATCAAGGAGATGGGCTACGTCGCCGCTCACAAGAATTCCCGCTTCACCGCTCCGGCCGTCAACTGCCCGGTGCTCGACAAAGATGGCTTCGAAGGCCTGTTCGACGGCGAACCCGTCGGCGTTCCCATTGACGCGATGCTCTTCGGCGGCCGTCGTCCCTCCACGATTCCGCTGGTCAACCAGGCCAAGGACTGGACGCACGGTGTCTTCATGGGCGCCGCCGCCGGCTCCGAAATCACCGCCGCCGTCATCTCCGACAAGATCGGCCAGGTCCGCCGCGACCCCATGGCGATGCTGCCCTTCTGCGGTTACAACATGGGCGACTACTTCATGCACTGGCTGACCATGGCGCTGCGCACCGACGCCACCAAGCTGCCGAAGATCTTCTTCGTCAACTGGTTCCGCAAGGATGCCGACGGCAACTTCATGTGGCCGGGCTACGGTGACAACAGCCGCGTCCTCAAGTGGATCTGCGAGCGCATCGAAGGCAACGTCGAAGCCGTCGAGACGCCGATCGGCTTCCTGCCCAACCCCGACGACATCGACCTGACGGGCTGCGACGTCTCCAAGAAGACGCTCAAGGAGCTCCTCACCGTCGACAAGGCCGGCTGGGAGAAGGAACTCGAAGGCCTCGGGGCCGACTGGGCCGCCAAGGAGGACTTCTACGGCCGTCTGCCCTACGCCCTCAAGGCGAAGCTCAACGAGATCAAGGACGGTCTCGCCAAGATGAAGTAATTCCTTCCAACTTGCAACGCTTTGCCGCCAACGACCTCTGACGGCAAGGATGGATGCAAGGTCAACGCTGCCGTGCGGCTGTTGCCGCGCGGCAGCCTTCTATTTTTCAGAACCTTGTCCGTTTGATTTTCCGTTGATGAAAACCGAATTTTCCGCCGTTTCGTCCGCCGCCGGGTCAGACCTGTCGTCGACTTCCCGGGAGCGTGCCGATGCGCTTGTTCTGCTGGCCGCCGTTTCCGGCATCTACGTGGGTCTTCAGCTGCTTTCGAACGTCGCCTCGCTCAAAATCGGGGTTCTGTTCGGTCTGGCTGTGGACATGGGTACGTTCTGCTATCCGCTGACCTTCACGTTTCGCGATTTGGCGCACCGGGTTCTCGGCAAGCGGGGTGTGACGGGGCTCGTCTTCACCTCTTTCGGCGTAAACCTCTTCGCCTCCGGCTATCTGGCGCTCTGCGCCATGGCGCCGGGCGAGGTGCCGGATGCCGCCGATGCCTTTTCGCAGGTTTTTTCGCCGATGTGGCGCCTCGTGGCCGCTTCTCTTGCGGCCATGCTGCTGAGCGAACTGGCGGATACGCAGGTGTACCACATGGTGCGGATTCGCACCGCCCGCCATTCGTGGCTCCGCGTGCTGCTGAGCAATGCCGTTTCCATTCCGATTGACAACCTCGTCTTTTCGATTGGCGCCTTCGCCTGGGCACTTTCGTGGTCCGTTGTCTGGGAAATCTTCCTGTTCAACCTGGCCGTCAAGGCCGCCGTCGGTGTCATCGGCATTCCGCTCATCTACCTGATTCCCAGGAAAATCGACCGGATTTAACGCCGGCATTTTCTGTTGGAATGGAGACGAACCGCTGTCGGGCGGTTCGTCTCCTTTTTTTTGGCGGATGAAAAAGAGGGCGTCTACCGCAGAACGACGAGAATCCTGAAAAAACGGTACACTTCCGCATTGTCTTTCACTTCAAGCCAGACGGAATCGGACAGTTCCACCTTGCCGTAGATGCGGTAGCGTCTCGAGACGTAGGTCGGCGTATTCCAGCCGATGACGGGGTTCCCGGAACTGTCCAGGGAAATGGTTGCGGAGAATTTGCTCGTTGCGTCATTGGGATTGGTTTGGGCGACAAATTCCGCCCAACTGGGAATTCCGTCGCCATCCGGGTCCTCTTCGAGGATCCGGTAGTCGGCAGCGGTCAAGGTTTCACTGCCCGGCAGACAGTTGGCCAGCCACTCGGTACCGGCGGCCTTTTCCAGCATGACGGCCGCCCAGTTTGTCTCGCGCAGGATGCGGAAGCCGACATTGGGATAGCCATGCGACGGGTCACGCCCGTTTCCGCGCTCCTCGGTGCGGCACTGGCTGCGCGGTTCGTCGAAGGCGCCTCCCTTGATTTTCATCTGACCCTCTTCGTGCGGCGTGTCGAGCCATTCCCAGACATTGCCCCACATGTCGAGCGTTCCGCTCAACGAGCAGGCGCCGTTTCCGTAGAGGCTGTAGTAGTAATCCTAAATAACGCAGTTGGCCCCGCGCGCGAATGCGCGCGGGGCCAACTGCGTTATTTAGGTTCATTGACTGCCTAAAGGATCACGTTTCTCTTTTTGCGGGAGCAGATAGACGGATTTTGGACTGGTCTGACCATTTGCAAGACGTGTTGCCGAGGAAAACAGATGCCCCATATTGGGGTATTCCGGGTAAAAAGGAGCCGCCCGGCGGCGCAGGGCGCAGCAGGGCGGCAGAAGGGGCAGGGAATGGCGGAAAAAGCGCTTAGAAGGGGAGCGAAAGATTGGCGGGAAGCCCTTCGCCATCGCCGGAGGAGAAGGCGGATCCCATCAGCATGAATGCCATGATGATGGGCATTTTCTGCTGCTCGGCAATGGATTTGAGCATATGCCGGTTTTCGGCTTTGCCGAATTCATTGGCGCTGTTCGTGAGGCTCCGCAGGAGGGTCAGGACCGCGCCGCGCTGGGCATCCGTAAATTTGACCGATGAAATGGCGTTCTTGAGACGTGCCGTCGTTTCATCGGAGAAGTCGAGAAACGCCGGAATCCATTTGCCGTCCACGCACTTGAAGATGATTTCCTTTTTCTCTCCGTCATCATCCGCGTTGCCGAAGGGGAAGGCAACGGTGCTGCTGTCGATGAGGCGGGCCTGACTGGCATTGGCAAAGGAAAGCCAGTTGACCGGCGGTTCGGCGACCTTGTCGGTCACGCCTTTCATCGTCAGCGGCTTGATGTTGGAGAAAAGGTCGGAAAACGATTCGTTCGTGACCTTCTGCCAGTCCGCGGACCGGGCGATGGCGCCGAGGCGCGAGAAAACGTGTACAATGCCGGACTGCAACTCATCAACGCTCGGGTTTTCCGGAAGGTTGAGGTCGAACTCATCGGCAATCTGCTGCGTTTCCGAGCGGCGAAACGCCATGGCTTCGGCAAAAACATCCGACCGTTTCACGGCTGTTGCAGATGCGTTGTAGAGAAATTGGCGGCCTTGGGTCCAGATTTCCTCACCGACCGTATTGGCGGAAAGTTTGAAGAGCTGCTCGGCATTCGTCTGGTACGCGGCGGGGAGCATGCCGAAAATGCCGCCCAGATTCATCTCTGCGGCTTGCTGAGCAAAGGTGGCGTAAGCCTTTGTGGCATCCTGGACAGGATCCGCGCGGAGGGCGGGGGCAAGAACGATACCGGCAGAAAGAAGAAGGGCGAGAGAGATAGACGATTTCATGGATCAGAGAAAATACGTTTTGAACCAACAGAACGATGTGTTTCTAGAGTACCGAAAGTGACGCGCTGAGACAAGACGGAATCTTTCCCCGCGGGTTGCGTCATAATTACGGTTACCGAAAAGTGAAAAGGGAAAATTAAGGTTGCGTCATTTAACATGTTACCATCATACTTTGGGGACTATGCAAATGACACCCATCGAAAATCAAGTCAATAAGAACGTGTTTCGGCGTTTATATGCCCAGCAAAAGACAAAGAAAGACAAAACGA
>CASFKR010000068.1 GCA_949295265.1 uncultured Verrucomicrobiota bacterium | reverse complement strand
CGCTGCGCCAGCGAGTACGTCGACGCCGTGCTGGGCGTGGCCGCCGCGGGCGACCGGGCGCAGACGCGCGCGCTCCTGGCGCGCTTCCGGGCGGCCGCCGTCGGTCACGTCGCCGGCTATGGCGCCTATCTGGCGGCGCTCGGCTCCCTCCCGCTGCCGGAGGTGTTCGACTGGGCGGAGGCGGAGGAGCGCACGGAGGCGTTCCTCCCCGAGCATCCGGGGCACGCCCGTGCGCTGCACGGCGCGCTGGCCCGGAACAACACCCGGCTCTGGACGCCGCGCGGGCTCGCCTGGCTGGAGTCCGCCCTGCTGCGGATGGCGCCCGTCAACGAAAATGTGCCGATTCTCGTCATGGGCGCCCTCCAAAATGCGCGGAACTTCCCGGACGGGTATCGCGATGCGGCGCTCGGACTCCTCCAGCGCGTGCAGGCGGCGCTCCCGTCCGTTGCGCCCGGCGCCCATGCGCTGGCCTCGCGTCTTCGCGCGGCGCTGCGCGCCGGGCCCTGACACGCCCCTGCCACGGAAAAAGAAACACAAGCCCCCGCTCCGCATCACGACACGGGGGCTTGTTGTTGTGCATCCTTCGCGGATGCGGTGCGGTTCCGGCGGACCGCTCAGCGGAAGCGCGCCATCGTCCGCCGGAAGGCCGGTGCCGAGGATTCAATCACCGAATCCTCCACGCAGAAGGCCAGGCGGACGTGCCCGCCCATGCCGAAGCCGCCGCCCGGGACCACGAGGATGTGCTCCTCCAGCAGTGCCTGGACGAATACGCTCTCATCCTCCACCGGCGACTTCGCGAAGATGTAGAAGGCGCCTTTCGGCCGGAAGAACGAAATGCCCGCCGCTTCCAGAATCGCGCAGAGACGGTCGCGCCGACGGTGGTAGACGTCCACATCGACGTGCGAAGCGCAGGCGGCTTCGATGATCTTCTGCCCGATGGCGGGGGCGTTGACCGAGCCGAGGGTCCGGTTCGTGAAAATCAGGCCAGCCACCAGATCGGCCGCGCCTTCGATGGCGGGGTTGACGGCGATGTAGCCGATGCGCTCGCCCGGCAGCGAAAGCGTTTTGGAGAACGAGCCGATGACGACCGCATCGCGGCAGGCGCGGAAGATGGAGGGAATCGGCTCGTTTTCGTAATTGAGCGCGCGGTACGGTTCATCGGAAACGAGGAAGACGGTGCGGCCGTTGCGCGCGGAAGCCTCTTCGAGGATGGCGGCGAGCGCACGGAGGTCTTCCGCCGGGTAAATCTGGCCCGTCGGGTTGTTCGGCGTGTTGATGATGATGGCGCGCGTTTTCGGCGTGATGGCGGCGCGGATGGCTTCGAGATCGAGCGAGAAATCCTCGGGACGGGTCGGAACGGGCACCAGCTTGCCGCCGAAGTTGCCGCAGTAAAAGCCGTATTCCACGAAGTAGGGGGAGGGGACGAGCACCTCATCGCCCGGCGTGAGCACGGCGCGGAAGAAGGCGTTGAGCCCGCCGGCGGCACCGACGGTGACGACGACGTTGTCCGCCGGAACCGGGGTGTCCTGCTCGCGCGAAATGAGTTGGGCGAGGGCCTGGCGCGTGGACGGATAGCCCGCATTGGGCATGTAGCCGAAGGCGAACGGCCGGTCGGCCGTCTCGGCAATGGCGCGCAGCGCCTCTTTCACCGCAGGGGGCGGCGGCAGGTCGGGATTGCCGAGCGAGAAGTCGTAGACATTCTCGGCCCCGTACTTTTTCTTGAGTTCAATGCCGGCTTCGAACATCCGGCGAATCATCGAAGAACCGGAAAGAGAAGCTTGAACGGCAGGGGAAAGGAGCGTATGCATGGCGGTTGAAATGGTGTTGGGGAGAGTCGGCCGCGATTCGGGGCCCGGGCGTGGAAATAGGGAAGAGGAGGGGCGGAGCGCGCGGCTCAGAGGCGGCAGGCGCGCAGCGGAGAGGCGACGATACCCTTGGCGCCGAGCTCGGAGAGCCGGTCCATGATTTCGTTGATGCCCTTGCGGCGCGCCATGGCCTTGACGGCGACCCAATCCGGGTCGTTGAGCGGGGCGATGGTCGGCGCGGCAATGCCGGGCGTCACCTGCGTGGCTTTTTCGAGCAGGTCGCGGCGGATGTCGTATTCGATCATCTCGTATTCTCGGGCCAGACGGATGCCTTCGAGACGCTTGACGAACTTGACGGCTTGCGGGCGCGCCGCCGTTTCTTCATCGCGGGCAATGACGACGGCTTCCGACTGCAGCACGGGCTCGCCGACGATTTTGAGCCCCGCCTGGCGGAGTGTTTCGCCGCTTTCCACGACGTCGGCCACCGCGTCGGCAACGCCGAGGCGGATGGAGATTTCCACGGCGCCGTCGACGCGCACGACCGTGGCATTCACGCCGCGCTGCGCCAGATCGCGCTGCACGATGTTGTTGTACGAACAGGCGATGCGCTTGCCTTCGAGCTTGTCGGGGGTCAGGTCGCTGTCATTCGGGACGGCATAGCGGAACGACGACTTGCCGAAGCCCAGCGCGAGAATTTCCAGCGCCGGTGTGGCGGCATCGAGGTTCAGGTCGCGCCCCGTGATGCCGAGGTCAATGACGCCCCGGGAGACGTAGACGGCGATGTCGCGCGGCCGCAGGAAGAAAAACTCGATTTCGTTGACGGTGTCGACGGCGTTGAGGGCGCGGTCGGAGCGGCGGCACCGGTAATCGGCATCCTGGAGAATGGAGAGGGCGCCCTCAGCGAGTGCGCCTTTGTTGGGAAGGGCAATTTTCAGCATGGCAACCGGCGGGCACGGGGCACCGCATACTGTCCGGCGGAAAGAAGAACCGGGGTGAAAAGGGAAGGGCAGGGGAGGGCGGGCGGACGTTGCGCTTAGAGGTGGCGGTAGACGTCCTCGAGCTTGAGCCCCTTGGCGAGGAGCATCACCTGCAGATGGTAGAGAAGCTGGGAAATCTCCTCCGCCATGCGGTCATCGCTCTCGTACTCGGCGGCAATCCAGACTTCACCGGCTTCTTCGATGATTTTCTTTCCGATGAAATGGACGCCTTTTTGGAGTTCCTTGACGGTTCCGGAATTGGGGTCGGAGGCAGCGGCCTTGGCGGCGAGCTCCTCAAAAAGCTGTTCAAAGGTCTTCATGACGGGGTCGGCGGGGAACGCCGGGGTGCGGACGATGCGGAGAAAGAGAAAAAGAAACGGGCGCGGCGGAATTGCCGCGCCCGCAGGTAAGCGGCGGGAACAACTGTGCCGCGCGCGCTTAGAATTCGCCGGCGGCGGCTTCCTTGATGAGCGCCTTGCCGATGATGTCGCGCTGAATCTGGTTGGCGCCTTCGTAGATCTGGGTGATCTTGGCGTCGCGCATCATCTTCTCAACCGGGTACTCCTTCATGTAGCCGTAGCCGCCGAGCGCCTGAACGGCGTCGGTCGTGACGGACATCGCCACATCGGAGGCGTAGCACTTGGCCATGGCGGAGATCTTGGAGACGTCCTTGGCGCCGGAATCCATGAATTCCGCGCAGCGGTAGACTAGGGCGCGGGCGGCCTCCACCTTCATCGCCATGTCGGCGAGCATGAAGAGGTAGCCCTGGTTGGCGCAGAGCGGCTTGCCGAACTGGTGACGCTCGCGGGAGTACTTGATGGCGGTGTTGAGCGCGCCCGTGGCAATGCCGAGGGCCTGCGCGGCAACGGAGGGACGGGAGGCGTCGAGCGTCTTCATCGCGACGAAGAAGCCGCGGCCCTTGCCCCAGATGAGATTCTCTTTGGGAACGCGGCATTCATCGAAGATGAGTTCGCGCGTCGCGGAGGCGCGGATGCCCATCTTGTTTTCCTTCTTGCCGAAGGTGAAGCCGGGCGTGCCCTTTTCGACGATGAAGAACGAGGCGCCGCGCGCACCCTTCGAGGGGTCGGTCATCGCGCAGACCGTGTAAATCTCGGCCTCGCCGCCGTTGGTGATCCACTGCTTGGTGCCGTTGAGCACGAAGCAATCCTCCTCCTCACGGGCCGTGGTGCGGACGCCCGCGGCATCGGAGCCGGCGTTCGCCTCGGTCAGCGCAAAAGCGGCGATGGTGCCGGCGGCAATGCGCGGGAGGTACTTCTTCTTCTGCTCTTCGTTGGCGCAGAGCAGAATCGGGAGCGTGCCGAGGGCCGTGCCGAAGAGGCTCAGCGCGATGCCGGCATCGTACTTGCAGAGCTCTTCCACGGTAACCACCATGTCCTTGGTGTTGCCGCCGAGACCGTCGTATTCTTCCGGAATGAACACGCCGAACAGCCCGGCTTCCGCAAATTTCTCGACGATGTCCGTCGGGAAGTGCTGCTCTTCGTCATACTTCTCGCGAACGGGGATGATGTACTTCTCACCGATTTCGCGGCAGGTGTTCTTGAGTTCGAGTTGGAGCTCGGTCAGTCCGAGGTTTTCAAGTTCGTGCATGGCGGTTCCGAAATCTGTTGGATGGAATGCGTGTGTGTAAGGTGCGCGAATTCTAGCAAACGGGGCAGGGGGGCGCAAGGGTCGCTTGAATGCCGGTCCGGGATTTGGTTTAATTACGGTCGTTCGCATCGTCAGGGCTTCCATCGTCAGGAAGACGGCTGGTGCGGTTTTCATTTCATCAAGGAATCACAGCAGTGGAACTCAAGGAGATGCGCCACAGTGCGGCGCACATCATGGCATACGCCGTCGGTCAGCTCTGGCCGGATGTCAAGTTTGACATCGGCCCGGCGACGGACGATGGCTTTTACTACGATTTTGACATGGCCCACCATCTCTCGGCCGAGGATTTCCCGGCTATCGAGAAGAAGATGGCGGAAATTACGGCGGCCGATTATCCGTTTGAGCGGGTGGAGATGACCCGTCCGGAGGCGGAGGCCTTTTTGAAGGCGCGCGGGCAGACGTACAAGCTCGAGCGTCTCGCCGATATTCCCGAAGGGGAGGCCATCACCTTCTACCGCTGCGGGGATTACTACGATTTGTGCCGCGGTCCCCATGTGCCGTCCACCGGCTGCGTCAAGGCGTTCAAGCTCATGAGCGTCGCCGGTTCCTACTACCGCGGCGATGAGAAGAATCCGATGCTGCAGCGTCTCTACGGCATTGCCGCCGAGTCGCAGGAGCAGATTGATGCGCTTGTCACGCAACTTGAGGAAGCGCAGAAGCGCGACCACCGCCGTCTCGGCAAGGAGCTCGATCTCTTCAGCGTCGAAGAGGACGTCGGTCCGGGGCTCGTTCACTGGCATCCCAAAGGCGCGCGCATCCGCATCGCCATCGAGGATTACTGGCGCCGCGAGCACTTCCGCGCCGGTTACGAGATGGTCTTTACGCCCCACATCGGGCGTGCGGGGCTCTGGGAGACCTCCGGCCACCTCGGTTTTTACAAGGAGAATATGTACTCCTCCATGGATATCGACGGGCAGGCGTATTACGTCAAGCCGATGAACTGCCCGTTCCACATCCAGGTCTACAAGAGCCAGTCCCGTTCGTATCGCGACCTGCCCATCCGCTATGCGGAGCTCGGCACAGTCTACCGTTACGAGAAATCCGGCGTGCTCCACGGGCTCCTGCGCGTGCGCGGCTTTACGCAGGATGATGCGCACATCTTCTGCGCGCCCGACAAGATTGAGGACGAAATCCGCTACACCGTGGAGTTCGCGCTGCGCATCCTGCGCCGCTTCGGGTTCCGCGAAATCGCGGCCTACCTCTCGACCCGCCCCGCCAAGGCGGTCGGCGCCCCCGAGCGCTGGGAGCAGGCGACGCGCTCCCTCGAGAATGCGCTCCGCGCCGAAGGCATCGATTACAAGGTCGATGAGGGCGGCGGCGCTTTCTACGGTCCGAAAATCGACCTCAAGATCAAGGACGCCATCGGCCGTGAGTGGCAGCTCGGCACCATTCAGTTCGACTTCAATCTGCCCGAGCGTTTCGACCTTTCCTACATCGGGCAGGACGGCAAACCGCATCAGCCCTACATGGTACACCGCGCGCTTCTCGGCTCCATCGAGCGCTTCTTCGGCATTCTCATCGAGCAGTATGCGGGCGCATTCCCGTGCTGGCTCGCGCCGGAACAGGTGCGCGTCATCCCCATCACGGACGCGCAGCTCGATGCTGCCAAGGAGCTCGAAGCCCGTCTCCGCAGCATGGATGTGCGCGTCACGACCGACACGCATGCCGACAAGCTGGGCGCCAAAATCCGCCGCGCTCAGGGCGACAAGGTTCCGTTCATGCTCATTCTGGGCCGCAAAGAGCTCGAAAATCAGCAGGTGGCCGTCCGTACGCGCGATGCCGGCGACAAGGGCGCCATGTCCTTCGAGGACTTCTTCGCGCTCTATCAGGAGGCCCTCAAGGACTGATTCCGCCACCCTTTCGCCGTGCCGTTTGCCGCGGTGCGGCGAAAATTCTCTCTTTCACCGTCATTTTTCTCTTACAAAGGACGGTGGAAGTGCTATAATGACCGCATTCATCTCACCTTAAACCGGAGGTTTCCCATCAGTCCCCTTCCCCCATTCAACCGCCCCAGTGGTCCTCATAACCAGGGTGGTCGTCCGGATTCCCGCCGCGGCGAGGAACGTGTCCGCACCAATCAGTTTATCCGCTGTCCGCAGGTCCGTCTGATTCTGCCGGACGGTTCTTCTCCCGGGATTCTCTCCTCCCGCGAGGCCTACGCCAAGGCGCAGGCGATGGATCTTGATCTGGTCGAGATCAATCCCAGCGCGAATCCTCCCGTCTGCAAAATCATGGACTACGGCAAGTTCAAGTACGAGGAGGAACAGAAGCGTAAGGCCGCGAAGAAAAATCAGACGCGGCAGGACGTCAAGGAGGTCAAATTCCACGCCAACGTGGAGGATGCGGATTATCAGCTCAAAATCCGCAATATCCGCAAGTTTATCTCCGACGGCAACAAGGTGAAACTCACGCTCATGTACCGCGGGCGCGAGAATGCACACAAGGAGCTCGGCACGGACGTGCTCTCCCGCGTGTGCGCGGATGTCGCCGATATCGCTCAGGTGGAGCAGGTGCCCAAAATCATGGGGCGCAGCGCTACCGGCATGCTGGCTCCAAAGTCGAAAAAAGGTCAGAACTGACCGGACGCGGCTTGCCGCTTTGTTCATCCTGCATGCCGCACCCGCGCAACCCGCGCGGGCGCGGCTTTCTCTTTTTCGCCCGCTGCTCCCGCCGATTTCATACGATTCGCAGATTGCAACCCGGGTTCCCCGCACACGGCACAACCTTTGCAGAAGTAGAAACTGCGGACGGAAATTGCTATACTGAAGGCATGAACGCAAGCCGCAAACTGCCCATCGGCGTCCAGTCCTTTGAAATTCTCCGCACAGAGGGATATCTCTATGTGGACAAGACGGATTTAGTCTACAAACTGGTTACGGAGGGCAGGCAATATTTCCTGTCGCGTCCGCGCCGTTTCGGCAAGAGTCTGCTGACCACGACCCTTCGTGCTTACTTCGAAGGCCGGAAAACGCTTTTCAAAGGGCTCGCCATCGAGAAGCTGGAGACGGAGTGGAAGAAGTACCCGGTCTTCCATTTGGATTTTTCCCGCACGGGCGATTCCTATGCGGACGTGGAGGCCCGCTTCACCGTTTGGATGGGTGATTTGGACGAGCAGTATGATTGCAAAACCGCCGGTTATCCGAATCTTGCCGAACGGTTCGGCGCACTCGTCAAGAAGGTTTCCCGTAAACAGGGCCCGATTGTTTTTCTCGTCGACGAGTATGACAAACCGCTCCTTGGAGCGAAGAGCGGGGAGCGTGAGCTTATCCGGTCGCTTTATAAGAGCATCTTCGGCAATCTGAAAGGGCTTGATCAGTATTTCCGTTTTGCCTGGCTTACCGGCGTCACGAAGTTCGCAAAGGTTTCCATCTTCAGCGACCTCAACCAGCTTGACGTCATTTCGATGAACAAGGCATACGCCACACTCTGCGGGATTACACAGGCGGAGATGGAGGAAACGTTCAGCCCGGAAATCGATTCGTTGGCAGCGGCGAAGAAGCTTACCCGTGAGGCTTGCCTTGGTAAACTCCGCAAGATGTATGACGGTTATCGGTTCTGCGAGGAGGAGGAAGTCCCCGGCGTTTATAACCCCTTCAGCCTCCTAAAAGCCTTCAGAGAGGAGAAGTTCAAAACCTACTGGTTTGAAACCGGGACTTCTGCTTCGCTGATTGACGCATTGCAGCGGAATATCGATAAACTGCGCGAACTTCCTGCGCAGGACGAACTGATTGTCAGCAGTGCTGCGCTCACCAGTTCCTATGAGGACAACCATAATCCGCTGACGTATCTTTACCAGTCCGGCTACCTCACGATTAAAAGCTACGATTCAGAGAGTCTTGAGTACACGCTCGATTACCCGAACGATGAGGTGCGTTACGCTTTTCTGGAAACGCTGATTCCCTATGTCACGTACAAAGCGTGCGCCGATCGCGATGAACTTGAGATTTCCCCGATTTTTCGCGATTTCAAGGCCGGGCGCACGGCATCCTTCATGCAGCGTCTGCAGAGGCTCCTCTCCAACCTTCCGTATCCGGAAGGAGCGGACGTCGCGATGAAGTCCGAGAGCGTCTTCCGCAACGTGGTTGCCAGCATTTTTCTGCTGGCGGGGCAGTTGGTTCACACCGAGAAGCACACGTCCCAGGGACGTATCGACAGCGTGGTCGAAACGCCTGAGCACATCTATCTTTTCGAGTTCAAGGTCGACAAGCCTGTGGAGGAGGCGCTTGAGCAGATTGAGCAGAGCGGCTACGCCAGACCTTATGCGGGCGATTCCCGCACGCTCCACAAAATCGGCGCCGTTTTCTCCACCAAGACCCGCACCCTCTCCGACTGGCGCGAAGTGCTGGGCTGACGCCCCCGCTGCTTCCGCCCGCCTGCTCCGGGGACGGCACAGTCGGCGCACCCGTGGTGCGGGCGGCTGCAACCTGTGCACAGTTTCGTGGCTGCGCCGTGGTACGGTGAGTGTGCCATGGCACAGGGGGACATGGGACGCAGTGTGACATCCTGTCACGCCCCGTGGCGCAAAAGCCCGGTAAAAAGTGGTTGGCACGTTTCGTGCTTATTTCTATCCCGTCCGTCCGGCCATTCAGCCGAACAGCGGACAGCAGCTATCTTCACGATTAGAAAGGAACCACATTATGGGCAAAATTCTTGGTATTGACCTTGGCACGACCAACTCGTGCATGGCGGTCATGGATGGAGGCGAGCCGCAGGTCATTCCGAATGCGGAAGGCGCGCGTACGACCCCGTCCGTGGTTGCATTTACGAAAACCGGCGAGCGTCTCGTCGGTCAGGCGGCAAAGCGTCAGGCCGTCACCAATCCGAAAAACACCATTTTCTCCATCAAGCGCTTCATGGGCCGCAAGTACAATGAAGTGGCTGATGAGTGCGCGCTCGTCCCGTACGATGTCGTCGCCGCCCCCAACGGCGATGCAGCCGTCAAAATCGGCGACAAGGTTTATTCGCCGCCCGAGATTTCCTCGATGATTCTCCAGAAGCTCAAGGCGGATGCCGAGGCGTATCTGGGCGAGAAAATCACGCAGGCGGTCATCACCGTCCCGGCTTACTTCAACGATTCGCAGCGCCAGGCCACGAAGGACGCCGGCCGCATCGCCGGTCTCGACGTTCTCCGTATTGTCAACGAGCCGACCGCCGCTTCGCTGGCGTACGGCCTCGACAAGAAGAAGAATGAGACGATCGCCGTTTACGACTTCGGCGGCGGCACCTTCGATATCTCCATTCTGGAAATCGGCGACGGCGTCTTCGAAGTGAAGGCGACCAACGGCGATACCCACCTGGGCGGTGACGATCTCGACCGCCTCATCATCCAGTGGCTCGTCGACAACTTCAAGGCCGAAACCGGCATCGACCTTTCCGGCGACACGATGGCGCTCCAGCGTCTCAAGGAAGCCGCTGAAAAGGCCAAGTGCGAACTCTCCAGCGCTTCCACGACGGATATCAACCTGCCGTTCATCACGGCTGACGCTTCCGGCCCGAAGCACCTGACGACGACGCTCACCCGCTCGAAGCTCGAGCAGATCTGCGACGCGACCATCCGCCGCGCCGTGGGCCCCTGCGAGAACTGCCTCAAGGATGCGGGTATTTCCAAGCCCGATGAAATCATCCTCGTCGGCGGCTCCACGCGTATGCCCAAGGTCGTCGATATGGCGCGCGAAATCTTCGGCAAAGAGCCCAACAAGGGCGTCAACCCCGATGAGGTCGTTGGCGTCGGTGCAGCCATCCAGGGCGGCATCATCAAGGGCGATGTTTCCGATGTGCTTCTGCTGGACGTCACTCCGCTCTCCCTCGGCATCGAAACGCTCGGCGGCGTCTTCACCCCGCTCATCGAGCGCAACACCACGATTCCGTGCAAAAAGTCGGAAGTCTTCTCCACCGCTTCGGACAATCAGCCCTCCGTCGACATCAAGATTTCGCAGGGCGAGCGCAAGTTCGCGCGGGACAACAAGTTCCTCGGCAACTTCCAGCTCGACGGCATTCCGCCCGCTCCGCGCGGCGTTCCGCAGATCGAAGTCACCTTCGATATCGATGCCAACGGCATCCTGAACGTCACGGCCCACGACAAGGGCACCGGCAAGGAGCAGAAGATCACCATCACCTCTTCCTCCGGTCTTTCGCAGGATGACATCGAGCGCATGCGCCGCGATGCCGAGGCGCACGCCGACGAGGACGCCAAGCAGCGCGAGCTCGTCGATGAGCGCAACAAGGCCGAAAGCCTCGCCTACCAGGTCGAACGCGCCCTCAAGGATGCCGGCGACAAGGTCCCGGCCGACATGAAGAGCAAGATCGAAAAGGCGGTCGAGGAGACCAAGGACGCCTGCAAGAAGGACGATCTCTCCGCCATCAAGGCCAAGAGCGAAGCACTCCAGAACCTGATGAACGACGCAGCCGGCGCCATGTACGGCAATGGCGGCCCGAACCCCGGCGCCACGCCCCCGCCCCCGCAGAACCCCGGTGCCGGTTCCTCCGGTGCCAAGGATGGCGCGAAGAAGGATGACGACAATATCGTCGACGCCGACTTCGAGATGATGGACGACAAGAAATAAGCCGTCGCCCCTCCCGTTGCGGGGTGCCCCCGGCGCACCCGTTCCGCCGCCGGACGCTCCGCAACGCCTCTCATTTCCCTTTCCCTTTTAAAACCCCGATCCATCAAGGAATCATCACATGAATATTAAACCGTTGGGAGCCCGCGTTCTCGTTGAGCTCTCCGAAGTGAAAGAAGAAGTCAAGGGTGGCATCTACATCCCGGACACCGCCAAGGAAAAGCCCCAGGAGGGCAAGGTCATTGCCGTCGGCATCAAGCGTGACGACGATGGCAAGGAGATTCCCTTCGACGTCAAGGTCGGCGACACCGTGCTCATGCCCAAGTACGGCGGTACGGAAGTCAAAGTCGGCGACAAGACCTACCAGATTGTCCGCGAGGATGATCTGCTCGGCGTCTACGCCTGAGCGTTGGATTCACTTATTTCAAGAAAGGACATAAACCATGTCTGCTAAGCAACTTACCTATAATACCGAGGCCCGCCAGGCGGTCCTCCAGGGCGTGCAGAAGCTCTCTGCCGCCGTCAAGACCACGCTCGGCCCCGGCGGCCGCAATGTCGTGATCGACAAGAAGTTCGGCGCCCCCCACATCACCAAGGACGGTGTGAGCGTCGCCAAGGAGATCGAGCTGCCCGATCCGTTCGAGAACATGGGCGCGCAGATGCTCCGCGAAGTCGCCTCCAAGACGAATGACACCGCCGGCGACGGCACCACGACCGCCGTTCTGCTCGGCGAAGCCATCTACCGCGAAGGTCTCAAGAACGTCACCGCCGGCGCCAATCCCATGACGCTCAAGCGCGGCATCGACCGCGCCACCGCCGTGGTCACCGCCGAGCTCGCCAAGCTCTCCAAGCCGGTCAAGGATCACAAGGCCGTCGCGCAGGTTGCGACCATCTCCGCCAACGGCGACACCGAAATCGGCGGCAAGATCGCCGAGGCCATGGAGAAGGTTGGCAAGGACGGCACCATCACCGTCGAAGAGTCCAAGACGATGGAGACCACGCTCGACGTCGTCGAAGGCATGCAGTTCGACAAGGGTTACCTCAGCCCGTATTTCGTGACGAATCCCGAGTCCATGGAGGCTGTTCTCGAGAACGCCTACATTCTCATCCACGACAAGAAGATTTCCTCCCTCCAGGAACTCCTGCCGGTGCTCCAGGGCATTGCCAAGACGGGCAAGCCGCTCCTGATCATCGCTGAGGACGTCGATGGCGAGGCGCTGGCCACGCTCGTGGTCAACCGTCTGCGCGGCACCCTTAACATCTGCGCCGTCAAGGCCCCCGGCTTCGGCGACCGCCGCAAGGCCATGCTCCAGGATATCGCCATCCTCACCGGCGGCAAGGTCATCTCCGAAGAGGTCGGTCTCAAGCTCGAGAACGTCAAGGTCGAGGACCTCGGTCAGGCTTCCCGCGTCACCGTCGACAAGGACAACACCACCATCGTCGAGGGCAAGGGCAAGACGGCCGACATCCAGGCTCGCGTCGTCGAAATCAAGCACCAGATCGACAAGACCACGTCCGACTACGACCGTGAGAAGCTCCAGGAGCGTCTCGCGAAGCTCGCCGGCGGCGTTGCCGTCATCCACGTCGGTGCCGCGACCGAGATCGAGATGAAGGAGAAGAAGGACCGCATCGACGATGCGCTGCACGCGACCCGCGCAGCCGTCGAAGAAGGCATCGTTCCGGGCGGCGGCGTCGCCCTGCTCCGTTGCCGCAAGGCCCTCAAGGCCGCCATCGATCAGGCGGAAGGCGATGAAAAGGTCGGCATGCAGATCATCTACCGCTGCGCCGAAGCGCCGATCCGCCAGATTGTCGACAACGCCGGCCGTCAGGAGGCCGCGCTCGTGGTCTCCAAGGTCGAGGCCGCCGAGGATGGTCAGGGCTACGATGCCCTCTCCGACGCCTACGTCGACATGATCGCCTCCGGCATCGTCGATCCGGCCAAGGTCACGCGTCTGGCTCTGCAGAATGCCGCCTCCGTGGCGGGTCTCCTGCTCACGACCGAGTGCATGATCACGGACATCCCTGAGGAGAAGAAGGCTCCGGCGGCTCCTGCCGGTGGCATGGATGGCATGATGTAATCCATCCTTTCTCCCTTATGGCATCGGCGTCCGGGCTTCGGCCCGGGCGCTTTTTTTTGTGTCTGTTCCCTTGCGGATTTTCCCCGGAACCGAACCATATCCCTGCCGGTTCCCGCCGCCGTTTCCCGGCTGCCGGGCATTCACACGCGCAGCTGCAGAACCCCGGGGGCACGGGTGTGCCATTCTGAGCATGATTCGACTCTCCTTCGAGGGTTGTAGCGCTGGTGCCGCCGCGCTGGGCCTTTTCCCACATTCTTCCTGGCGTTCTTCCGGTCCGTGTAGCTCAAAACGGGGCACCCGCCCCCCGGGATGGATTCGATGCGCATGCTTATCCCGGTTTTTTCGGGATAATTGATCCAAATTTCTTGAAAGATGGCTCCTGCAGCCTCTTTTCAAGACTAGATAGTCGTGAATAGTCCGCCAATGCTTTTTTTTGCCTGAAAGTTCAGTAAAATTACTTTGCCGTTTTGCCGTCGCTCCAATGGTTGCGCTGACTTCGTTCAGGCGGCTCTGCCGCCGAGAAAAAGTCCTTATTTGACACCTTGGTCGGAACGTAGTGGAGACAAAGTCCGTGTGGCTCAATTTTCTAAATCCCCGCGCGGCTGAGTTTCACAACCTTCCTCCGTGTGGCTCAAAACGGGGCAACCGCCCCCCGGGATAAGCCTGATGCGTCGCTCGGTTGCCCGGGGATTGGGTGTTTGGTAGAATGAAAGCACCATCCGCGCAAACGGTTTGCAGCGGATTTCCCCGAAGATTGGATTCTCCATGACGCCTCTTGCCTATATCCATCCCCGAGAGCAAATTGCCATGATGATGTCGTGGATCTACCGACACCATCTGACGACGGCAGCGGGCGGCAACATTTCCTGTTTGGATGAAAACGGGGATATGTGGATTACCCCGGCCGCCATCGACAAGGGGAGCCTTTCGCCGCGCGACATCGTGTGCGTCCATGCAGACGGCACGCACGAGGGTCGGTATGCGCCCTCCTCGGAGTATCCGCTGCACCGCGCCATTTACGATTCCCGCCCCGACATCAAGGGCATTGTGCATGCGCACCCGCAGAGCGGCATGGCTTTTTCGGTGGCCAAACGGGCGCCGATCGCCCGCCTGTTCCCGCAGAGTTTCCGCTACAACCGGGAAGTCGGTTTTGCTCCGTATGCCAAACCCGGCAGCGAAAAGCTCGGGATGCTGGTCGGCGAAAAATTCGTCGCCGGCTACCACTCGGTGATTCTCGAAAGCCACGGCGTCTGCTGCGGCGGTTCCAGTCTGCTGGAGGCGTTTGTGCGGTTTGATACGCTCGAGTTCTCCAGCCATGCGGAAATTTACGCCTCGTCCATCGGCATTCCGTACAAACTGACGGATGAGCAGCTCCTGCTGGCGCGGACGCGCACCCGCGGCTTTTTCGGCGTTCTGGCGCCCACCAACAAGCCCCGCTCCCCGCAGATCGCGCAGGCGGCGGAAACGCTCTGCACGTATCTGCGCCGCGGCGTCGAGCACGGGCTCTTCACCAGCTCGCTGGGCGCCATTTCGCTCCGGTTGGGGCCCGACGCCTTCCTCATCACGGCGCACGGCGTCGACCGCTCGCACATCCGTCCGCACGATTTCGTGCTGATCAAGGGGGATTGCGTGGAGGCGGGCCGCACGCCCAGCCGCATGGCGTATATCCACCACCAGATTTACAAAGGACGGCCCGAGGTGCAGGCCATCATCAATGCCGCACCGCTCAACTGCCTCGCGTACAGCATCTGCCACCGTGCGATTGAAACGCGCGCCATCCCCGAGAGCTATCAGCAGCTTCGCGATGTGAACATCGTTCCCTTCGAGACGCCGTTCAAGAAGCCGGAAGCCATTCTCGAAAAGCTCTCGCTCGACAATCCGGCGCTCGAAATCTGCAACAATGGCGTCATGACCGTGGGTGCCGATCTCACGCACGCCTACCGTACGCTGGAAGTGCTCGAGGGCACTGCCGCCGCTCTCATTGCGAGCGTGCCGCTCGGCGGCTTTGTGCCGATGCCTCCGTCCGCCATCGAAGAGCTCGCGGAAGACCCCGAGGCCGCGGAATAACGCACCGCCTCCCTCTTTCAACGAAAAAAGCGCGAACCGGCTCCCCGGTCCGCGCTTTTTTTGCTGGAATTTCTTTCGCTGTACCCGCTGTTTTCTGTCCGGAGGAACCGGGTAAGGCAAAAAAAAAAGCACTGAACCCGATTCCCGCAGGGAACTCCATTCAGCGCATCCGTTTGTAAAATATGGCGGAGAGGGAGGGATTCGAACCCCCGGTACCTTTCGATACACTTGATTTCGAGTCAAGCACCTTAGACCACTCAGACACCTCTCCAAGCAGAAACGGAGTAAATGCTATCAAAACCGACGCTCCGCCTCAAGCCTTTTCTGCAGTTCGGACTTATCCCGGGTTTTTTTCGGGATATCCAATGGTTGCGCTGACTTCGTTCAGGCGGCTCTGCCGCCGAGAAAAAGTCCTTATTTGACACCTTGGTCGGAACGTTCGTGGAGACTTCAGAAGGGGCTCCGCCCCTCCGTGTGGCTCAATTATCTTAACTCATCGCGAGGCTGAGTTACGCAACCTTCCTCCGTGTGGCTCAAAAATCCGGGATAAGCCTGTGCAGTTCGGGTTGCGCCGGGGCGGCAGGGCGGTGACGGTGCATCGCTTCCGCGGCGCGAACGCCTAATAGGGCGAGGGGAGCGCGTATTCTTCGCGCTTGGGCAAATCGTAGATGTTGGGACCCGCCGGCACTTCCAGGCGCTGGTTGAATATCTGGAGGGTGAAGGGTTCCTTGGCGCGGATGAAGAGGCGGATGCCATCGGTGACGAGGTCGACCACATTCGTGCCGAAACTCAGATTACGGACGCCGATGCGCCCCTTGATCGCGGGCGGATCCCATTCGACGAGACGACGGAAGGCATCGATGTAATGAACGCCGATGACGTTTTCGAGGAAGACGCAGATGGGGACGAGGCAGGATGCGCCGGAGGTGTCGGGCTGCGGAGCGATGCCGTCGGTGCGGCCGGGCGCAGGATACGCCGGTTCCGGCTTGACGGGGGAGTAGGCGTCCCAGAAGGTTTTGGGCTTGCCGTCATGGTACGTCTGCCACACATGGCGCAGCAGCGCCGTTCCCAAGGCGTTGGGAATGTGGTGGCGCCCGGCATGAGAAAGCCCGCGGAGCGCGACGTAGGCCGAGGGAATCCGGACGGCGCCGCGCCAGCCGGCGCCTTCATCGGGGTCGAAGCGCGCATCGCACCGAGCCAGCGTCGGAAACGGGATGTCGCCGCCAAAGTAATCCGGGTTTCGCAGCGTTTCCGCCATGCGCCCGGCTTCGTGCAAGTCGGGACATCCGGAAACCAGCGGCCAGAACCCGGCACAGGTCGGATAGGCGACCTGGTGCATCGTCGTGCTGTCAATGTCGTAGAAGAGCGCGGTTTCGTTGTTCCAGTACCAGCGGCGCAACAGCGTCTTTTTTCCGGAATATTTGCCGCGCCATTTGGCGGAGAGCACGGTGTCGCAGACCAGCGCAGCCAGCCGCGAGACGCAGAGGGCCGCCAGGCATTGCTGCGAGAGCAGATCGACCCAGAACATCTGTTCCGGCGGAAGCCCGAGGCCGCGCAGGGAGCGCGCCATGCCGGCTTCGTTTTCCGTCCAGTGATAGCCCCGTACGCGCCGTGCGGCATTGAAGGAAATGGTTTCGCCCTTGGGGGGCGCCTCCAGGGTTTCGAGCTTTTCGTAGTGCCGCTGGAGATAACCCGAGCGCAGCAGAGCGCGCACGTGCCGGGTGTCGCCCGAAAGGAGCGCATTTTCGTATTCCGCCCAGCCGAACAGCGGTGCGGAGGATTGGTCGGAAATGTTCAGCCCCGGAACGGGGTCGGGCCCGTAGAGCGCGTGGTAGAAATTGGCGAGGGATTCGACGCCGGGCAGACTGCCCCGTGCGTACTTGGTTATCATCGCCAGGAAGCAGGCGTCCGAAAGCCGGAAGGTGTTGCCGTCGGCCGACGGCGCTTCCATACAGGGCGTCTGCGGAAATCCCGGCCGATCCACGAGTTTGCCTGCGATGGTTTCCCAGGCCTCGTGGTAAAAGTCGACCCATTCCGGATGTTCGTCAAAGACGGGCTGGGGGATTTCTGTTTTCCAGTCTATCTCCATACCCGACATTGTATCAGCCCGAAAAGAGTTCGACAAGCTAAAAATGAATACAGGCTGATTCCGGATTTTTTAGCCACACGGAGGAAGGTTGTGAAGCTCAGCCTCGCGATGAGTGAAGTCTCCACTAACGTTCCGACCAAGGTGTCAAATAAGGACTTTTTCTCGGCGGCAGAGCCGCCTGAACGAAGTCAGCGCAACCATTGGAGCGACGGCTACAGGAGCCAACTTTCAAGAAATCTGGATCATTTATCCCGAAAAATCCGGGATAAGCCTGTGAATCGGCTTATCCCTTTCGCGTTGCGCCGTCCTTCCGGCCCCCGGAACGGCGGTCCGGGGGGGGCGTGAAGCGCGCAAAAACGGTCCGGCTGCCGTCCGGCGGTCGGTGCCGGACGGCGCGGCTTCGGCGCACAGAATGGCGGGTAACGGCGTCTCAGGCGTCGGCGGCGAAGAGCCGCCCGGCATGGGCGAGGTCTTCGGGAGTGTCGATTTCCGCCCAGCGCGTACCGGCGGGGAGCAGACACGCGCGCACATCGCGATCGGCGAACAGGGCATCGATGGCCGCTTCATACCAGTCGGAGGTGCGGCGCTCTTCGCGCACGAGTCGGCGCAGATGTCCGAGCAGAAGCGCGGCGCCTTCAGGGGAGAAGCGGGCCAGCCCGATGTATTCGCCCAGCGCCGGCTCGGGCGGCAGCGTTTTGGCAATCGCCGTGAGGCGTCGCCCGTCCGGCGCGCCGCCCGTCACCTTCATGGCTTCCGCATCGGTGGAGGCGGGGTCGATGACCAGCGCATCGGGCGCCGGGCAGTCGCGCAACGCCGCCAGCACCGCATCATCGCAGACGACGTCGGAGTTGAACAGGTAGAACCCGGCTTCCGTTCCGACGGTTTCCAGCGCCAGCAGGAGCGACACGATGTTGTTGGCCAGCGCCGCCTCTTCGAAGGGGTGGAGAACAACGCCCGGGCGCGCTCCATAGGGCGCAAAGGCTTCGGCGCAATAGCCGGTGATGACGTGCGCCGTCGTGCCGGGAAGAACGCGCGCCAGGGAGTCGAGCCGCCGTTCGAGGAGTGTGGCAGGACCGAGGCGCAGGAGTGCCTTGGGCGTGGCGGCGGTCAGGGCTCCGAGGCGGGCGCCGCGCCCGGCGGCGAGGATGATGGCAGGTTGCTGCATGGCGGGGATGCGTCTCAGACCTTGTTGCCGGGGAGATCCGATTCGGCGGACGTGGCGAGGATTTTGTCGAGGATGTCGTCGGTATCCGTAATCAGCGCCTCCAGCCCCGTGAGGGTTTCGTAGGCTGTTTTGATGCGCTGGCTCTGTTCCTTGTCGGGGTTGTTCACGGCGTGGCTGGCGATGTCCGACATGAGCGTGTTCAAATCGGTGAACGTGAGCACGGCGGCCTTGTGGAGTTCCGAGAGGGTGCGGACTTTTTCGCGGACGGCGAGGGCGTCGTTCTCGGCGATTTCCACGCGGTCGCGCTCCGTCAGGTCGGTAAACGAAATGACGGCGCCGATGACGTTGCCGTCGGAATCGCGGTTGCAGGCGGCATGGATTTCCACGCGGAAGTTTTCGCCGGTGCTGCGGCGTGCAATGGCCACGCCCGTAGTCTGGTAATTTTCGCCGGAGAGGGAATTGATGATGGCGTAGGAATCTTCGGGCGTCAGGAACAGGATGCCGAGCGGCTGGGAAATGAGGTCGGACGCGGCGGAGTAGCCCCAGATGGCGGCGGTTGCCGGGTTGGCATACTCGATTTGCGTATTCATGTTGATGACGACGATGCCGTCCGACGCATTCTGCAGCGCATTGTGCTCGGTGCGGAGCATTTCATCGGTCGTGCGGCGGCGCGTCTCATCGCGGATGAGAAAGCAGAGATGCGGCGTGGAGCGGGTCAGCAGGGAGACGGTGACCTCGGCCGGGAACTGGGAGCCGTCGGAGCGCACGCAGTTGGCCTGCAGCAGGGAGAAGCGCTCGCGGCGAAGATTTTCGAAGAGGGCGTGAATGAGTTCGCTGTCGGCTCCGGCGACGACGTCTTCGAGCGTCAGGTGCGAGAATTGCGCAGGTGTGTAGCCGAACTGGTTGGTGGCGCGCGCATTGACATCGCGGATGCGGCCGTGCAGATCGGTGACGAGGGCGGCATCGTAGAGGTTGTGGAACAGTTCGCCGTACCCCTCCTCGCTGCCTTGGCTTTGCGGGCGCGCGGGGGCGGCTGCTGTAGCGGCTGCTGCGGCGGGACTCCGGAAGGAGGCGATGGGCACGTCGCGCGCAATGCCTGCGTGGGAAAGATTGGCCGCTTGGGGACGTTCGGAAAGGGGAACTTCGGAAATCTCGGGGATGAGATCAATCCGCATGGTGCTGGACTTGGAGCCGGGCATAGGGAAACAGGCGCTGAAAGATGAACAAAGGAACAGGAGATGGCGGGAGCGGGTGCCGCCGGAAACAGGAGGAGGGGCGTGTCAGAGCAGGTACGGCTGGAATTCTTCGCGGTCCGCAACGGGCTCCGGGTACAGCTCCGGTTTGGAGGCGGTGTGCATTTCGGAAACCTGGACAATCTGGATATCGCGGTGATCCGCATAGGCGGCGATGAGGCGCCGCACGGCCGGCAGGTCCTCCGAAGCCGGGCGGATGGCGATGGCGGTGGGGCCGGGCACATTGGTGGAGCGGAAAATGACATCGCCGCCCCGCATGGCGGAGCGGATGTGTTCATTGTCGGCGCGGTTGCGCCCCAGAATGACGAGGGACCCGGCGGGGAAGCGGAAATGGCGTCCGTGGTTGAGCAGTTCGATGAGGCGCATATCCTGGAGCCCTTCGTGCTCGCGGAGGTTGCGCAGACGGCGGCAGAAGTTGGGTTCCGTCAGTTTGCATCCGCCGGCGGGCGCGGGATATTTGCGGATGCCGAAGTGTTTGGCGAGCTCCATCTGGGGCTTGCGGTTGCGCCCCTGGAGCGCGAGGAGTTTGGAGCGGTCGACGAGCCCTTCGCGCTCGGGAGCCGTTTCATCGAGCAGCTGGGCGCTGAGCGGGCGCAGCAGGCGGTCGCCTGCGCCGGAGAGGTTGCGGACGCGGTTGAGGGAGGAGCGCACCTGCGACATCGGGCGCTGCGAAAGCACTTCGCCGGTTGCCACGAAATCAAAGCCTTTTTCCTGCGCCAGCGCCCAGGCGCGCTCAATCATGCGGGCATGGCAGTCGATGCAGGGGTTGAGGCAGGAGCCGAAGCCTGAAGGGGGATTTTCGAGGAGCGCCAGGATGTCCGGCGTGAAATCGACGGAATGGATTTCGAAACCGAGCTCCTTGACGGAGCGGATGACGGGATCGGGGTCGGCAAAGAACGGGGAGGTGAAGAGAAGCGCTTCAGCGTGGACGCCTTGCTCGCGCAGAACGCAGAGGCAGAGCAACGAGTCGAGTCCGCCGGAGCAGAGACAGAGTGCGCGGGATGGGGTTGTGGGCATGGGGAAACAGAACCGTCGGTAAGAGGGAAGAGGAAAAGAAAAGGGAAGGGAATGTGTGGTGGGCGGGCGGCGGCGGGCGGCGCGGCGCGCGGATGGTCTGCCGCCTCTGCCGCCTCTGCCGCCGTTACGGATTCGCCGCGGAAGCGCCGCCTGCGAGCTCGCGGACGCGCTCGAAGGCTTTCGCATCTTCGCCCTGGAACTGCTCGGCGGCGACCTCGATGTGGGGAAGCAGGGGAGCGGCCTCCCGGGTGCGGCCCAGGCTCACCAGCGTGTCGGCGAGGTGGAGGCAGACCACGGGATCGTTCGGGCGGATGCGAAGGGCGCGGTGGAAGGAGGAAATGGCTTCGTCGAAGTTGCCTTTGGCGGCGAGAATCTGCCCGTAGGTGTCGTGCAGTTCGTAGATGTTGTCGCGCAGCGAGAGGGCGCGGCGGACGAGGCTTTCGGCGGAATCCAGCTCGCCGAGGCGGAAGCGCACGTAGGCGAGGTCGCCGAGCGGGAGGGGCGATTCCCAGCCGTCACAGGCGGTCTGCAGGTATTCCTGCGCGGACGCCCAGTCGTTCGCCTGTGCGGCGAGGGAGCCGAGGATGTAGTTGGCGAAAGGGTAGGCGGGGTCGATGCGCAGGAGGGCATGCGCCGTCTGGCGCGCGGAACGCGCGTCTTCGAGCGCGTAATCCAGGAGCAGGATGGTGCGCAGCAGGTAGGGCGTGCCCGGGGAAACCTGCTGGGCCAGGCGGAACTCGGTGCGGGCTTCCGCATAGCGCTCGTTGAGCAGGTGGAGCGTGCCCATCGCAATGGGGCCCTGGTAGTCGCGCGAACGCGAATTCCGGCGCAGCCGCGTCGCCAGGGAGGAGAGTTCGTGCTGGATTTCCTGCCGCGCGGCTTCGTCTTTTTCCTCGGAGAGGGCGACGACGCGTGCGGAGAAGAGCGCCAGCAGGGATTCGGGATTCTCGGGATTTTCCGCGAGGCTGGCGTAGAGGGCTTTGCAGGCTTCCTCGGTCTGCCCGCGGGCGAGCAGGAGGTTGGATTTTTCGCGGAGCAGGAGCGTCTTGTCGCCGGAGATGCGCTGGAGATGCGCGAGGAGTTCCTCGGCTTCCCCGAAGCGTTTCTGCCCCAGCCGGGCATGGAACAGCCCGAGTGTGGCGGTGACGCTGTTGGTGTCGGTATTGAGCGCCTCGGCAAAATAATTTTCCGCGGTGGGCAGATCACCGGCGCGGCCGCGAATGCCGGCAATGGAAAGGAGGAGCGCCGTGCGGTTGGCGGCGGGGGCGTTTTTCCGGCTTTCCGTATCCTGCAGGGCTGAATCGAGGGTGCGGAGCGCGAGGGGCACCTGCCCGGCCATCGACCAGGTCCAGCCGAGCAGCGCGTAGGCGTCGGTGCTGAAGACGTAGCCCTGCGTGCGGGAGAGGTCCCAGACGGTTACCGAGCGGGCGGGATCTTCGACGACGGCGCGGATTTCGGCGAGCGTCTGCGCGGCTTTTTCTTCGTTTTCAGCGCGTTCCAGCAGTGCATGGAGGTTGAGCAGGACGGAGATGTTGCGGGCGTCGAAGGCATGCAGCCGCTCCAGCAGCGTCAGGGCTTCCGCGGCGCGGTCGCGCAGTTCAAGGATGCAGGCGAGGTTGTTGCCGATAAAGGAGATGCGGGCGCGCAGTTCTTCCTCCAGATGCTTCGTGAGGTTGGAGAAGCGCGCGGGGCGCTGCGCGAGGTCCGCCTCCGCACGGGCGAGCGTGTCGAGGAAGCGCGCGAGGTCCTGCGAGAGCGTTTCATCCGCAACGGATGCATAGGGCGTTTTTTCGTCCGCCGCGGGGACGCCCGTGAAGATCAGGCCGCTGGGATAGGGGCGGAAATTCCCGAGATTCCACAAATCCGGATAGAGCGTGAGTGCGAGGCGCCGGTCGGCATCGGGGACGCGTTCGACGAAGGCGCGGATGAACGCGAAGACATCGGTATCGAGCGCGTTGCGCAGTGCCGGAGCATCCTCGAGGAAGGGGCGCAGGGCGAGGCGTCCGTTGATGGTGGGCGCTTCGTGGGGCGTTGTGACGGAAACGGGGAGCCCGCGCTCGTACGCACGGATGCGCATCAGTTCGCCGAAGATTTCATCGGCCAGCAGCAGCGGCCGCCCTTCGAGATTGTCGAGCACTTCGTCCGCATAGTTGCGGATGTTGCGCGCAATGGAGGCGCGCGCCTGCGGGAGCGAGAGCCAGGCTTCGAACGTCAGGAAGAGGATGGCGACGAGCCACGGCAGCACGGTAAGCCGCCGGCGCCAGCGCGGAAGTTTTTCAGCCAGATGTTTTTCGAGCGTTTCCAGTTTGTCGTCCTGGTCTTCGACCGTTTCTCCCTCTTCTTCGTCGTCGCTTTCTTCATCGATGCGCAGCGGGGCTGCCAGCAGGCTGAAGAAAAAATGCTGGCGGAAGGCGAGAATGGTGTATCCGAAGCACATCGCCGCCAGCGGGTAGGCGAGGAGGACGGTCGCGCTGGTGCCGAGCATATTCCACGGGGAAAACTCCGATTCCAGCAGGGTGATGGCACAGGCAACGAGGAAGAGCAGGTGCGTCGGATAGAAGCGGCGGCTCGGCTCGTTGGCGACCGCCCGCTGCGACAGAAAGACCGATGCGCCCCACGGCAGGAAGATGAAGCCGAAGAGAATCAGCCAGCCGCGGTCCAGAATCGGCGAGGCCGCCCGGTTGATCAGCCCGCTCATGTAATCCGTGAAGACCGCGCCCGGCCCGGAATACTGGCGCAATTCGTAGCCCAGCGAGTCCGTAAAGTTGGCAATGACCCAGCCCGAGGTCAGCAGCCCCGCGCCGAGAAAGAGCACCGCGGGAAGCAGGAACGTCACATGCCACGGGCGGTTGGAGCGGAGACACCCGTAAATCAGGGCCAGCACCAGGAAGAACAGGTACGTCACGCAGTGCCCCGATTGGGCGCACAAAAAGCCAAGCACCGGTGCCGCAATCCATACCGGCCATACGCAATCCTCCGCAATGAAGCGCACGATGGCGTGGGCGCAGAGGAGCAGTACGGGCAGGTAGAAAATCTCGATGTTGATGATGCCCGCCATCGTCCAGACGGGCGTGCTGAAGGTCATCGCCAGCGCTGCGACGGTTGCGGCGGCGCGGCTCAGCCGCCAGACGAGGCGCGTGGCGTCTTCGCTCCAGATGTCCATGAGTTCATCCGGGAGGATGATGCGGAAGAAGGCGAGCGACAGGAGATACAGCGCGCCGACCGCAAGGGCGGCGGCCAGCATCGTCGCTCCGCACAGAGTCGCAACCGCATGTTCCGGCCCGACGGCCCCCGTCAGCACTTTTCCCAGCTCGATCAGCAGAAAATTGTCCGGGTTGGGCGGCGGCAGAATTCCCGTCAAAAAGGAGGTCTGCCGGCCGGATGCGCCGACAAACGCCCACCAGGCAGCTGTCGAGGAAAATACGAACAGGGACAGGAGCGAAAGGCAGAACGCCACGATGCAATCCGCCCAGGTCATCGCCGGGCGGAAAAGCGGGAAGGGTCGTAATTCATCTGGCCCGAACGGGTCGGTATCCATGGAAGCGTCTGTGGAAATCATGGTCGGGAAGCGTCTCGTTCCTGATTATAGCCCAACCGTTCAGAATGGTCAAAGTCGCGTCCGCGCGTTCGCGCGCGCAAGAACGGCGCCGTGGATTGCCAAAGGAATCGCACCTGATTCGATGCGACTGCTTTTGCGGACTGCGAATATGATTTGCGGGCGATTTTCCGATGTGCGGCTGCGCCCCTGCGGAGAAGTTGAGGCAGGGCTGCCGGACAAGTGGCGTGTTGTGCAAATCGCTGACAGGGAGGCCGTGCAGAATCTCCTCAGTACTTTTCCGCCCGCAGCAGGTCCGGCGGCACCAACGTCCCGTTCGCGCGGGCGGCACGGAGGTCTGCCCGGGGTTACCCGCGCAGCCAGGCGGGAATGTAGTCGCGGACAACCGAGCGCATGGCGGCTTCGTGCGCCTTTGCAAGGGGATCGACCTCCTCGAGGCGCGCATGGAAGTCGCGTCCGTGATTCATGTGCTCGATGTGGCAGAGTTCGTGCAGCAGAACATGGTGGAGCAGCGCTTCCGGGAAAAAGAGCATCAGATAGCTGAGCGAAATGGTGCCCGTGGAGGAACGGGACGCCCAGCGCGTCCGGGGTGCCCCGATGCGGATATTCGGTGCCATCGGAAAACCGTGTTTGCCGGCCAGCTCGCGAAGAATACCCGGAAAATGCTGCGCCGCAATCGAGCGCAACAGCGGCGAAAACAGCACCCGGAGAGCCCGCTCATCCAGTTCCGCATCGTCCGGATACACAATGGTGACCCGTTCCGCATGGGGAATGTGGATGCGCAAGGAAACGGAAAGCCCGGGACGCGGGCGCTGCGGACTCCAGACAACGTCAATCGAACGCTGGACGGCGCGGAGCGGCAGGGTGGAAAAAGGGGGGACAGACATGGAAGGGGGCAACGGAAACCATCACGATCATATGCCCCGGCAGCCGAAATCGTCAATCCCCTGCGCCGGAACAGGTTTATCCCGGAGGGGCGGTTGCCCCATTTTTGTTTTTTTCCCCCTACGTTCCGGCTCAGGTGTCAAATAAGGACTTTTTCTCGGCGGCAGAGCCGCCTGAACGAAGGCAGCGCAACCATTGGAGCGACGGCTACAGGAGCCCTCTTTGCGAAATCCCGGATGCCATGCCTTGAAAAACCGGAATCAGCTTTCCCATCGGCATCGGCTTCGCGGCAGAATGTTGTTTGTTGCGTGCTGTCCGCCCCGTTTTCTCCGGATCTGCCCGGTTCCGCCGGAGAGAAAAGCGACGCAAAACGGGTGCCCGGAGCGGAAATTGCGGAAAAATGATGCGGGATGCGATTTTTCCGTTGAAAGACGCCGGATGTTTCTGTATAAAGAAACACGTACCAAGCCAAACGGCTCCCGAAATCCGGGTGGCCCGGCTGGGAACAGGACATTCTTTCCATGCGATTCTCCGGTTTACAGACATCCTGCTTTGGATGGTGGTGGCGCCCCCAAGCTTGGCGCCCAACGGCGTTCGTCTCCTGCGTGAGACGGGCCTGAACCCTTTTTGAATCGTACAACACGGCGCCATTCGGGATTCTCGAATCGGCGCCGTTTGTTTTACCCGCCGCAACCTTTCTCAGCTGTCCACACTTTCCTTCCATCCCTCTCAGGAGTTCACATGATTCTCTCACGCTTTCCCGAACGGGAAACCTTTAACGGGGCTACGGTGTTGCCCGTCGGGGTCAAGATTCTCTCCGACACCGAAACGCCGGTTTCCATCCTCCAGCGATTGGAGCCGGAAGAGCCCAATCTGTTTTTGTTCGAATCGGCCGAAGGCGACGAGCAGCGCGGCCGCTACAGCTTCATGGGACTGGACGCCCGGCTGACCGTCACCGTTTACCGGGAGGAGGTCGTGGTTCGCCGGGGCGCGGAAGAAGAGCGCCACGTGCACGGGGGCGACCCGATGGCGGTTTTGCGCGAGCTCATGAAGCCCTACCGGCTGGCGGAAGTGCCCGGGCTCCCGAAGTTCGCGGCGGGTCTGGCCGGCTATTTCGCCTACGAGATGATTCACTTCTTCGAACCACGGGTCGCCAATAAACTGCCGGCGGAGCGTCCGCTTGCCGAACTGATGATGCCCGGTTCGATGATTACGTTCGACAACGTTGCGCAGGAACTGACGGTCACGAGCTTCGCCTTTGCCGAAGACGGCGACGAAGCCGCGAGCATCCAGGCGGCGAAACACAGGGTCGCCGAACTGCTCGAGCAGCTGCAGCGCCCCATGGCGCCCAAACCGGTGCGCGCGGAAAAGGGCCTCTGCCCGAAGCCCACGCATGGGCCCGCGTACTTCAAGGGCATGGTGGAAACGCTCCGCGAGCACATTCTGGCGGGCGACGTCATCCAGTGCGTGCCTTCGCAGAGTTTTGCCTGCCCGGCTCCGCGCGACCCGGTGGCGCTCTACCGCACGGCCCGCTACGTGAATCCGTCGCCGTATCTGTACTTCTTCAAGCTCGAGGGGTGCACGCTGGTGGGTTCCTCGCCGGAGACGATGATCCGCCTCGACGGGCGCACGGCCTGTCTCCGCCCGATTGCCGGGACGCGCCCGCGCGGCAAAACCGAGCAGCAGGACCGCGCCAATGCCGCCGAACTGCTTGCCGACGAAAAGGAGCGCGCCGAGCACCTCATGCTCGTCGACCTCGGGCGCAACGACCTCGGACGCGTTTCGCGCCCCGGCACCGTGCAGGTCGTCGATTTCATGACGGTCGAGCGCTACTCGCACGTCATGCACCTCGTCTCCAAAATCACCTCGGAAATCGAGGGCGAGATGGATTGCTTCGACCTCTTCCGCTCTTCGTTCCCGGCCGGTACGCTCACGGGTGCGCCGAAGGTTCGCGCCATGGAGCTCATCGCCGAGCTCGAGGACGAGCCGCGCGGCCCCTACGGCGGCGCCGTCGGGTATTTCTCCTACGGCGGCGACATGGATTTCTGCATTTGCATCCGCACGGCGGAAATCCGGCACGGTCGCCTGACGGTGCGCGCCGGTGCGGGCATCGTCTATGATTCCATCCCCGAAAACGAATATCAGGAAACGGTCAACAAGGCAGGCGCCATGGTCCGCGCCGCCTCCATGCTGGAAAAAGCAGGAAATGACGAGGCCGAAATCGCCCAGCTGAAAGGCGGTGCAGTATGATTTGCATGATTGACAACTACGACTCTTTCACCTTCAACATCGTGCAGCAGGTGCGCGAGCTCGGTGCCGATTTTCGGGTTTTCCGCAACGACAAGATCACCGTCGAGGAACTCGAGGCGCTCCATCCGGACGCGCTCCTGCTCTCGCCGGGCCCCGGGCGCCCCGAGGAAGCCGGCATCCTGCTCGACGCCATCCGCCACTTCACGGGCCGCATCCCCATGCTGGGCGTCTGCCTCGGGCACCAGGCCATCGGGCAGGTCTTCGGCTGCGCCATCATCCGCGCGAGCCGCGTGATGCACGGCAAGGCTTCCGAGGTCACCTGCGACGGCAGCGGCATTTTCCAGGGGCTCGAAGCACGTCCGTTCAAGGCGATGCGCTATCACTCGCTGTGCATCGATCCGGAGACGCTCAAGGAGCCGCTGCTCGTCACGGCCACGGCTGAGGACGGATGCATCATGGGCGTCCGCCACAGCGAACTGCCCATCTACGGCGTGCAGTTCCACCCGGAGTCCATCATGACCCCTTGCGGCAAACGGCTCTTCCGCAACTTCCTCCGCATCGCAGCCGGTGCGCAGGGCATCAGCGGCGCCGCCTCCTGAGTCCTTCCACCCGGTTTTTCTTCCTTTCTCCTTCTTTTCTTTCTCTCTCCTCACGCTTTACCTCTTTTCCCGCTATGAACTTCCCGGAAATCATGCGCAAACTCCTGCGCCGCACCAATCTCACGCAGGATGAAGCCTACGCCGTCATGACCGAACTCCTCGGCGGCCACCTCACCGAAGGGCAGACGGGCGGCTACCTCGCCGCCCTCGCCGTCAAGGGCGAATCCGTCGCCGAAATCGCCGGTAGCGCCCGCGCCATGCGCGATGCGGCCACGCGCATCACCTCGCTGCGTCCCAACACCCTCGACACCGTTGGCACCGGCGGCGACGGCGGCATCACGTTCAACATCTCCACGACGACTTCGTTTGTCGCCGCCGGCGCCGGTGCAACCGTCGCCAAGCACGGCAACCGCGCCGCCTCCGGCAAGAGCGGCGCCGCTGACTGCCTGGAGGCGCTCGGCATGAAGCTCGACGCCGCCCCCGAGCTGATGGAGGAGGCGCTCAACGACCTGGGCGTCTGCTTCCTGTTTGCCCCCGCGTACCACCAGGCGATGCGCCACGCCGTGCCCGTCCGCAAGCAGCTGGGCGTTCGCACGCTCTTCAACATGCTCGGCCCGCTGACCAACCCCGCCGGCGCCGCCTGTCAGCTGCTCGGCGTCTTCTCGCCCGAACTCACCGAGGCGTTCGCCCAGGTGCTCAAGGCGCTCGGCTCCAAGCACGTGCTCATCGTGCACGGCTGCGACGGCATGGACGAAATCACGCTCACCGGGCCCACCCGCTGCGCCGAACTCAACAACGGGCTCATCCGCACCTACGACATTCAGCCGGAGATGCTCATGGGCTACGTCTGCGAGCCCTCCGACCTCTCCGGCGGCGATGCCGCTGAAAATGCCGCCATCACCGAGGGTATCCTGACCGGCAAGATCCAGGGACCCAAGCGCGACATCGTCGTGCTCAATGCGGGTGCCGCGCTTTACGCCGCCGATGTGGCGCCCGACATCCAGACGGGCATCAAGATGGCGCGCGAATCCATCGATTCGGGCGCCGCCATCGAAAAGCTCCGCAAGCTCATCGAAATCTCCAAGTCGTGATGCAGACGCCGGTCTCCTCCGGCGTGCCCGCCGCCATGCGCCGTCCGGTGAAAATCTGCGGCATTACGCGCCGCGAAGACGCGGAGCTGTGCGTCCGCGAGGGCGCCGCCGCGCTCGGAGCCGTGTTTTTCCCGCGGAGTCCGCGCAACGTGACCCCGGCGCAGGCCGCGGCGCTCTTCGCCGGGCTGCCCGCCGGGGTGGCGCGGGTCGGCGTCTTCGTCGACGCCCCGCCGGAGGAAATCGCGCAAACGGTACGCACGGCCGGGCTCACCGCCGCGCAGCTCCAGGGGCGCGAGACGCCGGAGGCCGTGGCG
>CASFKR010000067.1 GCA_949295265.1 uncultured Verrucomicrobiota bacterium | reverse complement strand
GCCTTCCCCGCCTCGATTGCAGCACCCGAACCCCGACCCGTCCAGGATTGCAAAAGTAAACGCATCGAATCAGGTGCGTTTACTTCGGCAATCAAGGGTTACATTTTTTTCCAGGGCCGATTCGTTTTTCGCTTGCCCGGGGTGGTCTGGGGTGCTATACTTAGGAACGTTCACAGGCAGATACAGCCGATTACTTCTTTCGACGGCCTGCAAACGGCACCGATTTCTGTGCCTCAATCCAGTTCCGATTTCCATTGCTATGCGCAAAACGTCCCTCGTTCTTAGTGCGGCACTTCTGGTTTGCGCCGGAGCGGCGAGCGGAGATACCCTCGCGTCCGACAATACTTATGCTGTCATTACGATGCCGGTGAAGGTTGGTCAAAACCTTTTTGGCACGGCGGTGAACCCGGTGGAAAGCTCTGACGACGCCGAGTCTTTCGTGCTGACCGACACGGTTTCGCTCGATACGACCGATTCGGTCAATCTGGGTCCGACGGAGGGTGCAACGGCTGCCGGTGAGGCAATGGTCGCCCGCGGCGAGGCTTTCTGGTATGAGGCGCAAGCCGCCGGTACGCTTTATCAGTTCGGGACGGCTCCCGCTGACGCGAGCTATTCGGTTCCGGTTTCCACCGGCTTTACGATGGCTTCCAATCCCTACGTCGGCGATGCGAAGCTTTCCGGGCTCGGCAATTTCCAGGCGAACGGTTTTGCGTTCCCCAACAACAACGCGAACTTCGTGTATCTCTGGGACGCGGATACGCAGAGGTACAAGTACTACTTCCTGAATGGCGCCGGGCGCTGGATCGACCGCGCCACCGGTGACGATGTCACGGACACCGTCGCGCTTCACTCCGGCGAGGGCTTCATGGTCCGTCCTTCCAAGTCCTTCGCGGAGACCTCCATCATCTTCACGCCGGCTGCTGAATAAGCCCGTTGCCTGCATTCCTTTCCTCCTTCAGTTTTGTCGGATTGAATTTTCCCATGAACAAAAATTTCTTCGGCTTGGCTTTGCTGCTTTCGATGTTCGGCATGGTTCAGGCAAACGTCATCAACTGGGCGCTGCCGACGTTGAATGACGGAACGACGGGCATTCTCTCCTCGGAATACAGCATTGCTTTCCTGACGGACGTTACGGTCAACAACGGTCTCGTTACGAGTTCTACGAATGCCGGCGGCTACAACCGCGATGTGGTCTCCGTTGACGAGGGTTCGTGGGGTACCTGGTCCGACAGTCTCGCGACCTCCGGCACGGTGGATTACTACGTTGCCGTCGTCTCGGGCGGTCAGTACTACACCATCAATGATGCCAACAACGAACTGCTGAAGTTCACCTACGATTCTTCGGTTGTCACCACGAATCCGACCGTTCCCGATTCCGGCACTTTTGATGCCGCTTCGATTCTCGTTCCGGATCAGACGACCGTTGACACGGGTTACACGCTGACGGTTGCGGTTCCGGAGCCGACCACGGTTTTGCTCGGTCTCGCCGGTCTGGCGTGCCTCTTCCCGCGCCGCAAGAAGTCCGCTTAATCGCTTTCCGGATTCTTCCGGATTATGATAATCGACCGTGCGTCTCTCCGGCGTAGCGGTCGATTTTTTTCCCTGCCGCCATTTTCCTTTCCCATGCGCCCGTTTTTCCGTCCCTTTCTGTTCGCCTTCGCCGGTGCGGTCTGTCTGCTGAGCACCGCAGCTGCGCAGGATCATTCGTCGACCATCATCCAAATCCGGTGGGGCGTCTATCCGGTTCTCCAGAGCGGCTCCAATCCGCAAAGCAACGGAACGCGTTTCCTGATGGCGCAGGATGACGGGACGTTTGCCGAGCCGACAGCCGATGCGTTCAATGCGCGGTATGTGGCGCGCCTCCTCCATGTCGGCGATGGCACTTTTGATGCACAGAGCGGCTATGCAACGGCCGACTGGCTTGATGCCTGCGAGGGCTCGGACTTTTCCGATCATACCGGGGTCGGTTCCGCAAGCACCAATCTTGTCGGTTCTTTCCAATTGTATGGCAATGCGAGGCTTCCGGTGACCCAATTCGGTCAGTACGAGTATCCGGAAACATTTGACCCCTCGACATATGTGGGACCCGAGGACTGGTATGCTGCGCGGTGGGCGGAACAGATGGTTGCCGTCCTGATTCAGGACAAAGAGACGGGGCGTGCGTATTTTCTGTCGGAAACGCCGGGAGGAGCAACGCCGGTCTGCATGACCAATCTGCCTGTATCCGTCTGGATTGAGGAAGAGGCGATTGACCCGCCTCTGCCCACCAACAATACCTTCACGTTTTGGGCGAGGACGACTTCGCAGGCCGTTTATCTGGGTTCCGAGGTTCCGTATCGCTCCATCTGGATGGCGGATAACGGCTACACGGCAGAGGCGTTGTCCGGTTATTCGGACGATGCGATTGCCTGGGCTGCCGCCACGGGTATGCGTGTGGAGGCCCTCGATGCCGAGGCGCTCCCCGAGCTCTCCATTCAGTCAATGTCACTGCTAGCTTCGGGCGCCACCCTTTCTGGGCGGCTTACGGTGCAGCTCAATGCTCGGCTCGCCGACGGTACGACGCAGCCCGTCACGCAGCTTTATGGTGCCGCCCGCATTGTGGTGGAAACGGCAGAATCTCCGTCCGGTCCCTGGACGGCCATCGCGGAACAGAACAGTTCCGGCGAAATCTCTGTGAAAACCTCCGCCAACACATCCGGCATCTTCCGCGCCCGTCTCGATTACTGACCCGGCGGACGGGAAATCCCCGCTGCTTCTGCCGACCGGGCGGCGGCGGGCGCTTTTCCTCTCGGGCGGTGAACCGCCCGCCCGGTCTCAGTCGGCGGTTCTGAGCCGATTGGTCACTCCGGGTCCCGTAAAAGCTGCGCTGCGAAGAGCGGAACCGGTATCATCGCCGGCTCCGTTGCGCCGGCTCCGTTGCTCATCGCAGGGAGCCGTTCTCCCCGCCCCGTACGCCCGTCTGTTCTGTTCGCCGGATTCGTGTGCGGATCCGCCGGGGACCGGGCGGGGCAGGGTGAATTCAGGAAAAGATGGTCTCACAGCAGGGTTTCGGGAAAAAGTAGAATGGGACTGGTTTTTCCGTTGCAGAAACGGAAAAGAAAATGCTAGGTTAGTTCTGGTGTAGCCAACTAACCCGTTGAATTTTCCTTTTTATCCCATGCGCACGCTGCCGGTTTTGTTTCTGGTCGGGAGTCTTTTGTTGCTTCCCGCGTCCAATGGTCTTGCACAGGCATCGTATTCCTTCACCACGAGCTGTGTGGAGAGGGTGACGTTCTCGGATGATGCCGGAACAGGCATTTCCGCACAGAAAACATACACACACGCGCTCGATTTCGGCTCTTCCCTGAGCAATCCGAGCATCAATGGTGTTGCGTTTACCAGCACGTCCTCGGCATCCGGGGCGCTCGAGAACGGTTGCGGCTGGTCCAATTTCCCGCCCGATGCCGCTTCCGGCAATACGTTGGCGATTGCGTCCGACAGCACCAGCGGCATTTATCAGCTGCTTTCGGACTGCAACTGGAATCTGGGTTCCGGTGATATGCTGCTCACGGGTCTCACCCCCGGGGGCTACTACGACGTGCGGCTTTATTTCCGTGCATGGAATCTGGCTTCGGAACGGAGCAATACGCTCACGTTCGACCCCAATGGCGGCTCCGGGCGCACCATCGCCGTCACCATCAATCCGGATGGCGTCACGGAAAACACCGACTTCTACCTCTCGTACCGCTACCGTGCCGATGAAACCGGCTCGCTGACCATCCGGCTGGCGTTGGCGAACTGGTCGGAATGGGGTGTCAACACGTTGCACGTCTACGGCCTCAGCAACGAGGAACTGCCGGTTCCGGTCGTTGAGCATGCGGGCGTCGCCACCTATGGCGCGGATACGGCTGACCTGCAGGCGCAAGTCCTTTGGCTCGGGGCGGAAAGCGCTTCGCTGACGCTCTATTGGGGCGGGGAGGACGCGGGAACCAATGCGCTCGCCTGGGCGGCCAGCTCGGATGCGCTGCAGATCACCGGGACTGGAACGACCACGCGCACCGCAACGGGGCTTGCGGCGGGACAAAGCTATGTCGCGCGTTTCTGCGCGGAAACCGGGTTCGGCTCCGTGTGGTCGGAGGCTTTTTCGTTCTCCCAGCCGGAGGAAGCGGCCATTCTTTCGGACCCCGTACGCGGCGATGTCAGCGAAACGGCGTTTTCGCTTTCCTGTCCGGTGCTGTATGCCGGCGGTGCCGGAGGCAGCAAGGCGGTGTGCCTTTGGGGTGTGACGGACAGCGCCGTCACGAACGAGATTGCGCTGGGTACGGTTACCGAACCCGGTACGCTTACCGCAACGGTGGAAGGGCTGGAGTCCTTTCGCGAATATTGGGCCTGTTTCCGGGTCGGTTCCACGCAAAGCGCCTGCGTCTACGCCATTCCGGCATCCGCGGTTGCACAGCGTGACATCCTGCTGACCGATCTTGCCGATGGCGACTCCGGTACGGAGTTCGTCGGCACCGCGCGCGGGCTTGCCGTCAATCTCCCGGATGCCACGTGGAAGAATGCCGGCGGCTGGGGAAGCGATGTGCCCCTGTATTCCGGCGAAGGCTGGATCAATCTGTGGCACCAGAACGAAATTGCGGCTCTCGCGCTGAGTCCGAACGAGCTCTTCCGCATGCCGCGGCGCATGACGCTTTCCGTTGATTTCTCTCTCTCCGACGCCAGTCAAAACGGCTTCGGCGCAGGCTTCTGGCCGGAAGCGCTTCCCACCTCTTCGCAGGCGCAGGGGAACTTTACTGGACTTTGGCTCATTCGCGACAATACCCAGAATACCTGCACGCTCACGCTCTGGCGGAGCGGCTTCCCGGTCCGCTCGGTGACGCTGGACGCGCTGGCGGAAGCCTTTTCCGGCACGGCGCGCGGCACGCTTTCCTTCCAGGTCAATCTGACCACGGGCATCCTCTTCGATGCGCAACTCAATGGCGTTCCCGTCGGCGGTTTCGGCACACCCGCGGTGCTGCCGTCCGCGGATGATGCGGCTCATGTCGGCGTCATCACCTATTCGAATGCCAACGTCTATTCGCTGCACCTGATCGGCAATGCGCCGTATCCGTGCACGATTGTCGTGCTGCGCTAATCTCCTTTTCGTTCTGTTCGCACCTTCATGAAAGCCATCTCTGCGCTCCTCGTCCTTTTGCTGGCACTCTGCTGTTCGGCACGGGCTGAACTTCCGCGGAGTGCCAAACGCGGCATCTCCTTCAATGCAATTCCGGCGGCAACGCTTTCGCAGCTCACCAACGGCGTCTCCTGGGCCTACAACTGGGGCACGCATGTGCCGCCGGAACTGGCTGATCCCGCTTGCGGCATCGATTTCTACCCGATGCTCTGGAATGCGCACGAGGACTTCCGGGCGGGGCTCACGAATCTGCTCGCATCGGGCTATCGCCCCAAGGCGGTTTTCGTCATGAACGAACCCAACCTGCGCGGGCAGGCATTTGTTTCTCCGCAGGAATGCGCCCGTACGCTCCGCTCGATGCAGCGCTTTCTCGAGCCGCTCAACCTCCGCATGATCGGTCCGCACTATGCCACCGGAGCCTCCCCCGCCGACAGCATTGTGGCGTGGGATCCGCTGGAGAAGAAGGAGGTAACGTATACCTTCTTCCTGCCGTATCACCGGGCGATGGAATATTATGCCGGGGCGACAGCCCGCGAAACAGGGCTTCATCTCTACGGCAACATCTGGGAGGTGAAGTGGCTGCTTTCGGAACTGGAAAAGAACTTCCCCGGGGAAGCTTTCTGGATTTCCGAGTTCAATGATTCCGCCGCAGCGGACGAAGAAGCCGCGCTGGATTATCTGGTTGCGGCGGTGGACCTGCTGGAGCGCTCGCCCGCCGTGGCCGGATATGCCTGGTTCAAGGCGGACATGCCCGGCGACCGGCAGAGTCTGCTGACGGCGGACGGACAGCTGACGCGGCTCGGACGCGCCTACGTGGAGATGCCCGCCATCGACACGAACCGCTGGGATTCCGTGGCAACCCCGATTCCGGCTGCTGCGGCGGCGTTTCTGCACGAAGCGGAGGTGGAACGCTGCCGCACGGGGGAGGCGCTCGCGCAGGTGCGCATCCCCAAGTCCGGCGGTTCGCTCCAGTTCCAGCTTTGTGCGTCACCCGGCATCGGCGCGCTCGAAATCCGCCTCGCCGATGCCGCGCGGCTCCGCACGCAACTCGACGACGGCACGCCGCACGAAATGTCCGTGACCAATGGCGTCATCCGCATGCCCGTTCCCACGCAAGGACGCTTCCGGCTCACCCTTTCCGCGGTGACCGACAACACGCGCATCTTCTCCCTCCATCCCGTCTCCGCTCCTTCGCCGACTGCTCCCCGTTCCCCCGGCAAACCCCTCAAAGTCAAAAAGCCCTCCCCCTGACCCCGCAAAGCCCCTCCCCGGTCAACGCCCGTTCTTTCTTCGCGGGGAAGGCGGTTTGAGAAAACAAAAAGCCCCGGTGGTGAGACCGGGGCGGGTGCGGGTAAGCGGAAAGGGGGTCAGAGCCCGGCGTTTTCGCGGGTCAGTTCTGCCTGGATGTCGGCGACGGGGACGTCGCGCGGTTCCAGGTTGCGGGCGGCCGCAAAGGCGGCGGCAATGCCGACACCCTGGCCCATCAGGGCGCAAATGGGCATCACACGGTAGTTCGAGTGCGCTTTGTGCGTGCCCGAAATGATGCGCCCGCAGAGGAGCAGCCCTTTGATTTTCTCCGGGATGAAGCACCGGTAGGGAATCGTATAGGCATTCTTCTGCTTGAATTCCTTCTGGACGCCGTTCGCATCGAGCCCGGCACCCTTCGTGTTGTGGATGTCGAAGTTGAAGTGCGCATGGGTGACAATCCAGTCCGAAAAGACTTTCGCTTCCATGATGTCTTCCGCCGTCAGCGTGTAGAGTCCCTTGAAGTGACGCGTTTCGCGCACGCCAATGGTGTCGGCGGCATTTATGAGCCAGCAGTTTTCGTAGCCGGGCGCATACTTGCGGAGGAATTCGACAATCAGCGGGATTTGCTTCCGGCAGGTGATTTCCGCCCGCGTGAGGTCTTCCGCCTTGGTACCGTCCACGTTGATGACGTTGGTCATGTTGCAGGTGACCACGCCGGGATACGGGGAACGGTAGAGCAGGACGTGACCGGCCGGGGCGGGCAGATGTTCGCGCCCGAGGTTCTGGATTTCTCCGGCAGGCACGTCGATGAAGGTTTCGAAGGAGGGCGGGAAAATGGCGCGGTCGTAATCCACCCCGGCCACGCGGAACATGAGCGTCATGGGCTGCATGATGCCGTCGCCTTCGCGTCCGAGCGTGTATTCCGCGCCGGCGCGTGCGGCAATGTCACCATCTCCGGAGGCGTCGACGACGACTTTCGCGAGCAGGGCCTGACGGCCCGATTTGCTCTCGATGATGACGCCCGTGATGCGGTCTCCTTCCATGACCGGGGCGGTTGCGAGGGTGTAGAGGCGCACGTCCACACGGGCTTCCTCGAGCATCTCCAGCAGCACCAGCTTGAGCTTCTCCGTGTGGATCTCCGTGCGATGGTCGGCGGCCGCCATGGAGCGGTCGAGAATTTCCTCGTAGATGCCGCCGGTGGTTCTGCCCGTCCAGTGGCTCATGAGCCCGGAAGTGGCTACGCCGCCCACGCTGCCGCAGGGTTCGACGATGCAGGTTTTGGCGCCGTGGCGACCGGCGGAAATGGCGGCCGCAACACCGGCGGGACCGCTTCCGATGACGAGGACATCATATTCGCCGACGACCGGCGTTTCTTTGGCGGGTTCGCAAATGGTCGTTTTCATGCGTTACGCGTGTTTTTGAAGGACAGGAGTCGTTCGTTGATTTGATCAGCCGCTTCCTGCAAGGCGGGAAGCAGGCGGGAAATGTCAGGTTCGGGGATGATCCCGGCGAAGCCGATGGCGGCCTGCGGGTCCTCGGGGGTGGGACCGACGGGCAGGGCGAGCGTGTGCGAGGCTCCGTTGGGCACATAGGCGTACCGGCGGGTGCGGGCTTCGCGGATTTCGTGCCAGGCGCGTTCGGAAAGGCCCGGATTTTCGTCGCGGATGCGGTCATCGGGCAACGCGGCAAGGAGGGCGATTCCCAGTCCGGAGGATTCGACGGGAAAGGCGCCCGCACCGGCGATGGCGCCGTCGAGTCCGCTAACCGCGGGGGAGTCCGGAGCTTCTCCGCGCTGCGTTGCGGGCGCGGCATCGCGGGGCAGCCCCTGCTTGTGGTAGAGGTAGGAGACGCGCCCGTGCCACACCACGCCCATGGAGACGATGAGTCCGAAGCGGCGGAGCGACTCCAGCGGCGCGAGCGCGGCATTGAGGAGTCCGGAAGCGCGCAGGCTCTGCGCCGCCAGAACGTGAATGCCGTGCCCCGGACCATATTTTCGGGCGGGGGTCTGTGCGAGCATGCCCATTGCGGCCAGCGTCTTGAGAAGGCGGTTTGCGCGGGTCGTGTCCATACCGAGCCGACGGGCCACCTCTCGGGAGCCGATCGGTTCATCGGAAGAGACAACCATCTGCAAAACGGTGATGCCATCCATGACGCTGTGGTTGGGTTGAAACGGTAACATGACGCTATTATAGCAACATCAGGCGGATATGCAACCCCCTTTCCGGAAATCGGGGCGGCGGTGCCGCCTTTGGTGCGGGCGGCGTTAAACCGCCCGCTTCAAAGCCATCGGCTCATGAGTCGACCGGGCGGCGTTAAACCGCCCGCTTCAAAGCCACCGGCTCATGAGTCGGCCGCCCACTTCGAGGGCGGAAAAGCCAGCGCAGACAGGACGTACAGGACGTACAGGACGTACAGGACGGACAGGACGGACAGGACGAACAGGACAAACAGGACGAACAGGACAAACAGGACGAACAGGACAAACAGGACGAACAGGACAACTTGTGCGCTGGCTTCGTGCGCTGGCTCTGTGCGCTGGGGCGTAGCGCTGGCTCCGGCCAGGCGGCTATGCTGCCGAGAAAAAGTTCGTATTTGGCACCTGAGCCGGAACGTAGGGGAGACATAAAACTGGAGAAACCGCCCCTCGGGATAAGCTGTAAAACGGGTTGAGAGGGGGGCAGGGAATGCGGTATGCTGTAGGCATGATGAAAGAAAATCCTGAACAGACGTCGAATCCGGCTGCGGCGGAACCGCAGTTTATCCTGCGTCTTCCGGAATGGCTGGCGTCCTGGGAGGCGGCGCTTCCGCCGACGCTGCCGGATGACGAGGCGGCCATGCGCGTCGCCATCGAAGCGGCGCGGCGCAATGTCGAGATGGAAACGGGCGGTCCCTTTGGCGCCGTCATCGTGGCGGAGGATACGCGCGAGCGTTTCGCCATCGGCGCGAACTGGGTCATCGCCGAGGGCTCATCGCTGTTTCATGCGGAAATTTCGGCGATTTTGCGCGCCGAAGTGCATCTGCGCTCGCATCGGCTTTCGGGCAGACGCTTTACGCTCTATTCGAGCGCGGAACCCTGCGCGATGTGCATGGGCGCCATCCCGTGGAGCGGACTTTCGCGCGTGGTGTGCGCCGCCACCGATGCGGATGTGCGCGCCATCGGGTTTGACGAAGGCGATAAGCCGGCAAACTGGACGGCCGCCTACGAGCGGCGCGGCATTGCCGTGCGCACGGGTTTTATGCGCGCGGAGGGACGCGCCGTGCTCGAGGCGTATCGCCAGCGCGGCGGCACCCTGTACTGAGCCGTCCGCAGGTGGGCCGCGGCGCGTGCGGTCCGGCGCTACGGGGCGACGGGCAGGATGAGCGCACTGGGGTGCGCGGCATCGTGCCAGACGGTCTGGCGTGCCGGGATGGGGCGCGATTCGTCCGCCGGGTTTCCGCCTCCGTTGAGGTTGCGCGCAAACTGCGGGAAATCGGAACTGGAAATCTGAAGTCCGATGCGGTGTCCCGGCCGGATTTGCGCGGCGATGGACCACAGGTCGATGCGCAGGCGCACCGGCGTGTTGCGCGGGAGCGGTACCTGATGGTCGAGGCCTTCCCGATACCGGGCGCGTAAAACGCCGTTGCAGAGGTTGTAGACGCGGCCGTCCGGGAAGATGTCGGTGAGAACCGCCGTGAAGTCGGTGTCGGCAGCCGAGGAGGACGCAAAGAGCTCCACCGTGACGCGCCCCAGCAGGGTCAGCGCTTCCGTGAGCGGTTTGGAGCGGTAGACGAGCACGTCGGGACGCAACTCGCGGTCCGACTGCTCGAGGGACCCGGCGGGGCAGCAGATGCCATGTCCGCCGTGGGTCGGAACGGGATTCCGCGGGTCGTAGAGGAAGACGTCGGGCGCTTCTGTGCCGGCGGGCGGGGTTTCGATGAGGCGGCCCGCTCCGGCTGCGGTGTTGGCGGCGCCATCGGGCGCGCTCAGGTAGAAGCGCTGTTCGCGGGTGCCGGGCGGCGGCCATGTGTCCGAGGCGCGCCATTCGTTGGCGCCCAGCACGAAAACGGTGAAGACCGGCGCCTCCGGAAGCGGATCGACGTCCGGAGCGCGCAGAAGGTTGCGCACAAATACGCGTTCGGGTTTGTCCGCATGCGTTTCACGGTCGGCGACCCCTTCGGGTATCGGGTAGCCGCAGAGCTGGAAGCTGTGAATCCAGGGTCCGATGATGCAGCGCGTTGCGGCACGTGTCAGGGGCGTGGCACCGTGGGTGCGGACGGCGAGGGTGGCGTCGATGAGGTCCTGCGTATAGATGTCGAACCAGCCGCCGATGAAGAGCATGGGGCAGCGGTACGCCTGAACCCGGCTGGAGAGGCGGTAGCGTGCCCAGAAGGGGCCGTCATCGGGATGGTCGAGCCACGCATGCCACCAGGGTACGGGCGCGTCAAAGCCGTAGACCTGATCGAGGTTGCGGATCGGCAGGGTGGGGAGCATTTCCTCGAGCGGCGGCAATTCGGGGCGGCACGGAATGCCGCAATGGCGATGGAGCGAGCCCAGTGCCCACCCGGCATTGAGTGCGAGCAAAAAGGCACCGCCCGTGTACATGGTGCTGTCGTGGAAATGGCCGGGCATCACCTGTGGAACGCAGCCGACGAGAGCGGGGTCGCCCGATGCGGCGGCCAGGAGCTGCGCCTCTCCGCAGTACGAGCCGCCGACCATGCAGATTTGCCCGTTGCACCACGGTTGCGCGCGAATCCACGCGAGCGTATCCGCGCCGTCCGCTTCCTCCTGTAGCCAGGGATCCCAACCAACGCCTTCCGAACGACAGGAGCAGCGCACGTCCTGATTCACATAGGCAAAGCCTTCTTTGACCCATCCCGGCGCGGCTTCTATGCGGTCTGCCTGGTTGTACAGGGTTCGGAACAAAACCACCGGAAAGGGTCCCGGCGTGTCATCCGGCAAATGAACGGCGGTGAAGAGGCGGACCCCGTCGCGCATCGGAATGGATAACGTGAGAATCATAGCAACGTCTGCAACTGAAGCGTGGATGGACCGACCTCATTTCCCCAGTCCAGGAAAGGTCAATCGCGCATTCAGTATGAATCAACTCCTCCACAAAATCAACCGAGGGCGGCAATCTGCCGCCTGAGATGCGGGCGGCGGCGGCAATCTGCCGCCTGAGATGCGGGCGGCGGCGGCAAACTGCCGCCTGAGATGCGGGCGGCGTTAACCGCCCGCTTCAAAGCCAGCGGCTCATGCGTCGGCCGCCCACTCCGAGGGCGGCAGAGCCAGCGCAGACACGATGGACAGGGCGTACCAGACGACTCATCGGCTTTGCGCCGACCGCTCCCGATGATTGCGCCAGCGTTCCACCGGCTTGCGGCCGAAAAACCGGACCGCCCGATGCGCGGCGGCGCATCGGGCGGGGGAAGGTCAGGTGCGGGCGGGATTCCAGCGGACGAAGTTGTCGAGGAGGCGCAGCCCGATTTTGCCGGATTTTTCCGGATGGAACTGCGTGGCGGCGATGTTGCCGCACGCGACCATCGAAGCAAAGCGCGTTCCGGCGTATTCGGTGGTGCAGACGATGTCCTCGGGATTGTCCGGTGCCGGATAGTACGAGTGGACAAAGTAGAAATCGCTGTGGTCGGGAATCCCGTCGAGAAGCGGATGGGGGCGGACTTCATCCGCCTGATTCCAGCCCATTTCCGGGATTTTGTCCTGATGGGACCGGGCGATGAAACGCTTCACGGAACCTTTCAGGAAGCCGAGGCACGGGGTGGGTCCGTCTTCCTCGGAGGTGTCGAAGAGAATCTGGGTGCCGAGGCAGATGCCGAGGAAGGGAATGCCGGCATCGATGCGCTCGCGCAGAACATCGACGAGACCGAGGACGCGCAGATGCTCCATGGCGGAGGCGGCGGCACCGACGCCCGGGAAGAGGAGGCGGTCGGCGGCACGGATGCGGGCGGGGTCGAAGGTCACCTCGGCATTGGCGCCAAGGGCTTCGAAGGCGCAACGGACGCTGGTGAGGTTTCCGGCGCGGTAATCAATGATGGCGATCATACGAGCGGAATGTCGCGCTCCGTGCGGGCGGCAAGGTCCTTGAGGCGGGCCTTGCCGGAGGCTACGTCATCGGGACCGATGAAGACGGCGGCGGTGGCGGTTTCGGAGGCGAGAGAGAAGAAAGCCTTGGGTTTCTGGGGACGGAGACGGAGATCGGCGATGCGGCCTTCGCCGCGCAGATGCGCGGTCAGCCGCGTGGCGGCGGCGCGTTGCTCATCGTGCATGTAGCCGACGAGAATCTTTTCCTGCTGCGGGCGGACATCGGGGAGTTGGAGCGCCTGGATGATTTCGCCGATGACGACATCGCCGAAGCCGAGGCCGACGGCCGAGGCGGGCTTGCCGCCGACGGCGGTGAGCAGGTTGTCGTAGCGCCCGCCGCCGAAAATGGCGCGGAATTCGCCTTTGGTGTCGAAGGCTTCGAAGACGATGCCCGTGTAGTAGGACAGCCCGCGCACGACGGAGATGTCGAACACCGCCTGATCGCGGATGCCATAGCATTCGAGCAGGTCGAAAAGCTCGCGGATGCGGCGGATGGCGGGCGAATCGGCGCCCGCAATCTGTTCGGCTTCCTCGAGCGTCCGGATGTCCATGAGGTTGAAGGCTGCGGCGCACGCCTCATCGGTCAGCCCTTCCTCGCGCAGAATCTGTTCGATTTCTTCGCGCGGGATTTTGCCTTTTTTGTCGAGGGCGATGAAGGCGCCCGCGTGGAATTTCTCTTCGACGTGGAGGCTGAGCAGCAGTTCGGAAAGGAGGGCGCGGTTGGAGAGACGCACCTTGTACGCTTCATCGGGCACGCCCATGGCGCGGAGCGCGGCGATGGCGGTGTAGAGCACCTCCGCCTCGCCGGCAACGGATTCTTCGCCGACGATATCGAGGTTGAGCTGGTAGTGCTCGCGCTTGCGGCCGCGCGTCATGCGTTCATAGCGGAAGCATTGCGCGATGGTATACCACTTGACGGGCATGCGCAGCGAGCCCTGTCGCGCCGCGACCATGCGGGCGAGTGTGGGCGTCATTTCGGCGCGCAGCGCAATGTCGCGCCCCGATTTGTCTTGGAAGGCGTAAATCTGGTTGACGATTTCCTCGCCCGCCTTGCGTTTGAGCAGTTCGAGGGATTCGACGACGCAGGCGTCGTAGGGCTCGAAGCCGGAGGCGGTCGCTGCGGAGCGCCAGGCGTCGAAGATGCGGTTGCGGAGAACCATGTCCTCCGGATAGAAGTCGCGCATGCCGCGCGGCGCGGAAAAATCTGCCATGGGTACGGAAAAGCAAGCCGGGGCTTGCAGCCCGGCGGGGAAAAGAAGCGGAAACGGGGGAGGGGGAGGGACCGCGCGGCGGTGTCCGGCGGGGAGGAGCCCCGGACGGGCCCCCGTACGGCGGGCGCGGCGGCGCGCCTCAGGCCTCGTCGGGAGGCACCGGCGCGAGGAGCGCCGCGCGCAGAATCTTACCCGGACGG
>CASFKR010000066.1 GCA_949295265.1 uncultured Verrucomicrobiota bacterium | reverse complement strand
CGTCCGGTGGCGGCAGCCCCGGGGCGTAGCGCGCCGTCAGCGCGGACGCCGCCGCGCGGGCGCGAGCACTGCGGCGAGCAGCAGCACCGCCGCCGGAATGCCGAAGAGCCAGTCGCCGCACCACCCGTAAACGGTCCGCCGCGGCGATGAGGTCGCCGGCGGCAGCGGGATGGGCGTGCACAGATAGCTGCCCGGCAGATCGTCGGTCGTGATGCCCGTCGGGTACACCACCGCGCAGACCCCTGCATTGGAAACGCGCAGGAAGGGCAGCCCGTTTTCGATGGCGCGGTAGCGCGCCTCCAGATGGTGCTGCACCGCTTCGATGGAGCCGCGGAACCACGCGTCGTTGCTGACCGAAACCAGCAGGTCCGCCCCCTTGGCGGCACTCCGGGCCACGGCGGGAACCGTATCTTCAAAGCAGATCATCGGCGAGACCGCGACCGGAACCGGCAGCCCCGGTTTGCGGACCTGCAGGAGGACCGGCCCCTCGCCGGGAACGCACGAGACGCCCGCCGGCGCCAGCCGCCGCAGCGCCGGGAACGTTTTGTCCAGCGGAATATACTCGCCGAAGGGCACGAGGTGCCGCTTGGCGTACGTCTGGACGGGTTGCGCCGGACCGTTCGTCGACGGTGCGGGCATGAGCCAGACCGCGTTGCGGAAGAGTGTGCGCGGCTCGTGCGGGTCCGGGAGCAGGTCGGTGCCGTCGGCCGAGAGGGTGTCCGTGCAGCCGAAGATGAGCGAGACTCCGAGCCGTTCGGTGAGGTTGGTGAGGACGGCTTCGGCCCGCGCATTCGGCAACTCCGCCCAGAGCACCGTCTCCGGCCAGACAATCAGATCGATGTCGAAGGGGGCCGACATCTGCGTCTGCTCGAACAGCCGCGCATATGCGTCATCCCATTCCTCCTGGTTTTCCGTGAAAATGCAGGGCAGTTCCGGGTTGACCGCCGCCACGCGCAGATTCCAGTCGGCCGGCGGGTTCGCCCACCACGACTGGCGCGTTTTGAAAAGGTTCAGGCCGCACGAAAAGGCAATCAGCAGCAGCACGAGCGCCAGCGTGAGGTCGAGGTGGCGGCGCGTCGAGCCCGGCGTGTGCAGAACGGTGTCCGCAATGCGGAGCCCCACCCCGGCGAGAGCGTCGGCCAGCAGCGCCACGAAGGCGGAGACGAAAAAGACGCCGCCGATGGAGGCGAGTTGCGCAAGCGGGCGCAAGTCGATGAGCGCCGCGCCCAGCGTGTACCAGGAGAAGCCGCCGCCGAACGTGGCGCGCAGGTATTCGCTGCCGCCCCAGAGGAGCGCCGCCAGCACGGGCGAGGGGATTTCCAGCCAGATGGAGCGTTTGCGCAGCGCCGCGAGCGCGTCGAGCGCTTCATCCTCCTCCGGGGAGTCGGGCTTTGCGGCCCGGTAGCGCGCATCCCATTCGCGGGCTTGCGCACGGAGCCGCCGCCACGGCGCATGGAGGCGCGAAAGCCCCGCCGCACACAGCGCGTACCAGGCGGCGCAGAAGGCGCTGAGCCCGAATGCGCCCAGCAGCACCAGCGGCCAGGGTCCCCCGTTGTCCGTGAGCGGCCAGAACCACGTGAGCGCCGAAACCCAGAACGCAAACGCGCCCAGAAAGGCAAAGCCCGCCGCGCGGCGCGGCGTCAGCAGCCGCGTCGCCAGAAAAAACGGAATCGGGGCAAACCAGACGAGGCCCGCCTGCCCTTCAAAGGGCGGAAAGGCAACGCGCAGGCAAAGGCCGGAGGCGATTGCCACCGCTGCGAACAGCAGCGTCTGCAGGCGGCAACGCATCCGTGCGGGCGCGGGCGAAGGGGTCCCCGCCGGTGCGGTGCCGGGGGCGGGGACTTCGGTTGGTGGCAGGGGCGTGGCAGACATGGGTCAGATGCCGATGGCACCCGTGCGGATCTGGTTTTCTTCAAGCGGGAGCCACGCGAGGATATTCTGGATTTGCGTGTTCCAGTTTTCCCAGCAGTGACCGCCTGGCCCCTCCACCCAGTGCGGCGCATAGCCGAGCGCACGCAGATGCTCGCGCAGACGCACATTGTCGGCGAACAGCCCGTCGTCGACGCCGCAATACTGGAAGAGCAGGGGACGCTCCGCCGCCGGGAGGGCCGCCACGCGCTTCGCCTGTTCAAAGAGGTCGTTGACGGAGCCGCGCAGCGGCGCATCCCCGTAGATGGCGGAGAAGAGCGGACCCCGCTGCCGCTCAACCCAGGCAATGTCGCAGACCGCGGACATCGCCGCCGCGGCCGCATACCGGTCCGGCCGCGCGAACGCCGTCTTGAAAGTGCCGAACCCGCCCATCGAAAGGCCTGCAATGAAGCGCCCGGCCCGGTCCGTGCGGAGCGGGAAATACCCCTCCATCAGGCGCGGCAGCTCATCGCTGATGTACTGGAAGTAGCGCGAACCGTTCGGCAGGTCGGAGTAGAACGAGCGGTCGCCGCAGGGCATAATGACCGCCAGGTAGTACTTGTTGACGAAGAGTTCCAGCGAGGTGCGGCGCATCCAGATGGTTTCATCATCGGAAAGCCCGTGCAGCAGATAAAGGGCCGGAATCGGTTTTCCGGCTTTCGGGCGGTCGGGCAGCAGCACGTTGCACCGCGTGCACATCCCAAGGGAATCGGCGAAAAAGTGCGTATTGAGAAAGGCCATGGCAATGAAAGAGGAGAGTTTCCGCGGGATATCCGGCAGGTGGCATAATTGTAGCAAACCCGTGTCGTCCCGAAAACGGCAATCTCCGCCGCAGACGCTCCGGGCTGACTCAGCCGCTGGTGGTCGGCGGTTCCGGTTCGCAGACCTTTGCCGCGGAAACCTCGCTCAGTTTCCGGTCGATGTCGTCAAAGGCATTTTGCAGATCTTCGCTGTGATACCGTTCGTACATGTCGTAGAAGAAATCCGACACGCCGGCGGCATCCCATTGCTGAAGGACACGGTCTGCGCTGGTGTTTTGCAGGCGGCGTACTGTTCCAGCAGATAGATGAAAAAAGCCGTCTCTTTGTCCAGTTCGTTCAGCATCAGTCCCTCCGGATGTAAAGAGAGTTTCTCGGATTGCCGGTAATCTGCTCGCATTCCCACAGGTCAAAGATGCCGGTGGGACTGAAATCCCACATTTCGAGTTTCGGATTCCGGAGCATCCGGTACGTTTCAGAGCCAAAAAATCTGCGGAGCGCGTCTTTTTCCTCAAATCCGTATTTGTTGCAGATCATCCAAATGACTTGCCGGTCATAGTAATCAAGAATGACGGCGAGTTCCTCTCGTTCAGTCATAGTGAGATGGTCTCCGTGAAATACAGGTGCCGGAGCACCGCCTCATTTTTGAAGGTGTATTGGTCATGCAGCTTTTGCGGAAGCAAGCGTTGAAGGGGTTCAGAACCCGTATACGTCTTTGCCAGAAACATCCGGATGACCGGCATTGTCCTGTCATTGGCAACGGGGCCGATAATGATGTCCCACCGTTGATTGGAAGGTATTCGTTCACGGTTTGCCACGATGAAGTTGAGCCATCTTTTGTCCGCTTCCTCAAAATGAAGGACCTTCAAAGTGGACAGAATGGCCTCATCAAATTGATAAACCGAGATGGTCGGCTGTCCGACGCCACGCCGCTCCGCAGTCAGGATTGCCCAGCGTTTTGCCTGTTCCAGACAGGACGTCAGATAAAATCCCACGCCAAAATCCAGTTTCCGGTCCGATGCCAGAATGACCGGATGCCGAACGGCTGTATTACCTCCGTGGTAGAGTTTCATGAGGTTCGGTTGCCGTGTGAAAGAATCGGTTGCAAGGGCAAGTGAGAGCGGACGGGGTGATTTGGATGGGCGGCAACGGGGTACCGGCTGATTTCATTATCGCCGCTTGATGAAATCCGCGCAACCGCAAAATCTGTACGGGGTTCGGCACCCCGAATGATGACGCAAAGCGGCAGCAGCGAAGCAGACATACAGCCCGCTCCGGGCTCAGTGGCGAGCCATCGGCTGTGATCGCCCGGAGGGCTTCTCTTGCACACCTGCGTCAGGTCCTCAGGTACCGCTTCTGCGGCACCCGAGGGGCACGGGTGTGCCGTTTATGCATGATTCGCCCCCTTCGAGGGGCGTGACGGCGTGGCTCCAGCTGCGCCGGCGGCGCTACGTTGGCTCGCGCGGCGCTGATCGTCCTGTTCACGGCTTGCTGCGCTGGCCGCCCAGTGCCCCTATGGTGCGCGGCGCAGTGTTCGGTCTGACTCTTTCTGTCCATCTTTCAGTAGCCCCAGAAGCTGCATTAGCCCCACTCCCAATAGCCCCAGCCCCTCCGTGTGGCTCAATTTTCCTGAAATCCTCGCGCGGTTTCGCCTCTGCGTCTCTGCGTCTCTGCGGAAATGCACAAAATCTGGGATCATTGATCCAGATTTCTTGAAAGATGGCTCCTGTAGCCTCTTTTCAAGACTAGATACTCGTGAATAGTCCGCCCATACTTTTTCACCCGAATGTTCAGTAAAATAACTTTGCCGTCGCTCCAATGGTTGCGCTGACTTCGTTCAGGCGGCTCTGCCGCCGAGAAAAAAAAAGTCCTTATTTGACACCTTGGTCGGAACGTTAGTGGAGACTTCAGAAGGGGGGCTTCGCCCCTCCGTGTGGCTCAATTATCTTAACTCATCGCGAGGCTGAGCTTCACAACCTTCCTCCGTGTGGCACAAAATCCGGGATAAGCCTGAGCGGCAAACTTCTTGAATTGGAGGGGTATGGATGGTATGATGAAACAACAAATCAGCGATGAATGCACCCTCTTCCAGTCCATCCGTACCGGACGCCGCCTCCTGTTTCCGCGTATTCGAGGAGGCGGACTTGCTTTCGTGCGCAACCTGCGCGCCGGATGGAGCCCCCCAGCTGCGCTATCTGGAGGATTACCGCATTGAGGGAGAAGCGCTCTATTTCCTGACGGCGCAAGGAACGTCGCTCAACCGCGATCTCGAGCATTCCGGCCACGTGGTTTTTGCGGCGATGGGGCGCGATGGACGCACCATGGTCCGCCTGCAGGGTACGGCCGAGCCTGTGGAGGATGACCGGATGCTCCCCTGGAAGGTCCGCTCGTTGCGGGAAAGCGGCTATCTGCGGACGCGCTATCCGCTCAAGGCGCTTTCCCTCGGGCGCATCTACGTTGTGCGCAACGGCACCTTCGAGTGGGTGCGGCGCGGCGTGAGCGAGGCCGAGCGCGCGTATGTCGTGCTGGGGCACGGCCCGTTTGTGCGCGCCGGGTTCGTGATTACGGATGCATGCGCGGGCTGCGGCGCCTGCCGCGCGGCATGTCCGGCGGAATGCATTGTTTCCGGCAAGCCCATGCGGATTGAGGAGGCGCGCTGCTTCCATTGCGGCGCATGCGCCGCCGTGTGTCCGCGCGGGGCGATTGTCCGGTTTGACGCATCGCCGTCCACCGCCGGATAAGAAAACAGGAGTTTTGGGTATGCGCTTTACATGGATTATGATGGCGGCGGCGTTGGGGCTCCTGTCCGGGTTCGGGCTTGGGTTCTGGGCGCGCACCGTGATGCTGATGCGCCGTTCGCGGCTCGTTTCCGCACGGGAAAAGACGCGGCGGCAGGATGCCGAGCGTGAAGCCAAGGGTATCGTCCGCGAGGGCGAAATCCAGGCCCGCAGCGCCGTCATCAAGGCGCGCGAGGCGTTCGAGGCGTCCGTCAAGGAACAGCGCCGCGAGATCAATGAGACGATGTCCAACCTCAATGCGCGCGAGCGCGCCATTTCCCAGCGCGAGGACAACCTCGACCGCAAAGCGGAAGTGCTCGACCGCAAGCAGGAGGTCATCGACCGCAAGACCGCAGACGCCGAGGCGATGCAAACCGCCGCCAAGGCGCTCTCCGAAGAGGCGGGGCGCGCCCGCGCGCAAGCCGAGGCAAAACTGCAGAAACTCGGCGGCATGACGCGCGAGGACGCGCGCAAGGAACTGTTCGAACAGGCGAAGGAGGATATCCGCAAGGACTTGGGCGGTTTTCTCATCCGCGAGAAGGAGCGCGTCGAGAAGACTGCCGCCAAGACGGCGCAGCAGATTCTCCTCGGCGCCATGGAGCGCTATGCCGGGAGCCATGTGGCGGAGTACATGACGCGCTCCGTCCCTGTGCCCAATGAGGAAATCAAGGGGCGCATCATCGGGCGCGAAGGGCGCAATATCCGCGCCTTCGAACAGGTGACGGGCTGTTCCATCCTGGTGGACGACACCCCGGGCATGGTCGTCGTTTCCGCGGCGGATCCCCTCCGCCGCGAGTTGGGCTCCCTGACGCTGGAGCGGCTGATTGCGTCCGGGCGCATTCAGCCGCAGCGCGTCGAGGAACTGTACGAATTGGAGCGGCAGCGCTTTGCGCAGCATCTCACCGATATCGGCCAGCAGGCCGCCACGGAGGCGGATGTCAATATCGCCTCCGACGAAGTGCTGCAGACGCTGGGACGGCTCGCCTACCGGCTGAGCTATTCGCAGAATGTGCTCCGCCATTCGCAGGAGGTGGCCGCCTACGCGGGGCTCCTGGCCTCGGAACTGGGGCTCGATCCGGAGACGGCGCGCAAGGTCGGGCTGCTCCACGACATCGGCAAGGCGCTCGATCAGACGGCGCAGGGCCCCCATGCGCTCATCGGCGCGGAGTTTCTGCGCAAGCAGGGCGAATCCGAGGATGTCGTGGAGGGCGTTGCCGGTCACCACGGCGAGGCGCAGACCCACACCGTCTGGGCCGTGCTCGCGTCGGTTGCCGATACGCTTTCGAGTGTGCGGCCCGGCGCCCGGTTTGAGAGCATCGACCGCTACGTGAACCGGATCGGCAAACTCGAGTCGCTTGCCATGGAGTTTCCCGGCGTGACGCGCGCCTTCGCGTATCAGGCGGGCCGCGATCTGCGCATTCTCGTGGATGCGGAGAAAACGAGCGATGCAGAGGCGCTTCTGCTGGCCCGTTCCGTGGCGGCGAAAATCTCGCAGGACGGCGCGATGCCGGGGCAGGTCCGCGTGACGGTCATTCGCGAGACGCGGTGCGTGGAATATGCGCACTGACGCGAAGGACCCGCGCCCCCGCCGCGCCCCGTCCGCTCCGCGCGAGGCGGGTGAGACGCTTCTGGAGTGCATCATCGCGATGGCGCTCGCCGTGATGATTTTTGTGCCGTGCAGCGTACTGTTCCGGCAGGCGTTGGGCATGAATACGCGCCTTGGCGGACAGCTGCGCGCCGCGTGTGCGGTCCGTCCCATGGCACGGACGCTTGCCACGCAGCTGTGGCTGGGCGAACCGGTTGAGCCGTTTTCCTACACGCAGCTGCCGGTGCCCGTTGAATCGCGTGTGGAGCCCGCCTTCGAAGAAGAAGCGGATGCCGCAGAAGAACCGGCGGCCGCGCGCAAGCCTCTGCTGGCAGAGCGCGTTTCCGCCGGCAATCCTGCTTCTTCGCGCACCCTTTTCGTCGTGCGCGAGAACCCCGATGCCCCTGCCCGACCCGGCGGCGGAACCTCGGAATAACCGCCTGCCCCCGCCGGTGTTCGCACAGTGTCGCGGGAAGTGGTAGACTTTCCGGCACTTCCAAGGAATTTGCCATGAAAATTCTCACCATTCAGGATATCTCCTGCGTCGGTCAGTGCTCGCTGACCGTTGCGCTCCCCATTCTTTCCGCCTGCGGCATTGAAACATGCGTGCTTCCCTCCGCTGTTCTTTCCACGCACACCGGCGGTTTCTCGGGCTGGACGTTCCGCGACCTCACCGATGACATGCCCGCCATCGCCGCGCACTGGGCAAAGGAAAACATCTTTTTCGATGCGCTCTACACCGGCTATCTCGGCTCCGCACGCCAGATCGACATCACGCTGGACATCCGCAAAAACCGCCTGACGCCCGACGGCATCCTGATTGTCGATCCGGCGATGGCCGACAACGGCAAACTCTACACGGGCTTCGATCAGGCGTTTGCCGACCGCATGGCATCGCTGTGCGGTGCGGCGGACATCATCCTGCCCAACATCACGGAAGCCTGCTTCATGACGGGTGCCGAGTATCGCGAAAGCGGGTACGACGAAGCGTACATCATCGACCTGATGAAGCGCCTCTCCGCGCTCGGCTGCAAGCATGTCGTGCTTACGGGCGTCTCGTACGACGAAACGAAGCTGGGTGCCGCAGTCTGGCACAGCGCCGAGTCGCGCATCGAATACTACTTCCATGAGCGGCTTCCGGTCCGTTCGCACGGCACCGGCGACGTGTATGCCTCCGCCTTCTGCGGTGCGCTCCTGCGGGGGCACTCCATCCTCGAGTCGGCGACGATTGCCGCCGATTTCACGGTGGATTCCATCCGCAAAACCATGGGCGACGCCTCGCACTGGTATGGCGTGAAGTTCGAAGAAGCCATCCCCGGCCTCGTCCGCGCCCTCGGCGACTGAGGCGGCGGTTCGCTGGCATACCCTGCGGCGCCACGTGAGGCTTCACCGCAGGTTGGGGCTACTGGGAATGCTTCGCTGCGCTGGCTTTTAGCGGGCGGTTAATGCCGCCCGCATCACCAGCGGCGGTTCGCCGCCCGCCCGCATCACCACCGGCGGTTCGCCGGCGCGGACGGCCTCGCGGTCGTCGAAGGAGAGCGTCCGGGAACCGACGATCTGGTAGGTCTCGTGCCCCTTTCCGGCGATGAGCACGGTGTCATCGGGGGATTGGGCGAGACGGCGCGCGAGGCGGATGGCGGCGGCGCGGTCCGGTTCCACGTGGGGATGGACGCCGGCGGGAATCCCAGCGAGAATGTCGCGGATGATGGCGTCCGGCTGCTCGGAGCGCGGGTTGTCGGAAGTGACGATGATTTCATCGCCGAAGCGCGCGGCCGCTTCGCCCATGCGCGGGCGCTTGGCGCGGTCGCGGTCGCCGCCCGCGCCGAAGACGATGAAGAGGCGCCCGCGCGTGAGCTCGCGCAACGTGCGCGCCACATTTTCGATGGCGTCGGGGGTGTGGGCGTAGTCCACGAAGAAGGCGGCCGGGGAGTCGGGCGCCGCAACGGGCTCGAGGCGCCCGCGTACGGGCGGCACGGCGCGCAGTGTCTCCGCAAGGCGCGCTGCGGGCAGATTCGCTCCTACGCAGACCGCGGTCAGCGCGGCGGCGAGGTTGAGCGCATTGTGGCGGCCGAGCAGCCGCGTTTCGATGGAGAGCGGCGCCTCGAGGTACGGCGCATGCAGCGTGAAGGCGGAGCCGGTGGGCGAAACGCGCAGCTGCCCGAGCCGCACGTCGGCACCGGCGCCGAACCCGTACGTCAGGCAGATGCGCTGCGGCGATGCCGCGCGCACCTCCGCGGCAAGCCGCGCGCCGTAGGGGTCGTCGCCGCAGACGACGGCGACCTCCGGCGGTGGCAGGGGCGTGGCAGGGTCGTGGAAGAGGCGGCGTTTGGCCGCGAAGTAGTCTTCGAGCGTCGCGTGGTAATCGAGGTGGTCCTGCGTGAGATTGGTGAAGACGGCGGCGCGGAAGCGGGTGCCGTCGGTGCGGTGCTGCGCGAGCGCGTGGGAGGAGACCTCCATGGCGGCGGCGCGGCATCGGTTGGCGAGCATGGCGCGGAGCGCGTCCTGCAGTTCGAAGGGGCCGGGCGTCGTGTTGTGCGCGGGCGTGCCGAAGCCGGAGCCGAAGCGGCCGTCCGGTCCGGCGGGCAGGGGGTGCACGTCGTTTTCGATGGTGGAGAGCAGTCCGCAGGGGATGCCGCTTTCCGTGAGGAGCCAGCGCATGAGGTTGGCGACGGTCGTTTTGCCGTTGGTGCCGGTGACGGCGAAAACGGGCAGCGATTCCGACGGATTGCCGGCCTGTTCGCAGGCGGCCTGTGCGGCGGCGAGGCGCGCGTCGGACACGGTTTCCCACGCCACGCCGGGCGGCAGATCGGGCGGCGGCGGATTTTCGGAGAGGATGCACCGGGCGCCGGCGGCGAGGGCGGCGGGGATGTAGCGCGCGCCGTCCTGCGCGGCGCCCCGCACGGCGATAAAGGTGTCGCCGGGGCGGATCCGGCGCGAATCATCGGTTTTCATCGGGGACGCGCGGAGACGTTCTGGAGGAGTTCGCGGGCATGTTCGCGCGCGACGGAGGTGAGCGCGGCGCCGCCGAGCATGCGCGTGATTTCCTCGACGCGGGCTTCGGGGGTGAGCTCGGTGATGCTGGTGCAGGTGCGGCCGTTGCGGATGTCTTTGCGGACGGCGAAGTGGCGGCGCCCGCAGGCTGCCACCTGCGGCAGATGCGTGATGCAGAGCACCTGGCGGCTCTCGCCGAGCGCGGCGAGTTTTTCGCCCACGGTGCGGGCGATTTCGCCGCCCACGTTGGCGTCGATTTCGTCGAAGACGAGCACGGGAATGCGGTCGTGCGCGGCGAGCACCGTCTTGAGGGCGAGCATGACGCGCGAGATCTCGCCGGAGGAGGCGATCTGCCGGAGCGGGCGCATCGTTTCGCCGGGGTTCGGGGCAAAGCCGAAGCTCACGTCATCGGCACCCGTGGGGTGCAGGGCGGGGGCGGGGTCGACGTTGACCGTGAAGGCGGCATGGGCGAGCCCCAGGTCGGCGAGCTGCTGCACGACGGCTTCGGCGAGCGCGCCGGCGGCGCGGCGGTGCGCGGCGCTGAGCGCGGCGGCCGCCTCCGCGGCGCGGCGCTGCGCTTCGGCGAGGTCGCGCTCGAGGGCGGCGAGCGTTTCGCCGCGGTTTTCGAGCGTTTCGAGCCGGGTGCGCGCGGTGGCGCCGAAGGCTAGCACGTCGGCGATGGTGCGTCCGTACTTGTGGCGGAGGGATTCCACGAGATTGATGCGCTCTTCGAGTTCGCGGAGGTGCTCTGCGGAGCAGTCGATGGCGGAGAGCGTCGAGGAGATGTCGCGGGAGAGGTCGGAGAGCGCGGCGGAGTGGGTGCGCAGTTCCTCCAGCCAGTCCGGCGCCTGCGGGCAGGCGAGGTCGCGCATTTCTTCGAGGGCGCGGACGGCTGCCGAGAGCAGGTCTGCGGTGTTGACTTCGCCGTCGGTGAGGGCCTGCACGGCGCCGGAGCCGAGCTCGAGGATGCGCGCGGCGTTGTCGGCGGCGCGGTACTCGGCGGTCAGCGCTTCGCCGTCCAGCTCCGGGTCGAGATGCGCGTCTTCGATTTCGCGCACCTGATAGCGGAGCATGTCGAGTTCGCGCGCGAGCGAATCGGTATCGCCCGAGAGCCCGGCGCGGCGCGCCTCGAGCGCGCGGATGGCCTGCCATTGCGCCGTGTAGGCGGCAAGGGCGGCGCCGCAGTTGCCGAAGGCGTCGAGCGCTTCGAGCTGGAAGGCGGGGTCGAGGAGCGACTGGTTGTCGTGCGGACCGTGGAAATCGACGAGATGTTCGCCGATGCGGCGGAGCAGCTGGACGGATGCCGGGCAGCTGTTGACGGTGCAGCGCCCGGAGCCCGCGGTGTTGAGCGTCCGCGAGAGCAGCAGCTGCCCGTCTTCGCAGGGGTCGACGCCCGCCTCTTCGAGGATGGGGGCGATGTGCGCCAGCACGGGGGCGGGCAGCTGAAAGACGGCGCGGACTTGCGCCTGCTGCGAGCCGGTGCGCACGAGCGTGCGGTCGGCCCGGGCGCCGGTGACCAGGCCGATGGCGCCCAGCAGCACCGATTTGCCGGCGCCGGTTTCGCCGGTGATGGTGTTGAGGGCGGCATCAAAGCAGATGTCGGAGCTCTCGACGACGGCGAGGTCGCGAACGCTGAGGGATTCGAGCATGGGGGACGGGAGGAGGCGGGGTCAGAGCAGATGCTGACCGGAGTCGACGTAGAGAATCTGCCCGGTGACGGTGACGGCGCGCGCCAGGTAGGTGACGGCGGCGGCAATGTCGCGGGGCAGCGGGCGCACGCCCAGCGGGAGCGGTCCGGCGGGTTCGGTCAGGACGATGTCTTCCGGCGGGATGCACGGGCCGGGGGCGACGCCGTTGACGGTGAAGCGGGGCGCGAGCTGGAGCGCGGCGGCGCGCGTGAAGTCCGCGAGGCTGCGCTTCAGCAGCCAGAAGGGGAGGCGCTCCGGCGGCGTTTTGGCAATGGAGCGGTCGAGAATGTTGATGACGCGCCCGCAGTAGTCGGCGGGGAGAATTTCGCTGCGGGCGGCGAGGGTGCTCATCTTGCGCGTCATGAGCATGGGCGCGAGCGTGTTGATGCGCCAGAGGTTTTCCATGTCTTCCACGGAGACGCTCTCGAGCTCTTCGTGTGTGTAGAGCGAGGCGTTGTTGACGAGGATGTCGATCCACCCGGCCAGCTCCCAGGCGGTCTGCAGGGTGTGCTCCGGTTCGTAGGGGTTGGAGAAATCGCCGCAGACGGTCCACGTCTGCCGTCCGAGCGCGCGGATTTCGCGGGCGAGCGCATCGGCTTCCGCGCGGGATTCGCGGTAGTGGATGACGATGTCGCAGCCTTCGTTGGCGAGCGCGAGCGCGATCTCGCGGCCGAGGCGCCGGGCGCCGCCGGTGATGAGGGCAACTTTGTCGAGGAGGAACATGGTGGCAGGGGTGTGTCAGCGGATGGAGGCGGCGGGGACCCAGCCGCTGCGGCCGTCGGGGCAGAGGACGCGGCGCCAGTCTCCGGCGCTTTCTCGGATTTGGACGGGGGCGGCGGCGGGCAGTTCGAAGAGGCGTTGGGCGGTGTCGGCGGGTGCCGCCCGCAGGGGGACGTTTTCGCCGAGCGTGCGGTCGAAGGCCGTGCCGGTCCGGCGGCGCCACCAGCGGAGCAGGCCGGAGCCATCTTCGGCGGAGACGGCTGCCGCGTCCGGTGCGGCGGCGGCGCCCGGCTGCGCGTCCGCCAGCAGGCGGTCGGAGACGACGGCCTCGACCGCCGCTTCCGCATCGGGCTCGGGGGCGCGTTCGGTCACGCGGAGCGCGAACGGTCCCGCCGTGTGGCGTTTCCAGGTGGCGGTCTGCGGGTCGAAGACGGAGAGGGAGAAGGCGGGGAGTGTGTATTCGCCCACGGCGGCGGGGATGATGACCTGCGTCACGGCGGCTTCCGTGGCAGAGGCTTCGAGGCGCGGCGGATAGGCGCGGAAGCCCTCGCCCGGCTCGTAGGGCGGCGGCTCCGTCAGCTGGTCGGCACCGACGCCCTGCAGCGTCCAGCGCAGGTTCACGAGGTCGCCGGGCGCGCATTCCGCGGGCGAGAGCGTCGCCGCCAGCGTAAAGGTGCCGACCATTTCGAGCGCATCGTCCGGACGGTCGTCCGCCGGGAGGGCTTCCACGCGGAAGACGACGCGCCCGGCGCGGGCGTCGAGCGGGTGCTGCGTCACCATCCGGATGAAGCCCGTGGAGCGCGCCAGGGATTTCTGGATGGCGCCGACGGCGCGCGGTTCAAAGGCATACTCGCCCGGTTTCCGGAACTGGATTTCGTAGCGGACGCCCACCTGGTTGGCGTATTTCTGCGGAACGGAAACGGGACCGCGCACCGTGTAGGCGTCCGATCCGTTTTCCGGGATGTCCAGCAGGTTCCAGTTGAGCAGTTCTGCATCACCGAGGGAGAGCGTGACGTCGAGGTGTACGACCTGCCCGACGAAGCAGCGCTCCGCGGCGGGGTTTGCCTGTGCCGAGAGCGTGGGCACGGCGCTCTCCGCCGTCTGTGCCGGCGCGGTGCCGGGGGCGGCGAGCAGGGCGGCCGCGGCAGCGAGCAGCAGCGGCAGTCGGCGGATGGAGAGGCGGTGGTTCATGACAGAAATTGCTCCCAGGAGGGCAGGGGTGCGCGTAGGACGCGTTCGGAGGCGAGCAGGCTCGTACCCAGCACGGCGAGCGTCAGCAGCGCCAGCACGAGGAGGGTGCGCCGGAGTGCGCCGCGGCGCAGGAGGAGCGCGGCCCAGAGCAGCACCCAGGCGGCGGCGAGGGCGGTGAGGCGGTCGGCGCGGCTGAGCCGGTAATGCGCCGAGAGCAGCGTGCGGTACCACGGCATCGCTTCGGAGAGCGCTGCCGCGTCCGGCATGGCGGTGGCAACCGGCGCGTCCGCCGCCTCTGCCGC
>CASFKR010000065.1 GCA_949295265.1 uncultured Verrucomicrobiota bacterium | reverse complement strand
CTGTCCGTTGATTTGCTGTGTCATTTGTCTCCTTTTCTCGACAAAAAGGAGACACTAACGTCAATTCCTACCGTGTCTCAAATTCGGGGAGTAGTGCACGGTTGGTGGACGGAAAGAGTCAGCTGAAGACGGCAAAGCGGTGCGCACGCGCAGCCAGCGCGGGCACGAGGGGGACTTCGCTCCAGTCCCGGAGCGGATGGATCGCCCGCAGCTTGAGGATGGCATTGGCCGCAACGGGACCAATCCCGGGGACACGCAGGAGGGCTTCGCGCGGCGCGGTGTTGAGCCGGACCGGATAGTACTCGGGATGGGCGTCCGCCCAGACCCGCTTCGGGTCGCGCGTGCGGTCCAGAAATCCGTCCGGGTTGCAGAGCAGTTCCTGCGCGGAGAAGCCGTATTTTCGGACGAGCCAGTCGCTTTGATAGAGGCGATGCTCGCGGTCCGCGCGGATGTTCTGCGTGCCGTCGTCGAGCCGGAAGACGCCCGTTTCGGGCGGCTGATACGCCGAGAAAAAGAGACGGTGCAGATGCATCCGGTCGTAGAGCGCCCCCATGGTGCGGATGATTTCCGCATCGGTTTCCGTTGCGGCGCCCACAATGAACTGCGTGGTCCATTTTACGCGGCGGTGCTCTGTGCCTTTGCCGGTGTGGGCGGCAATGTACCGGATGGGGCGGAGAATGTCCTCTTCATACCGTTTGTACGAGGAGAGACTTTTGAAATGGCGGGCGCCGGGAACTTCAATGTTGATGGAGACGGTGGTCGAGAGGCGGATGGCTTCTTCGATAGCGGCTTCGCTCGCGCCGGGCAGAATCTTGAGGTGGATGTAGCCGCGATAGCCGTGCTTTTTGCGGAGGAGCGTCGCCGTGTCCACGAGCCGCTGCATCCCCTGATCGGCTGTCCCGGTGATACCGGAGGAGAGAAAGAGCCCCATCAGCGGCGTTCGGCGCTTCTGGTCGTAAAAGAGGCGGACGATTTCCTCGGGTTCCAGCGAGCAGCGCGGACCGGAGGAGCCGTTGTGGCGGAGCGGACAATATGCGCAGTCGGACGTGCAGGCGTTGGAGACCAGCGTTTTGAGAACGGTGCCGTGCCCGCCGTTGGGAAGCGAAACGGGATAGAGCCACGAACCGTCGAGCTTCCGCCGGCGGTGGTCTTTGGGGTTCTCCGATTCGCCGCAGGCGCAGGAGAGGTCGTAGCGGGAATCCGTGGAGAGGAGTTTGAGCCGTTCGAGCGCGTCCATTTCAGAACCGGAGCGTGGGAGGGACGGGCGGGAGGCGCCGGGGTCGCGGGCGGGAGTGCGGGGCGGGGGACAAGAAAAACGGCAGAAAGCAAGTGCTTCCTGCCGTTTTCGAAAGGATGGACGTATGAAGCTCTAAGAGAAGACTTAGAACTCCGATTCGCCGGAAGCGGAGTCGCCCGTCTTGGCGACGAGGATGCTCATGTTCGACGTATCGTTGGTCATGCCGCCGGAGAACGCGTAGTCGGTCAGGTACTTGCGCTCGATGGTCTCCATGGAGCCGCCCTTGCGGATCACGACGACCTGCGCGTTGTTGAAGGGCTTGGCGTTGGCCGCATCCTGCACAAACTTGGAGTCGCTGCCCGTGCCCCAGCTGACGGGGTTGGCGGAGTCCACATTGGCCAGGTCGGAAATCGAGATGCCGTCGAGGTTGCGCGTCCACATGAAGGGCGTCGCGTCGTCGAGCGAATCCACGCCGGCCATGCAGTTCCAGATGTTGCCCGTGTTCTTGAGTTCATCCACGTCCTTGGCAACGGTGACGCCGCCGCCGACGAACAGGGACAGGGAGATGCCGGAGAGGATTTCACCCTCCATGAGCTTGGCAAAGTAGGCGTTGGAGTCCGACCACTTGTTGTGGGTCGGCCAGACGGAGCCGAGGCTGTTTTGCTCGCGCTCGATGTTGGCCGAGATGATGGCCTTGACGATGTTGGCGCCGTTGTTGCCGACCTTCACACCCTGCGCCTTATTCATCGCACCCTGGATGGCAGGGAACATGAGCGTAGCCAGAATGGAGATGATGGCGATAACAATCAGGAGTTCGATCAGCGTAAACGCCGAAAGACGAGAGTTCTTTTTCATGGTGTGGTGCTTTGATGAGAAAGGATGCTGAAAGGGAATGGACGCGACGCGGACAAATCCGGCTTTTTCTCCATACCGGTGCTTTCCAGTGTCGCACTACAGTTGAATTTTGTCAACCACAAAATACAAAACTGCGGGCCGCGGCCGGTTGTCTCCCGCTGATGGCACCGGGTTCCACCGGAAAACGGTTTTCCAACGGCGCCGGTTACCATTCCGGCGGCGGAGCATCGGGATGCTGATCCTCAAATTCTCCGTGAGTGAGGCGGATGCCGGGCAAATAGTCCTCCAGAAAATTCTCGAGGTCTTTCAGCTCGCCCCAGGTCGGTTCCAGGAGCGTGAGTTCCGCGATGAAAATCTGAAGATCCACAAGAATGTAGAAGGTGGCACGGGCGGTGATTTCCGGCGGCGCGTCTTTCCGGGCCCGTGAGGTGAGGAGAATCCAGCCGGCATACGCATTCTCGTTGATGAATTTGTAGCGCGCCGTCGTGTCCGCAGGAATTTCGGGCACGCTCGTATTGTCCCGGGCGCGGGGTGCTTTCGGGAGGGAAAGCGAGGCCTCCCGAAGGGTGTCGGCAACTTTGCGGAAAGCCCAGTATGACGTCGGGATGTGGGAAATTTTCCCCTCGCCGAGCGCAATCGCCAGCGTCCGTTTGGGGCGTAAGGCGGTAAGCCCGGGGTCATACCCCTCGTTGACGAAGACGTTGAACAGTTCTCCGCTGAGGTGGTCGGTCAGCGAGCGCGAAACGGCAAAGCCGATTTTGAAAGGGTCGGGGGCTTCAACGTAGCCCGACGGCACGGGAATCTCCAGCGTAATCTGGCCGCGGGTGATGGACGCAGCAAACGCCGGGAGTGCGCTGACGAGAACGGCCGCCAGCAAAAAGATGCCGCCCCCGGAAGACAATCTCCGGGATTGCCCGAATCTCGTCCGGGAACGTTCGAATCTCGAAAGACGGGTGAACCGGGAAACAGACCAATGACCTGCAAGAAGGTAGCGTTTCATGATAGGGAAGCCCGCCGCCGTTTCGCAGGGGAGGGTTTTTCCGAAACGCATTTTTACTGCAGGAACCCAACGTTCCGGTTATGGGGTTATATTTTATGCTTTCCCTCATCCCGTTGCAATCGAAAAATCCGCTCTGCCAGCGGGTTTTCGCGCCCCTTGATTGCCGAAGGAATCGCACCTGATGCGATTCCTTTTGCGTGCTGCGGCAGACTTTCAGTGCACTCCGGGTCCGGCGGTGAACCTTCGTTTGTGATTGCCCGTCGCGCTTCTCTGACACTCCTGCCTCGGGATTCGCTCGCGCTCATCCCGAGGGGCACGGGTGTGCCATTTTAGCATGATTCGCCCTCTTCGAGGGTCGTAGCGGTGTTGTCCTTTACTTTCTTCTATGGGCGCCGCCCATATCTGGCTTTTGCTCGCGGAGGCAGCGATGTGGCAGTGCGGTGCCGCTATCTGGGCTACTGGGAGTGAGGCAGATGGGGCTACTGGGGCCACTGAGGCTACTGGGGCCACTGAGGCAACTGGGGCTACTGAGGCTACTGGGGCTACTGGGAGTTCCGCGTTACATGCTGTCGCGAGCCGTCCTGTTCGTCCTGTTCGTCCTGTACGTCGTGTACGTCGTGTTTGTCCTGTTCTCGGCTGGCTTCGCCCAGGCGGCCATGCCGCCGAGAAAAAGTCCTTATTTGACACCTTGGTCGGAACGTTAGTGGAGACTTCAGAAGGGGGCTTCGCCCCTCCGTGTGGCTCTTATTTTTATCTTCCTCGCGCTGGCTGCGCTACGCTGGCTGCGCTACGCTGGCTTCGCTCCCCGTTGCTCCGTCCTCCGCTCCGCTACCTTCGCTTCGCTGGCTGGCTCCGCTCAGGCGGCGGTGCCGCCGTATTTAACACCTTGGTCGGAACGTAGTGGAGACAGAGTCCGTGTGGCTCAAATAATCATTCTGCGCTGGCTTTGCCTCTGTGTGGCTCCGCCTCCGTGCGGCTTCGCCTCCGTGCGGCTCAAAAATCCGGGATAAGCCTGGCGGACTTTCCCATATGACAGAAAGAGGGGAATCCGGTAGAATCCTGCGCCGACCCCCTGACAAGAGGCGCTGTCAGGTGGCGCCAAGCCGTGGCGGCTCGTCCCGATGCAAAAATTTTCTGCTTGCGGGGACGCTCTTCTTTTGTTATCGTTCCTCGCTACTTACCCACAGTTTAAGAAAAAATCAGCTAAAACATGAGCCAAGTCGATCTCCAACCTGTCCGCAAGCAGTTTCAGATGCATGACAAGGACACGGGCTCCTGCGACGTCCAGATTGCCGTCCTTACGAAGCGGATTGAGCATCTCACGGAACACCTCAAGGCCAACACGCACGACCACAATTCGCGCCGCGGCCTCATCAAGATGGTCAATACGCGCCGTACGCTTCTTGACTATCTGAAGCGCACCGCCACCCCGCGTTACCTCGCTCTCGTCAAGGAGCTTGGGCTTCGCCGGTAAGTTTGTTCCGTTCGGCCAATCTCACCCCATCCACGCAGACACCGGTGGATGACGGCGCGCCTGCCAATTGGATTCGTCCAACTGGGGCGCGCTTTGTTCATTCCCGCCCTCCCTTGCGCATCCTCTGACTGTCATGAACGATACCATTTCCGTGTCCACCGAAGTCGGTGGCCAAACTCTTACGATTGAGACCGGGCTTCTGGCCCGTCAGGCCGCCGGTGCCGTCACCGTGCGCCTCGGTGACAATGTCGTCTTTTCCGCGGTTACCTGCACCGAAACACCGCGCGAAGGCATCGATTACTTTCCTTTGCAGGTCGAATATCGCGAAAAATTCTACGCCTGCGGCCGTTTCCCCGGCGGCTTCTTCAAGCGCGAGGCCCGTCCTTCCGAAAAGGAAATCCTGACGGCCCGCCTGACCGACCGCCCTATCCGCCCGCTCTTCCCGGACGGCTACCGCAACGATGTCCAGGTGAACAACACGCTGCTCGCCTGCGACGGCGTGCATGAGCCCGATTTCCTTTCCTGCATCGCCGCTTCCGCTGCGCTGCACATTTCGGAAATCCCGTTCATGGGGCCGATCGGCGCCGTGCGCGTCGGTCGCGTCAACGGGCAGTTCATCATCAACCCGACCCAGGCGCAGCGCCAGGAGGGCGATCTCGATCTGCTCTACTCCGGCACGCAGGACCGCTTTCTCATGATGGAGGGCGGCGCCAAGGAAATTCCGGAAGCCGACTTCCTCGCCGCCCTGAAGTTCGGGCAGGAAACGGTGACCCGCATCGTGGCCATTCAGCATGAGCTCCGCGAAAAGCTCGGCAAGGCCCGCAAGCAGATTGTCGACGGCAGCAACTGCCGCCTCGATTTGCTCGATGCCGCCCGCATCGCCGGTGCCGCCGCCCTTTCCGATGCACTTCTCATCCCCGGCAAACTCGCCCGTCAGGAAAAGACCGCCGAGGTCAAGGCCGCCATCAAGGCCAATCTCCTGCAACAGTTCCCCGAGATGACCGATGAGGAGTTCCGCGCCATGGCCGACGAGCTGGAAATCGAGCTCGTCCGCAAGAACGTCCTCGAGCGCGGCAAGCGCATCGACGGGCGCGGCTTCGATGACATCCGCCCGCTCTACGCGCAGGTCGGCGTGCTTCCTTCCGTCCACGGTTCCGCCGTCTTCTCGCGCGGCGAAACGCAGTCGCTCGGCATCTGCACGCTCGGTCCCGTCAAGGATGCGCAGGAAATCGATGCCATCACCGGCGGCCAGACCCAGAAGAACTTCTTCCTCCACTACAACTTCCCGCCCTACTGCACGGGCGAGGTCGGCCGCCTCGGCACCACCGGCCGCCGCGAAATCGGTCACGGCAACCTCGCGGAGCGCGCGCTCACGCCGGTCATCCCCGACAATTACGATTACGCCGTCCGTCTCGTCTCGGAAATTATGGGGTCGAACGGTTCCTCCTCCATGGCTTCCATCTGCGTGGGCACCCTCGCGCTCATGGATGCGGGCGTCCCCATCAAGAAGCCCGTTGCCGGTATTTCTTGCGGTCTGTTCACGACTCCCGATGAGTCCAAGGCGATTCTTGTCACGGACATTCTCGGTGCCGAAGATCACTGCGGCGACATGGACTTCAAGATCGGCGGTACCCGCGATGGAATCACCGGCTTCCAGGTCGACCTCAAGATTCGCGGTCTCACGTGGGACCTCGTGGAGCAGGCGATCGAGCGCGACCGCGTTGCCCGCATGAAGATTCTCGACTTCATGGAGACGATTCTGCCTGCGCCGCGCGCCGAGCTTTCGCTCAATGCGCCGCGCATTCAGACCATCCAGATCAATCCGGAGAAGATTGGCGCCCTCATCGGGCCCGGCGGCAAGAACATCCGCGCCATCACCGCGCTTTCCGGCGCTCAGATCGACATCGCCGAGGATGATTCCGGCAAGGTGTCCGTCTACGCGACGTCGAAGACCTCCATGGATGTCGCCATCCGCGAAATCAACAAGTGCACGGCGGAACCCGAAGAGGGCATGCTCTACGAGGGTACCGTCACCGGCGTCAAGGAATTCGGCGCGTTCGTCGAAATCCTGCCCGGCATCGATGGTCTCTGCCACATTTCCGAACTCTCCGACAAGCGCATTCCGTCCGTGGACACCGTCTGCAAGGTCGGTGACCGCATGTGGGTCAAGTGCATTGCCGTGGATGACCGCGGCCGCATCAAGCTCTCCCGCCGCGAGGCGATGCGCGAGATGCGCGAAAAGAGCCAGGCCGCTCACTAAGCTGTCTGCGACATCTTTTCCCCCCCAAAAAAAAAGCCGACTGCCTCGCGCAGTCGGCTTTTTTCGTCTGTTTGCCGCTTCGTACCTCCGCCCGAGTTGTGTTCCCCGCATCTCATCCGACGGCAGCGGCGTGGCAGTGCTGTGGCGCAGGGCGGCCGCGATACGGTGCGGAACAACGGTTTCACTGCGCTGGTTTCGCTCAGGGAACTGATTCCGGGAACGCCGATGCTCCCAAGGCGCGTGGCAGGAGAGGGGAGAAAAAAAAAAACGCCCCCGGTCCGAAGACCGGGGACGAGTCTTTACGAAATAAGGAAGTTTCCTAAGAGAAGCAGATGCCGCCCTTAGAAAGTGTAAGCGAGGCCGGCGGAGAAGATCCACTTGACCTCATAGCCGAACGGCTCGCTGGGCAGCATGCCGTTGTCCAGACGCCAGACGTACTCAGCACCGACGTAGCCGATGCCATAGCCGAGCGAGGCGCCGAAGGTGGCGCAGGAGAAGCCGTCCGCAGACGGAGCGTCATCCGGATCCGTGTAGGTGTAGAGCACTTCAGCGGAGCAGGAGAGCGTCAGATCCGTGTCGGAAATCGTCGCGAGCGTGAAGTCGCGGCCGGCACCGAGATAGAGTTCCCACTTGCCTTCGTTAGAACCGCCAACGAAATACTTGGAGGTGACGTAGGGGGCAAACACGCCGAGGTCATAACCGGCGCTGGCGACGAACAGGTTGTCCTGCTCAGAACCCGAACGCGGATAGTTGTACTCGAGGTAGCCGATCATCAGGGAGACGTTCTCGTTCAGGCTGAGGAGGCTCGCAAGGTCGAGGTCGACATTGAAGTCAATCTCGGAGAAGCGGCCACGCTTCAGAGAGCTGTCAGCCGAGTACGAACCCAAGTCCATCACGCCCCAGAAGCCGAGCGCGAGAGGAAGGTCAACGTCGCCGACCTTGAGGTCGCTGATGCCGACCCAGGGCTGAACAACAGCGCTGTCGTTGTAAGTACAACCCGACGAAACGTACGCGGACTTAACATCAAATCCCATATCCACCGTGGCAGCCTGTGCGGAAACCGCGAAGAGCCCCGCCGTCACTGCGATGGACGCGATGAGAGAATTTTTCATGTTGGAGTTCTTTTGTGCTTAGGTCGGACCGTGCCCGCCCGACGTTTTTGCGTTGTGCAAGCACGCACAACGCCTTAGATAATGCGAAATCCTGACGGAAAAATAAAGAACAAAATGACGAAATGGTAATTTTCCGCTGATGATTTTCAAACAGATCGTCCGAATTTTTGCCGAAAATGCTGTGCAACCCATTCCCCTTGAACAGGATAGGCGGAATGGGCTGCTGCGGGGCTTTTCGGCGTTTTACGACACCGGAAAAGCCGCTTCCCGGGTGGCGGCGCATGCGTTTTGCCGGTAAAAACGGTCATAATGCTCCCAAACGGGGCTTCGGAGCGCACGGAACCCGGATGGAACCCGGGTCAGGGCTGGCGGGATTCGTCCGGCCCGATGATGACGGAAATGTCGTGGGGAACGGGGGGCGCCGTCGGATCGCGCGGCTGGAAATCCGGATGGCACCGGAACCATTCCTGCGGCGTTTCCAGATCGTCCGCCGTATCGAATTTCCGGTCGGGTCCGGCACTCACCAGTCGGGCGACGCCGTTGGTTGCCGTAAAGAGCCACGGCGTTTTCCAGCCGTCGGCATGGTCGGACGCGCGCAGTTTGTTGAGGTAGGGCCCGTTCCAGCCGGGGGAGCCCATGTCGGAGACCAGCGCCACGAGGTTGAGCTCATCGTACTGCGGATAGCGGCCGACGTCGGTTTTGAAATGCTCGAGCGCCATCGCATAGAGCGCCATGCGGTTGGTGGTCCATTCGTACGGGTCGTATTTTTTGCGCTCCACGGAGGGGCGCGTCGTGCCGAGAATGAGCAGACCGCCCACCACGGAGAGGACGAACAGCGCGGCAATCATGTACGCCCGGTTGAAGGATTTGTTGCCGGGGCGCGGACCGAGCGCGCGAATGGCCATGTCGCGCGCCTGCGTAATGTTTTCGCGGCTTGTGCGGCGCTGCGCCATGTCCGCCGGTGCATGCCCGGGCGGCGGCCGCACCGTTGCTCCGCAGGAGGGGCAGACCAGTTTTTCCGGCGGCCACTCGAAGGTGTCGCCGCAGTAGGGACATTTGCAGCGCTTGCCGGGACGCACCGGCAGGAGCGGACCCTTGCGGCGCGGCGGCAGGCGCAAGGAGGCGCTGCTCCGCTTCGGGGGGAGCTTGACGCCGGGCGGCAAAGGGCCGAGCTGCGGCTTTTCCGGCGTTTCTCCGGAGACTTTGGGGTCAGGGTTCGACATGCGTGAGCGCGAGCGTGTCCAGGTTGATGCGCCGATAGTAGCAGCTGTGCCGGGGTGCCCCGCCCTGGTTTTGGGTGTGGCAAATCCCGTGCGTGCTGCCCTGCGGCCAGGGGCGTACGCGGTAGAGGAGCGAATTCTGTTCGCAGTTTACAAAGGCTTCCACCAGTTCAAACCGGCAGCCCGAGGTGGCGCCTTTTTCCCAGAGCGCACGCCGCGAGGAGCTGTAAAGAATGAGACGCCGCTCCTGGAAAGAGCGGCGCATGGCTTCTTCGTCGGTATAAGCCACCAGAAGAACTTCACCCGTATCGGCATCTTGGATCGCGACGGGCACGCAGCCCGTCACACGATCCAATTTGGTGAAATCCACCTGCAGGGCAGAACCTTCCTCGGTTTCTTTCATGCCCCCGGTCCCGGGTTATTCAAAATCGCTTTTCGGAACACCGCAGATGGGGCACACCCAGTCATCCGGTAAATCCTCAAATTTGGTGCCGGGTGCAATGCCATTGTCGGGATCGCCCTTTTCGGGGTCGTAGACATAACCGCAAGTCGGACAGACGTATTTGTGCATAGGTTTCTCCTGTTGGGTGGTTCCGTTGATGAAAAAGAGGAAAATCGGGAAGGAAAATCGCTCGAAAGACACACGTCCGCAACTGAGAACGTGATTTTCGTTTCAACAAGTGTAACAGAGATTCTTTTCTTTGTCCAATGCGCAACGCGCGAAAGTCGCATGCGGAAGAAATCGCTCCTTCCGCGGCCCGCGCGCGACACCCGGCCGCCGGTTATCCGGCTTGCGAGGCCCCGACCGCCAGCGCCATCACATCGCGCTCGGTGAGCGTTTCATCTGCGCATTCGCCGACAATGCGCCCCGCGCGCATGACGAGCGTGCGGCGGCAATTCCCCAGAATTTCACTCAAATCCGAGGAGATGAGCAGAATCGCGACGCCGTCCGCCGCCAGTCGGTGCAGAATCGTGTAAATCTCTGCCCGCGCCCCCACATCGACACCGCGCGTGGGTTCATCGAAGATGTAGACGCGCGGCTCCGTGTCGAGCCCTTTGGCGATGGCGACTTTCTGCTGATTGCCGCCGGAGAGCGCGCGCACCGGCTGCGCGCCGCCTTCACACCGGATGTGCAGCGTTTCAATGCGTTCGCGCGCCCCGGTTTCCAGGCGTTCCGTGGAGAGAAATGGACCGCGGCAGTACTTTTTGAGCGAGGAGAGCGCCGCATTTTCGCGCACGGAAAATGTGGTCAGCAGTCCCGTGCCCTGCCGGTCTTCGGAGAGATACGCAATGCCCTGCCGCAGCGCGTCCGTCATCGAGCGGATGGCGACCGGTTTGCCATTCAGGAGAATCTCCCCGCCGCGCAGTTTGCGCTCGCCGCAGATGAGTTCCGCGAGTTCCGTGCGTCCTGCGCCCGCCAGCCCGGCCAGCCCCAGAATCTCGCCCGGGCGCAGCGTAAACGATGCTTCCCGGACCGCTTCGCCGTCCGTGACGCCGCGCACGTCGAGAATCGGCGCGACTTCCGGTCCCGGTGCCGCCTCTTTGGGCGGATAGATGTCCTCGAGCGGGCGCCCCACCATGTGGGCAACGAGGCTTTTGGGGGTATACGACGACGCCGGACCTCCGGAGACGAAGTTGCCGTCGCGGAGCACCGCAATGTCCGAGCACAACTCCAGCACTTCCTCAAGCTTGTGCGAAATGTAGATGATGCTGACGCCTTTTTCCAGCAGGGCGCGCAAAATCTGGAAAAGCTGCGCGGTTTCCGCCGTGTTCAGGACGGCCGTCGGCTCATCCAGCACCAGCAGATCAGAATCTTCCAGAAGCGCCTTGGCAATCGCGATTTTCTGCCGCGCGGCCACGCCGAGGTCGCCCATCGGGGTGTCCGGCGGAATGTCCGGAGCACCGATGCGGGCGAGGGCACGCCGCGTTTCTTCGCGCATGCGCCGACGATCCACGAAACCGCGCCGGCCCGGCTCGCGTCCCAGAAAGAGATTTTCCGCAACGCTCATGCCCGGCAGGAAGGTGAGCTCCTGCGGAACCAGGCACGCCTTGCCGCCGAGGGTGATGGTGCCTTCATCGGGTTTCAGATAGCCGCAGATGCAGCGCACCAGCGTCGATTTGCCCGCTCCGTTTTCACCGATGAGCCCGAGCGCTTTGCCGCGCTTCAGACGCAGGTCGATGCCGCGGAGGACGGATACCGGGCCAAAGGATTTGCAGAGCCCTTCAATGCGGAGCATGTCCATAGGTCAATCCAAGCAAAAGCAGAAAGAAAAAGGGAAAAAAGAAACGGAGAATCAGCGGGGCAGGTCCGTTCAGCGGACGGAGTCCGCATCCCCGTCCCGCCGTGGCAGGGGCGTGGCATGGCGCAGGATGGCGGCGACTTCCTCTTCGAGCCCGAGCCCGTCCGTCGGCAGTACGATGTCCGCCCAGCGTTCATACAGCGGAACGCGCTTTTCGTAGAGGCTGGCGATGCTTTCGCCCGGTTCCATCGCAACGCCCCGCGTGCGGATGTTGCGCAGGCGCGATTCGATGGTTGCGAGCGGGAGCGACAGGTACACGACCGTACCCAGCCGGCGCAGGTGCTGCATCGCGCGCTCGGAATAGACGCAGCTGCCGCCCGTCGCAATGACCGCCGGTACGGTTTCCAGCGAGCAGAGGACGCGCGCCTCGATTTCGAGAAAGGCGGCGTTGCCTTTTGCGTCGATGATCTGCTGCAGGAGCATTCCCTGGTCTTCCTGAATCAGCAGGTCCGTGTCGATGAAGCGGAGCCCCGCCGCTTTGGCGAGCAGAACGCCTACGGTGCTTTTGCCGCAGGACGGCATGCCGATGAGCACGATTCCTTGCTTGCGGGACATTGGTTGATTCGGAAAAGATGAAGGGGAGAAAACGGATGCGCAAAGACGGGCGCTGTCCCGTTTTGCCGCGCGGCGGAAAAAAGCGGAGGCGGAGCGCCGCGCCGACACGAATGCGAAGCGGGAAACTTCTTGTTTCTGCCGTCTCGAAATGCTATCATTTTTTGTACGTCAGGAATACTGCCGTGCCGATAAAAAGACGTTCCGTTCATCCCTGTTTGATGTTGAGCTATGCTGCAGGATAAAAAGAAAAGAAAAGTTACGATTGTGGGCGCAGGGGCCGTCGGGTCTACGTATGCCTATGCGCTGGCGCAATCGGGTTTTGCCGATGAGATTGTTCTCACGGATTTGAATGGCGATTTGGCCAAGGGGCAGGCGATGGACCTCGTGCAGGGTGTCCCGTACATGCCGCCCGTGGAAATTCATGCGGGGTCCGATGAGGATTTTGCCGACAGCGATCTGGTGGTGGTGACGGCGGGGGCCAAGCAGGCGCCCGGCGAAACGCGCATCGCGCTTTTGCGCCGCAATGCCGGCATCATTGCCGGAACCATGCAGCGCATTGCCGCCTCCGGGTGCAGTGGCGTCGTGCTGCTCGTGAGCAATCCGGTGGATATCCTGACGAAGATTGCGCTGGATGCCAGCGGATGGGACCGCAGCCGCGTCTTCGGCTCCGGTACGGTGCTCGATACGGCGCGGTTCCGCCACGCGCTGAGCCGCGACGCGAAGGTGGATCCCCGCAATGTTCACGGCTACATCCTGGGCGAACACGGCGACAGCGAATTCCCCGCGTGGTCGCTCACCACGGTGGCCGGCATGAGCTTCGGGAAATTCTGCGAGCAGGCGGGCATCTGCCCCGAAACGGGCAGAAATGTCCGCAAGGCCATCGAGGAGGAAGTGCGCGATTCCGCGTACCACATCATCGATTACAAGGGCTCGACCTACTACGCCGTCGGGATGGCGTTGACCCGCATCACGGGCGCGATTTTGCGCAACGAAGGGAGCATTCTCTCCGTCTCCGTGGAATTGCAGGGCGAGTACGGTCTGGAGGGCGTGTGTCTGAGCGTGCCGTGCATCGTCGGGCGTTCGGGCATTCGCCAGGTGCTCGACGCGCCGCTTCCGCCGGAGGAACTCGAGCTGCTGCGCGAGTCCGGCGCGCGCCTCCGGAAGGCGCTCGAGGCCCTTCGCACGCCGGAATAAACCCGGCGCAAATCTGCCTGCAAACGGTAAAACAAACCACACATTGCAGAGGATTGTCATGATGGACGAAACAGAAAAAAACGGAACGCCTTTTCAGAAGGAGCCGGACGGGGTGCGCATTCAGGCGAATCCCGTCGAAGAAGAACAGGCCGCAAGCTATGACGCGGAGGCGCCTGGGGCGGAGAACCCTGCGAGCGGCGCAGAGACGCCCGTCGGCACCTCCTTCCGCCAGCGTTTTTCCCGCATCAGCAAGGCGCTGCGTGACTTCTGGAATGGCGGTTGCGAAAATGAGGAAATCCGCAAGGGAGCCCAATGGGTCGGGCGGGGATACGCCCTCTTTGAGCATTCGCGCTTTGCGGACTGGCTGCTTGCCGCTTTTTCGTGGAGCGCACTCCTGTGCGCCGCATGGGTCTACATTGTGCTGTGGGGACTCCACCTGACGAAGATTCAGGATTATTACTCCACGGTGCAGAACATGGTGACGGGGCTCTTCTTCCTGCTGCAGGCGCCGATTCTGGTTCTGACCGTCGGATATTGGGTTTCGCGCGTCCGCCGGCTTCGCCGCCGACAGGACGGAGCGGTTGCCTTCGTGCCGCAGGTTCTCCGCGTGCTGCGCATCGCGGGCGAAGCGAACTGCATCTTCACCGCGCTTTCCAGTGTTCTGGTGCTTGTGCTGTGCGTCTTCTCTCCGGCTGCGGTCTGCCGCTTCCCTGTGCTGTGGCTGGCAACGCCCATGCAGCTGTTTTTCTATTCCGATTCGCCCAATATCTTCCATGGCGTCGCGGCGGCTCTCTTCCTCTTTTCCAGCGGTATTTTCTGGCTGATGGGTTTGGCGATGCTCTCGGAACTCTTCCAGCTTGTTCTGGACGTCGCCCGTAAGCTGGGCGTCCGGCAGGAATAGTTCCTCCGGCTTCGCCAGAGCTCGCACGGTTCGCCCCCGCCTCGCCCGGTTCGCGAAGCGGAGGCGTCTCTTTTTTCTTTCGCATCAATTTCTGGTTCTAGGCTTATCCCGGTTTTTTCTGGATAATTGATCCAGATTTCTTGAAAGATGGCTTCTGTAGCCTCTTTTCAAGACTAGATACTCGTGAATAGCCCGCAAATACTTTTTCACCCGAAGGTTCAGTAAAATAACTTTGCCGTCGCTCCAATGGTTGCGCTGACTTCGTTCAGGCGGCTCTGCCGCCGAGAAAAAGTCCTTATTTGACACCTTGGTCGG
>CASFKR010000064.1 GCA_949295265.1 uncultured Verrucomicrobiota bacterium | reverse complement strand
AGCGGCGGCGGGCGCCGGTGCGGGCGCAGCCGTAGCTTTTGCGGCAGGCGCGGCGGGTGCGGGTTGCACCGGCGCCGCAACGGCGGCGCGGGCGGCGGCTTCGATGTAATCGGCGCATTGCGCATCGATGCCCAGCAACGCCCGGTACGCCCGGTATGCGTCCATCATCGCCGCATTGTTCGGGTTGACGATGCCCGCGCTCAGCCCTTCCCGCATCGCCATCGTGAAAAAGGTCGCATTGAGCAGTTCTCGGCGCGGCAGACCAAAGGAGACATTGGAAACGCCGAGCACGGTACGCGCATTCCAGCGGGTGCGCAGCAGCCGGATGGTGTCGAGCGTGACGCGCGCCGCAGCCGGGTCGGAACTCACCGTGAGGCAGAGCGGGTCGAAAACGAGATTCTCGAGACCGATACCGAACGACGCTGCCGCGGTGCGGATTTTTTCCGCGATGCGGAACCGTCCTTCCGCCGTTTCGGGAATCCCGGATTCATCGAGGCACAGACAGACCACCACGGCACCGTACTTCGCGGCCAGTGGCAGCACCGTTTCGAGGGATTCCCGCTTGCCGTTGACGGAATTGAGAAGCGGTTTGCCGTTGCACAGCCGCAACCCGACTTCCAGCGCGGCGGGATCCGAGGTGTCGAGCTGCAGCGGCAAATCCAGAACGCCCTGCAGCTCGGTGACGACGCGCCGCATCATCTCCGCTTCATCAATGCCGGGAAGGCCGACATTGACGTCGAGCGCCTGCGCACCGGCTTCCTGCTGGTCGATTCCCTGCCGCAGGATGTACGGAATATCGCCCTCGGCGAGAGCCTGTTTGAAGCGCTTCTTGCCGGTGGGGTTGATGCGCTCGCCGATAAGGATGGGGGCCTCGGGCGTAATCTCGAGCGCGTGCGTGTAGGAAGAAATGACGGTACGGGCCTTGGGCGCAAGCGGCTTGGGCTGCGCGCCCCGCATGTGCGCGCAGAGCGCCTGGATATGCGCGGGCGTCGTGCCGCAGCAGCCGCCCAGAATGCGCGCTCCCGCATCGGCAAGCGCCGCCATCGCCTCAGCGAAAGGCTCGGGGCCGACATCGTAAACAGTGCATCCGTCCACGAGCTTGGGCAGCCCCGCATTGGGCTTGACCATAACCGGAATGGAGGCCGCCGCCACAAACTCGCGCACATGCTCGAGCGCCTCGACGGGACCCAGCCCGCAGTTGAGGCCGAGCGCATCCACGCGCAGCCCTTCGAGCAGCGCCACCACGCTCGCGACGTCGCCGCCCGTGAGCAGCTTGCCGCGCGCATCGAAGGTCGACGTCGCCAGTACCGGCAATCCGCACCCGAATTCCCGCGCCGCCAGCACGGCCGCCTTCAATTCATAGGTATCCGCCATCGTCTCGATGACGAACAGGTCGGCACCGGCTTCCACACCGGCTTTCACCTGCCGCGAAAACGCCGCATACGCCGCCTCGAAATCCAGATCCCCGAGCGGCCGCAGCAGTTTGCCCGTGGGCCCGATATCGAGCGCCACCCAGGCATCGCCCTCCCGGCCGCATGCCGCGCGGGCCTCGCGCGCCACCTGCACACCGGCGCGCACCCAGGCGTCCGCCTTGTCCCCGGCTTTCACCGGATTGGCGCCGAACGTATTGGCGAGCACGAAATCCGCACCCGCCTCCAGATACGCCTGATGGACAGCACGCACCTGCTCCGGACGCTCCAGATTCCACGCCTCCGGAGACGCGCCCGCCGGGAGTCCGCGCGCCTGCAGCAGCGAGCCCATCCCTCCATCGGCGAAAAGAAACGATTGCGACAGCCGTTCGCGAAAATCCATGGTCAGTAAAATCCAGCAGTCTGATCAGTAAAAAAAGAAATGCGCCGCCGCACCCTCACCCGCACACGCCGCAAAAGGCGCTCACGCTCTTGGTCGGCACCATCAGGAACCCGTCCGTCAGCGAAACATGAATCCGCCGCGTGGCATCCGTCACCGCAAAAAAGTCCTTCTGGAGCGAAAGCGGCACATCGCCGTAGCCGGGCGAAAACCGCGGGCGGAGAGCGTGTCCGCCGGTCTCCGGCAAGGCGGCGAGTTCGGCGCAGACATCATCGCACCAGGCATCGGTCAATTCCCCGGCCACCGCCTGCAGAAGGGCGGTCTGCTCTGCGGAAAGAAGAGACGTCCGGCGCACAAGCCGGTCGACGCCCGCCCCGAGCGTCGCCACAAACAGATAAACCGAAGCGCAGCCGCGCAGATTGGCGGAGAGATGGCGGCTCTGCAGCGAAAAGGCGCCTTCGACGGTCACGAGCGAATCGTGCACCGCAACCGGGAACTGCCGCCAGACGCGCGCCGGCTCCGCCGCCGCAAGCACGTCCCGTGCGGCGGCGGCGAGTTTCTCCCGCAGCGCATCCGGGCAGGGTCCCTGGTGTCCCAGGAACCGCAGGGCATCTTTTCCGACAAACTCCATGCTGGCGACAGACTCTGTATAGTGAGAAGGGTGGCAGACGCACCCGCGCCCGCGTACTACGTGCGGGGCGGCAGGAGTTCGGAAAGATTCCGCAGAATGGCTTCCGCCACCGTGGGCTTGTTCATCGTGTAGAGGTGAATCGACGTCACGCCATTGGCGAGCAGATCGACAATCTGCTCCGTTGCGTAGGCCACACCCGCCTGCTCCATGGCGGCGGGCTGATCGCCCCAGCGGTCCACGAGCATCAGGAAGCGGTGCGGGAAGAAGCAGCCCGCCAGCGAACGGCAGCGCGCCACCTGCGCCGCATTGGTAATCGGCATGATGCCGGCGACGACGGGCACCTGGATATCCGCCGTGCGGAGCCGCCACAGAAAGCGGTACATGAGCGCATTGTCGAAAAACATCTGCGTGGTCAGAAAATCGGCGCCCGCCTCGACCTTCCGGCGCAAGTGGTCGATATCATCGCGCCAATGACTGCACTCCACGTGCGTCTCCGGATAGCAGGCGCCGCCGACGCAGAAACCGCCGAAATCGCGGATGGCGGCGGTCAGCTCCGAAGCATACCGGTAGCGGTCCGCCGGCAGATCCTCCGGCGTCATACCCGCGGGCAGATCGCCGCGCAGCGCGAGAATATTCTCGATGCCCAGCGTGCGGAGCTCGGTCAGCTTCCGGTGGAGCTCGTCGCGCGTATACGAAACGCAGGTCAGGTGCGCCAGCGGCGTGGCGCCCTGGCGGCGGATGAAGGCGGCAACGTCCGCCGTATGGCTGTCGCGCCCGCCGGCGGCGCCGAACGTCACGCTGATGTAGCTGGGGTGCTGGCGGCAGAGACGCTCGACAACGCGTTCGATTTTCTCGAACCCCTCCTGCTTCTTCGGCGGAAAGACCTCAAAGGAAAAACTGCCGCGGTCCTGCCGCAAAATTTCTGAAATTTTCATAGTGTCATGCTACCACAACGCCGCGCCCCTGACCAATGCGTTTTGCGCCGCCCGCCGCAAGGCGCCGCAAAAGGCGCGCAGAAGCGCCGCAAAAGGCGCGCAGAAGCGCCGCCTTTTCCACGGTTCCGGACGGCGCGGTGTACCCGGATTGTCCGGCGTAAACCCCAGGAAATACGGCTTTCCGGGTGCGGCTCTGCGGCGCGCAACCCGGTTGAGAAAGTTGCTTTTTTCTGGTAGCCTTCGTGCGTCACACAACACCCATCCAACAAAAAGTCCGTCCCGCACCGGAAGGGAGCCCCCGGCCCTCTTCTGCAGGAATTCAAAACCGGCGACGGCATCCGTCCCACCCCAACTGAACCATGACTGGCTTCCGCACGTTTACCGTCTCCCCGAAAATCCCAGAGAATCTGACCTTCCTGCAGACGTTGGCCAACAACGTCTGGTGGTCCTGGAATATCGAAGCCGCCTCTCTCTTCCGCCGCATCAGCCCCTCCCTCTTCCGGGAGGCCGAATACAATCCGCTCCGGCTCCTGGCGCTCGTCGGGCAGACCCGTCTTGAGGAACTCAGCGCCGACACCTCCTTCCTCGCGCACATGGAGGAAGTCCGTGCCGACTACGAGGAGAGCGTTCTCACCTCCCGCAACTGGAAGCATTTCGGCGACACCGATTACCGCTGCATCGCGTACTTCTCGATGGAATTCGGTCTGCACGAATCCATCCACATCTACTCCGGCGGCCTCGGCATCCTGGCCGGCGACCACCTCAAGTCCTCTTCGGACCTGGACATCCCGCTCGTCGGCATCGGCCTGTTCTACCGCGAAGGCTACTTCGACCAGACCATCAACGACGCAGGCTGGCAGATTGAAGGCTATCCGGAGAACGACATCCACTCGCTGCCGGTGACCCGCTGCTTCGACAAGAACGGTCAGCCGCTCCTGCTCTCCGTGCCGCTTTCCGACGGTCCGCTGCACTTCACGGCGTGGCGCCTCAACGTCGGCCGCATCCCGCTGATTCTGCTCGATACGAACATCCCGGAAAACCGCCCCGAACTGCGCAACGTCACCGGGCAGCTCTATGGCGGCGACAAGCTCAACCGCCTCCGTCAGGAAATCCTGCTCGGTATGGGCGGCATGCGCGCCCTCGACGCCCTCGGGTATCAGGTGGCCGTCTCGCACATGAACGAAGGGCACGCCGCCTTCCTCGGCGTGGAGCGCATCGCCAAGTGCATGCAGCGCGGGCTCTCCTTCGATGAGGCGCACGAATTCGTCCGCCGCACGTCGGTCTTCACGACGCACACGCCGGTTCCGGCGGGCAACGAAACCTTCGATCTGGGGCTGCTCTGGCCGCAGCTCGTCGCCATCGAAAACGAAGGCGGCCTTCCCGCGGAAACGGTCAAGACCATGGGCCGTGCGCCCGGCGACCTCTCCAACGAGCTTTCGATGACCATTCTCGGGCTGAACTGCTCGCTCTTCGACAACGGCGTGGCCAAGCTCCACGGCGTGGTCGAGCGGAACATGTGGCACCACCTGTGGCCCTCGTTCCCGACGGAGGAAGTGCCGATCGGTCACGTGACCAACGGCATCCACGTGCCCACTTGGATTTCGACGGATCACTACCAGCTCTACTCCGAAGTGCTCGGCCCGAACTGGGAGAAGTCGCCGCTCACGGAAGAGCAGGCGATGCGCATCGAGCATCTGCCGGATGAGGAATTCTGGCGCGTGCACGAAGCCAGCCGCGCGCACCTCGTGCGCTCCGCCCGCGAGATTCTCGAGCGCGGCGCCCACCGCCGCAATGCTTCCTTCCAGGAGATCCAGGACTGCCGCAATGTGCTGGACAAGGATGCGCTGACCATCGGTTTTGCGCGCCGCTTCGCCACGTACAAGCGCGCCACGCTGCTGCTCTCCGACCCGGAGCGCCTCAAGCGCATCCTGCTCAACCCCGCCTGCCCGGTGCAGATCGTCTTCGCCGGCAAGGCGCACCCCGCCGACAACGAAGGCAAGCAGCTCATCAAGCGCATCATCGAATTCTCCAAGGACCCCGCGCTCAAGGGCCGCATCGTGTTCCTCGAGAACTACAACATGCACATTGCGCGCCGCCTCGTGCGCGGTGTCGACGTCTGGCTCAACACGCCGCGCCGCCCCAATGAGGCGTCCGGCACCTCCGGCATGAAGGCGTGCATCAACGGCGCCATCCACGTCTCGACGCTCGATGGCTGGTGGCCCGAAGGCTACTCCGAGGACTGCGGCTGGGCCATCGGCAACGGTGAGGAATTCGCCGACTGGAATCAGCAGGACTGGAATGACTCGCAGGCACTCTACAACCTGCTCGAGAGCGAAATCATTCCGGCGTTCTACGACCGCCCCCACGGCGAACTGCCGGTCCGCTGGATCCGCATGATGAAGGCGTCCACCCGCATGGCCATCGCGCGCTTCTCCTCCACCCGCATGGTGGCCGATTACCTGCGCGATTCCTACGCGCCCGCCATGGCCAACAATGCGGCCCTCTCCGCCGCCGACTTCGCCGCCCTTCGCGAAAACGTCGCGACGCGCAACGAGCTCTTCTCGCAGTGGAGCGGCATCACCGTGGAATCGCCCGAAGTTTCCCGCGATCTCAGCCACAATGTGGTGGGCGATTCCTTCGGCGTCACCGTCAAGGTCAAGCTCGGCAAGGTTTCTCCCAAGGTCATCCACGTCCAGCTCTACATCGGGCAGGCCGATCCCCAGGGCGAAATCCATGGCGGCAAGACCATCGAGATGAAGCTCGAAAAGGAAGGCAAGAACGGCGTCCACCTCTACTCGGCCGTCGTCCCCTGCTCCGAGACGGGCACGTTCTCGTTCTCGGCCCGCGTCGTTCCCGCCGAGGAATCCTGGCGCAATACGATGCCGGGCTACATCGCGTGGGCTGCCGATCCGCAGTAATCTTCCCCCGCTCCGGCGGCGGGACTGCGTAAGCCCCCGCGCCACGCTTGCACCCGGCTCACACGGTCCCGTCCGCGATTTTCCGCGGTACGGGACCGTTTTCGTTGTTTTTATTTTCTTTTCCTTCCGCTTTTTGCTACTGTATCCGTATGCCGAACAACGCGGTTGTGCATCCCGCCTTCCGCGCTTCGGGTTCGCCCAGTCCCGCCTCCGGCATGCCGATGCCGCGCGGTCCGATGATTCTCCCGCCATGAACGCATCTGCTCCCAAGAAAAATCCCCGAATCCTCATCGTCACGCCGGAAATCACCTACCTGCCCGCAGGCATGGGCAACTGGGCGAACCACATGGTCGCCAAAGCCGGCGGCCTTGCCGATGTCTCCGCCTCGCTCGTGGGCGCCCTCTTCAATCAGGGCGCGGATGTCCACGTCGCCCTCCCCTACTACCGGAAGATGTTCCACATGGACTCGGCCAACCTGATCGAGCGCGAACTCAAGCTCTATCAGAACGCCGGCCTGCCCGAATCCCGCATCCACTTGGCGGAAGACCGCATTTTCCATTACCGCGATTCCGTCTATTCCAACGATGACCGCGAAAATCCGAAAATCGCACTGGCGTTCCAACGCGAGGTTATCAACAACATCCTGCGGACGGTCAAGCCCGATCTCGTCCACTGCAACGACTGGATGACGGGGCTGATTCCCGCCATCGCGCGCTGCCGCGGCATCCGCACCCTCTTCACCGTCCACAACATCCACTCGCAGCACATCACGCTCGAACGCATTGAGGACGTCGGCATCGACGCCGCCGAATTCTGGGGCGATCTCTACTACGATTTTCCGCCGGCCGACTACTGGAATGCCCGTAACGGCAACATTCCCGTCGACCTGCTCGCGTCCGGCATCTTCGCCGCCCACTTCATCAATACGGTTTCGCCGGAATTCCTCAACGAAGTCGCCGACGGCCGTCACGACTGGGTGCCGCCCGCCATCCGCGCGGAAATGAAGTCCAAGCGCGATGCCGGGTGCGCCGTCGGCATTCTCAATGCGCCGGACGAGTCATACAACACAGCATCCGACCCCGCCCTGCCGCTCAACTACACGCCGGAAACGCAGGCGGAAGGCAAACTCGCCGCCAAGCGCAAACTCCAGGCGGAGCTCGGGCTCGACCGGGATGACGATGCGCCCATCTTCTTCTGGCCGTCGCGCCTCGATCCCATCCAAAAGGGCTGCTCTCTGCTCTCGGACATCCTCTACCAGCTGGTCAACAAATACTGGAAGCAGAAACTGCAGGTCGTCATCGTCGCCAACGGTCAGTACCAGGGCGTCTTCCGCCACATCATCGGCTTCCACGGCATCCAGAACCGCGTTGCGGTGACGGACTTCAACGAGTCGCTCTCGCGCGTGGGCTATGCGGGCTCCGACTTCGTCCTGATGCCTTCGCGCTTTGAACCCTGCGGTCTGCCGCAGATGGTGGGTGCGCTGTACGGCTCGCTCCCGATTGTCCACAACACGGGCGGCCTCCACGATACGGTCTGGCCGCTGGACGTTGCGCACAATCAGGGCAACGGCTTCGTCTTCAACGATTACGTCGCCGACGCGCTCTTCTGGGCCATTGACCGCGCCATGGAGTTCCATGCGCTGCCCAAGGAGGTGCGCGACGCGCAGACAACGCGCGTGATGCGGCATGCCCGTGAAAACTTCACGCATGAGAAGTGCGCGCAGGCTTACATCCGCATCTACGAAAGCATGCTCGACCGCCCGCTCATCACCCGCAACACGCCCGAGCCCGTAGCCTGAGCCGCCACACCGGATTATCCGTCCCTGAACGGAATTCCTGATAAAACGCCCTCCGGACACGCACAGGCGGTGATCCACCGCCCGGCCCGGAGGGCGCTTGCCTTTCGACCGACAAAAGAGGCTGCATTGCCGACCCGCTCCGCCCTCGGAGTGGGCGGCCGATACATCAGGCAGCACCTAAGGCCGGTCGGTTTAACGCCGACCGGCAGAAGAGGCGGCACCGCCGCCCCGGAAGCACACAGAGAAAAGCCCGTTCAATTACCGGAAGATGATGACATCCGGATTGTCTGAATAGGGCGAATTCCAGTGGAGGAGCCAGTGGACGCGCGAATTGTTGGCATTCAGCACGCCGAATGCGGCGCGCCCGGGGAAGGATTCCGCCGCTCGGTCTTCATCCGTGAGCGCCGACGTGTAGGCCGCCCAGCCCTCCGAATCGACGCGGCGGCACACATAGAGGTTGCGCCACGCATCGCCGGTATTGAAGGCCTGGGTGCCGATGGAGGCGGGCGCCTGCCCGAGGAAGTAGACGGGCGTGGAAATGTCTACGTCCTGGAAGGTATAATTGCCGATGGTAAAGGCCGTATTCGGAAGCGTCACCTTCGTGAGTGCCGTATTCTGAAAGGCATACGTGCCGACCGACGTGAATGCCGGATTCGTGATTCCCAGTTCACCCGTCAGCTTTGTGTTCTGAACCTAAATAACGCAGTTGGCCCCGCGCGCATTCGCGCGCGGGGCCAACTGCGTTATTTAGGTTAACAGAATCTTTTTGTGAAAAGCAACCGGTTCTGCGCCAAACGCCGCGTTTTTTTTTTTTTTTTGCGCTCCAGGAGCCGAAAATCGTTGATTCCGAGTAGAATGTGCCGCTGTTTTTTTTTCCGCGATTCCGGCGTCATGAAGTCAGCGAAGCGGAGACAGCGCTGCAACATTCCCCGAAGCGGGAGAATCCTGCTCAACATGGCACTGCGGCGGGCGCAAAAAGAGCCGCCCCTGCCCGCGCACGATGCGCGGCAGAGGCGGCTGCAGTTTTGGCCGGTAAAGGTTGGCTGCGACCTCACCGCACCGGAGAATCAGTAGACGAGCATGATGGTTCCGCCGCCGGTCACGACCAGCGCACCGCCGCCGGTCGAATCCGTGAGGGCCTCCAGATCGCCCGCCGCATAGGTGCCCGCCAGAAGACGCTCGCCATTGTACGAACCGATGTTGGTCGTCAGCGTGCGGCCGTTCAAATCGAGGCGCACATCGGCGGACGCCAGATCGATGCCCTGCACAAAGACATTGCGCGTCAGGCTGACAGCCGAGACGGCGTCGATGGCCAGCGTGACCCGCTGGAGGTCATCCGACTCGCCGCCGCGCGCCGTGGACGGGAAATACGTCGTCGGGCGCGTCTCGCCGACGGACTCGGCCGGGTCGCGGAACCAGACGGTGCCGAAGCCTTCCGCCTGCGAGCCGTCCTGGAGGTAAACCGTGCCGCAGGAAGACGAATACTTCCAGTTGGAATCGGTTCCGGAGATGGCGTAGCCGTAAGCCGTAATCTTGGAGAGACCGAATGCGTTAAAGGTCGCATCCGGCTTCGTGAGGCGCACCGCAATGCGCCCGCCGCCACCGGAGCGGCTCCAGGCAACGGCGTCCTGCCCGCCATTCGAATTGATGGACCCCGTGCCCGCGAGGTACCCGGCACGCACGTTAATGGAACCGCCGACACCATGCGAAGCATAGTTGCCGCCGTTGTTCTCGCCCCACGTCGTGATGGTGCCGTTGACCGTAAGCGTACCGCCGACCGTGAGATCAATCACACCGCCGCCGGCGATGATATTGCCGTAGTCGCCAGGCTGCTGGAACATGGCCGGCATGTCCGGATTGAGAATCGAGCCGTACGTGTAATCGCTGGTGAGCGTGCTGGACTGACCGCCGTAGAAGCCATGCTTCTGGTAGGTATCGATGGGACGGTCCAGCCCGGCACGGGCGGCGGAAATGCGCCCGCCGGCTTCCACGGTCATATCGCCGGTGACCGTCAGGTGGCAGCCATTGGGATCGCCGAAGTCTTTGACGATGAACGGACACGCGCCGATGACGCCACCGTTTTTGACGATGACATTGCCGCGGATGGTGGTCGGCGAAAGCGGCTGATAAATCCAGCGCTGATCGAAGACCCACGTATCCGTACCTTCGGAGGACGGGACGTCGAACGTGCCGCCGTAGAGAATGATGCCGCAGCGATAGTTGGAATCCAGCGCCGTGATGGAGGAAAGCCCGTTCGGCACGGAAAGCTTTGCGTTCTCCGGAATGACCAGAATCGCGTTGCCGCCCAGTTTGATTTCATCGAAGGTCCAAGTTTCTCCCGGAACAACGGGCGTCAGCGTGAACAAGTCCGGCGGCTGCTCGCCGTACGAACGGGCATAGGTCGAATCCTTGAGCAGGAGCGTACCGTATTCCTGCCCGGCATGCTTGAGGTAGATGGTGCCGGGACCGCGGCCCATGTGAGCGCGGTCGCCATTGAAGCCCCAGCCGCCGAGCGCAGTGATATTCGCCTCGGGGATACCGATGGAAGTCGCTTCCGTTGCCACGAGCGCAATGCGCCCGCCCGAACCGGCCTCGCTGTTGTAGCCCGAACCGCCATTGGCGGAAATGGTGCCCGTACCGTCAATGGAAGAGCCGCGGACGAAGATAGAGCCGGCAGCGCCATAGGCGTTGTGCTGCGTTCCGCGGGCCAGCTGCGTATCAGCCGAAACGGTGCCGTTGAGAATGACCGCACCGGCAGAAACGAGGTGGAAGGCGCCGCCACCCGCATTGGAACCCCAGGAGGGACCGTTGCCCAGATGGACAGGCTCCAGCACATTGCCGTACGCCTGCGCGAAATTCGTGACGCCGCAGGCGTAGGAACCTCCGCCCGTTCCCGGATACTGACGCGTCGCCGGGAAGCCCTTGCCGCGCACCGAGATGGTGGCCGAAGCACCCAGCGTAAAGGAACCGCCCGAAACCACCTTCAGGCGATAGGTTTCCGTCGCCGTCGTATTGGCTTCCTGCGTCCACACGCCACCCTCCAGAAGCGTGTCGCCCGTCACCGTAAATTCCGTGAAGGAGCCAATCGCCGGATAGGTCGTCGGGAAGGTAACCGTGTTGGTATAGTGGCTGGTCTGCGTCCAGGAGGCAACCGTGTTGGGAAGGCCATTGATCCCGGCATCCCAAATCATGTCGCCGACCGAGTAGTGGCCGAGCAAAATTGCATCTTCCGCTGTCGGCACGCGGCCGTAGCTCCAGTTGCCGGCATCGCTGGCGTTGCCGCTGCCAACCCACACATTGTAGGCGGGGTCGATCTGCATTTCATGGATGGTCACCGTTGCAGACACAGAGGCATCTGTGCGATAGGCGCCTGCCGCCAGCGCGAGAACCACCGTAGTGTCCTCCGTCTTGGCCGCATTGAAGAGCGGCGTCACGGCGACGTCCACGGCATTCGTGCCCGCCGGAATTGTCACCGATTCGGCCAGAAGCACATAATCCGTGCCCGCCACAGCGGTGCCGGAAACCGAAAGGAAAACCTTCAACGGCGAATCCTCCGAGGAGCCCGCCGGACGCGTCACGCGGAAACTGCCGCTCGAAAGCGTTGTCTCATCCGCATCGGCAAGCGCCTCCAGGGCCGGAACGCCCGTCACAAAGGTCTGCGGCGTCAATGCCCACGTCACCGCGCCTTCCGCATCGGTCGCCGCAACGGTCACGTAGTACGTGGCACCGTCGGTCAGCCCTTCATCCGGAATGGAGGCCTTCCAAAGTCCATCCTGCGCATCCAACGAGGCAGCAACCGAACTGGCCCAGCCATCCGCATCTTCGCCAGCCTGCGTCGGGCCGTAGTAAACCTGTACGCTCGAAGCGCTCACGCTTTCATCGACCTCCACCGAAACCGGCCACGCATCGCCCGTCCACACGGGCCCGGACACGGAGACGACGTCATCCATGAAATATTCCAGTTCAGAAATGCCCGTATAATCGCCCGTTCCGCCGGAATAGCGCTCCAGAATGGTAAAGCGATAATAGACATAGGAGCCGGGATTGGCCACGCGGAACTCGCGCGCCTCGGCATCCGACCATGCCGCCAGATTCGTCTGCGTATCCAGAAGCGTCCACGTCGAATTGTCCTGCGACCCTTCCAGACGCATGGATTTCGGGCTGCGATCCTGCACATTGTGCGAGGTCAGCGCCGTCACCCGGTAAACATTCACATAGGTGGGGGCGGAAAACTCATACGTCACCCAGCTGTAGGGCTCCGATGTCGAATATTCCGGCAACCAGCGCCCTTTGCTGCCGCCCGGCTCCACAATGTCGTCGAACGCAAAGGTTCCAGGATAATCTTTGTGCGAAGAAGAATAGGTAATCTTCCCGTCGGGACTCGTCAAATCGACCAAATCTGTCGCTCCTGACAAGACGGGGACCAGCGCAACAGCACACACGGCGACCAGGCACGCGAGGCTCCGTTGCAAACTTCCGGAATATTGCTTCATTCTGTCTTTCATGTCGATGTTTCTGTTTCAGCGCCTCGACGGGGCTTGCTCCTGCCGGTAAACAAGAATTCTCAAACGCTTCTGTGCATACCTGACATTCCTAAACAATACCGCAGAACAGAGCCATACGGCAATAGGTCAGTTGTGCCAAAAAATAGGACAGGGATGCCAATCTGCCGTTTCAGAAAAACGGAAAAAAAACGAAATAAACAATGAATAACTTCCGGTCTTTCAGGAAGTTATACAGAGTTTCCCATGTTTGCGAAACAGGGAACTATACTAGACGATTATGACAGACCGTCTTCCAAAACAGCGCCTAAAACGCAACTTGGCCGCACGCAAAGCGCAGGTCGTCAACGCTTCGCTTTCCGGTATTCAAGGGGCATCATTCCATACCGCTCCCGGAAGAGGCGGGCAAAATGGCCGGGGTCGTGGTACCCGACCGCATGGCAGATGTAATTGACGGGGAACGAGGTGCGTTCCAGCAGCCCCATGGCGTGCATGAGGCGCATCTCCCGCAAGGTCTGAAACGGGGTCTGCCCGAAGGCACGTGCCCAGCGCCGGAAAAAGGTTCGCCGGGTCAATCCGAACTGGTGTGCCAGTGCCGTAAAATCGACATCTTCGCAACTGCGCCGGTTCAATTCCCGGGAAAGCGCAAGAATATCCTGCGGTATGGCGTGTTCCCGTTCGGTCTCCGCCTCCTGCGCGGCTTCCGGCATAGCCCGGCAGACCCGGACAATCAGTGCCCAGCACAGCGCATCGATTTCATCGACAACCCCCGGCTCCGGAGCTTGCGGGAGCAGATGGAGAATCTGCGCCATGCGTTCCGAAAGTTCCGGCGTAATCGTGATACTCCAAGGCGGAGAATCGAGGCGAAGCCCGCATTCGAGCATCGCATTTTCCAGCCGGGGACTGTAAATAATAAAAAAGGACCGCCGGTAATTCCGGTATTCGCTCCTGTGCAGTTTTCCCTCCCGGAGAAAGGCCGCGTTGGGATAAGGGGTGACAAACCGTTGCTTTTCGATCACATCCACAGATTGCCCTTCCCCGCCGCTCAGGCGAACGGCAAACTCCATGCCGCCCCGATGCACCCCGCAGTAGGAGTCGTGACTCAGGCGGCACTCTCCGACGGTATCGACGGGAAAAGGGAAATGAAGCGTCCGCGGATAATCCCGCAAATCCACCCAGTTGAGGTATTCCTTTTCTTTGACCTTTGTCATCGCAGAGCCCCTTTTGTTCCGCGCCTTTTATCGTAGCATAGAAGCGCCCCTTTCTCAATCCCATTCTGGCCGGTTTATCCGGGGCGGGCGGGGAACCGCCGGTGGTGATGCGGGCGGCGTTAACCGCCCGCTGCAAAGCCAGCGCGGCAACCGAGCCGGAACAGGACGAACACGACGTACAGGACGAACACGACAGACAGGATGGTACGCTGTTTGCGCGCAGCGAAGCCAGCTACGGTACTCCCAGTAGCCTCAGTAGCCCCAGTGGCCCCAGAGGCCCCAGCAAAAGGCACAACCGTGCCCCCAGTGGCCCCAGAGGCCCCAGCAAAAGGCACAACCGTGCCCCCCAGTGGCCCCAGAGGCCCCAGCAAAAGGCACAACCGTGCCCCCCAGTGGCCTCAGTAGCCTCAGTAGCCACAGTGGCCACAGCGTAGCAGAACTCTGTCGCCTGAAATACCGGCGAAATCGATAACCAGCCCCTTCACTGGAGAAAAATGCGTGTACACGCAAAAATATCCAGTACATTGGACATTCCCCATTTTTTTATGAGGGTGCACCAAGACGCCCCGCGAGGTGTTTCGGCGCGTCCGCGGGTCTTGTGTCTCCTGCTTCAGGTTCAGGTTATTATTCTTGCAAGAAGCCTAAGGGGAGAAGCATCTGGCGATTCTCTATTG
>CASFKR010000063.1 GCA_949295265.1 uncultured Verrucomicrobiota bacterium | reverse complement strand
GAAACGTGACCTACAGATTCTTGAACAACTGGGGTTTGAGCCGAAGCTGATGTCAGATGATTGATATCTGTCATATCGGTAAATACCTGCATGATTGTGCTTAACTCATCACGAGGCTGAGTTTCACAACCTTCCTCCGTGTGGCTCAAAAAACCGGGATAAGCTTGGACGTAAAAACGGGTAGCCGCAGGAGGCTGGTTTGGTTTATGATGCAGGGGTCTGCTGTTTTCCCGTTATCATGACCACCCGTTCCCCGATTACGCTGCGCGATATTGCCGCGCTTGCTCATGTCAACGTTTCCACCGTTTCCCGCGCGCTGAGCAACAATCCACAGATTCCGGAAAGCACCCGGGAGCGCGTGCGCGAAGCCGCACGCAGCCTCGGCTATCGGCCCAATCCCTATGTGCGCGCGTTCACCACCTACGTGCGCAACCGCCGCACACCGGAACGGCGCGCCACCATTGCAGTGCTCGACCTCGTCACCCCGCCCGGCACCAAATCGGCGGCCCGGACGGACGCCCAATACGGCTGGGTTTCCGGGTATATCGATGCACTGAAACGGCGAGCCACCGAGCTGGGTTTTCACATCGACGTCTTTCGTCATCGCCCGGTTGCGGAAGAACTCGCCGCGCTTGACCGCGTCCTGTACAACCGCGGCATCCGCGGAATCGTCATTTTGCCGACCCCGGAAAATACCCTGCCGCCGGGACTCCGGCTCGACCGTCTGGCGTGCGCGACCATCGACCTGTCGCTGCGCACCCCCAACCTGCCGCGCGCCACGCCGGATTATTTCGCGGCAACCGTGCTGGCCATGGAGAAACTGACCCAAAAGGGCTATCGCCGCATCGGCTTTTACTCCAACGATCTGGAAATCCGGCGCATCGGCGACCGCTGGCTGGGCGGCGTGCTCTTCGCGCAGCAGATGCTGCCGGAAGCCGCACGGGTTCCGCCGCTGATTCTGGCAACTTCCACGGATCCGGACCCCGACCGCTCCTGGGCGAAAATGCGCGAAGCGTTTTTCGTCTGGCTCAACCGGGAAAAGCCGGATGTCATCCTCGCCAACTCGCTGTACGTGGTTCTGTGGCTGGAGGAAGCGGGCTGCCGCATCCCGCAGGACGTCGGCTTTGCCTCGCTCTCCGCCTGTCTTACTTCGCCTGTCGGGCATTGGAACAACGAAAATATCCACTCCATGGCGGGCATCAACCAGCAGACCGATCTGGTCGCCGCTCAGGCGCTCGACCTCGTGGCCAACCAGATCTTCAACAACGAATTCGGTCTCCCGGAAAGCGCGCCGATGGTCCTGATTCCCCCGCTCTGGAAGGATGGCGAAACCCTCGCCCGCTGAGTGCCACGCCCCTGCCACGGAAAGCGAACCCCGGCCGCACGCAACACGTTTCCAAAGAAAAAGGGTGCAAGGGCGTGCATTTACCGGCGGAAGATGCTACCATGCAACCGCAAAACCGTTTACCAGAAAGGAGTCTATATGAAACACACCATCCGTCTATCCGCTTCCATTCTCGCGACAGTCGGCGCCGTTGCGCTTCTCTCCCTTCCGGCAGGCGCGCAGGACGCAGCCGCGCTGAGTCAGGCCGCGCAGGAAGCTGCGAAAGCCGCACAACAGGCGGCAACCGCCGCGCAGCAGGCCGCCGATGCCGCCAAAAAGGCGCTGGAAGCCGCCGAAGCCGCCAAGCAGGCCACGCCGGAACGCGTCAACCAGCTCAAGGAGACCGTTCAGGAAGCCGCCGGGAAGGCGCTTGCCGGCACCTATATCGGCGAAGACAAAGCCAAGGCGATTGCCTTCGCGCATGCCGGAATTACGGCAGACCAGGCTTCGCGTCTGCGCATCAAGTTCGACCGAGATGACCGCCGCCCGGAATACGAAGTGGAATTCAACGTCGGCCGCACCGAATACGAATATGACATTGATGCGGTGACCGGCGCCATCCGCTCGTACGAGCGCGAATAAACCCCGCGGCCGCTCTGCAAAACCCTCCGCCCGGCCGCGCGCAAGCGGACGGACCGACCGGAACTGAGCATCCGTGCGTGTGTGGTTGCACACGCACGGATGTTCTGTTTTCGCGGCGGTTCCGGAGCGGGCGGACCGCCGCAGCGCGGGCCAGGCCCGGCACCGGGACACACCGCTGCCACGGACGGCTAAGCAAAGGCGCAAACGCCGCTCCACAAGCGGTTTTCCGGGATTTTCGCGATGGGTTTCGACGGCCTCGGACGCCGCGAAAAAGATTTTTGTTGACGCGCTTAGTACTCGTGTGTTAAACCAGAAATGTCTGCTCGACTGGACCCCGAAAATAGCCCCCCGCATGAACACCCGTATTCTCAGTATCTTTACAGCTCTCACGCTCTCCCTTTCTCTTTCCCTGCCGGCTGCGCAATCGCTCCTCGCGCCGGAAACGGCGGTGCGCGAACTCTCTGCACACAGCACGGCGGGACGCGTCTCCGTTGTGCAGGACGGCGCAAGCGACGTTCTGCATGTGGAGTCTCCGCGCACCATGCCGCACCATTGGGACATCCAGGCGGCCGCCAACCTGACGGCGGGCGGTCAAGCGGGCGATCTCGTGGTCATTTCGCTGACCGGGCGCGGCAAAAGCGCCTACGGCGACGGCAAAGTGGGCCTCAAATTCCAGGATGCCGCGACGCGCGGCCTGCTGCGGCAGGATTTCCGGATCGGCCCCGACTGGAAGAATCTGCGTTTCACGGTGGCGCTCGACAAAGACTACGGCGCGGGCGCGCTGAACCTGACCTTTTTCTTCGGTCTGGACCGCCAGACGGTGGAACTCAAAGACATCCGGGTGGAAAATCACGGTGCGGCGACGGCCGCCGCCCTGCCGCCGATTCCGGCGGTGGCGGCTGCGGCGTCCACGCTGCCGGCGCTGAAAGTCCCCGAGGGCCCCAAGCCCATTGAACTGCCGCCGCTCGACCCGGCGGTCCGAGCCAAAAAGCGCTACCTCATGCTCAAACTCGATGATGTGGTGGCGGGAAATGCGAAGACGGGCGTTCACGGCGGCATCCGGCGCATTGCCGATTACCTGGAAGCGGAAAAGATTCCGGCGGCCTTCGGCGTCATCTGCGCCAGCCTGGAAAAAGACAATCCGGCGTATTTCGAGTGGCTCAAAAGCCGTGCATACCAGAATGGCGGCCTGTTTGAACTCTGGCAGCATGGCTGGTACCATGCGATGAATGTGCGCTACGAAGGCAAAACGTACGAAGCCGAGTACGGCGTACCGGATTACGATTACCAGAAAGCGCGCTTCGACAAAGCGCAGGCGCTCTTCCTCGAAAAGACGGGCGTTCCGCTGCAAGCCTTCAATGCGCCCTGCGGCAGCACCACGAAAGAAACGCTCCGTCTGCTCGAAGAGCATCCGGAGATCAAGAGCTGCCTGTTCGGACCGGCGGCGCCCGGAAAGTTCGTCTTCCGCCGCACCTTCAATCTGGAATCGTGGGTCGGCCGCGTGGAATTCAACCACTTCATCAACCAGTACAAAAACCGCCGCGGAGATGACTATGCGGTCATTCAGGGACATCCGGCGATGTGGAATGAAACCTCGCAGCACGAGTTCAGGATGATTCTCGAACAGCTCAAGAAAGACGGCTGGATTTTCACGACGCCCACGCAGTACCTCGCCATCCGCGAAGCGGAAGAGGCGGCGAAGCAGCCGGTATTCGTTCCCTTCACGATGGGCGGCGAAGAACCGAATCAGGGCGCGGCGGACGTCTCCGCGCTCACGCCGGCGCCCGCCGGGGAAAAGGGCCGCCTTTCGGTGGACCGCGACGGACACTTTGTGGACGCGGAAGGACGCCGCGTCCGCTTCCTCGGCACCAACATCACCTTCGGCGAAGCCTTTCCGGACCATGAGCGCGCCGAACAGCTCGCGCGCCGCCTCGCCACCATGGGCATCAACGGCGTGCGCATCCACCACATCGATCTGAATGTGGCGCCCTGGGGCATCTGGAAAGACAAACCGTGGCGCGACGAGCTCGACCCCGGCCAGCTCGACAAACTCGACTACTTTCTGGCGCAGCTCAAGAAAAACGGCATTTACGTCGATCTGAACCTGCACGTCTCCCACCGCTACTGGCTCGGCAAAGACTATTCCAAGGACGGGCTCAAGGACAACAGCGAGCGCACACGCCTCCTGCCGCACTACGCCAAGGGGCTCGACCGCATTGAAGAAGACTTCATCGCGCAGCAGAAAGACTACGCCCGGATGCTCCTCGGGCACACCAACGCCTACACGGGGCTCACCTATGCGGAGGACACCGGCATCGGCATCGTGGAAATCAACAACGAGGGCTCCTTCCACGACCTGAACCCGATGACGCTCCCGGCGTACTACCGCGACCGCATCCAGGCGAAGTTCAACGACTGGCTCCGCCTCAAATACGGCACCAGCGCCGCCCTGCGCGGTGCCTGGGGCTCGCCCGTGCCGCTGGGCGAAGAACTCTTCGTGAACAAGCCCGTCTGCCAGGAGCCCAAGTACATCCGCATCCAGGCCGACTCCCCGCAGGCGGTCAGAATCACGCTCACGGAAAAGCCGGAACAGGCGTATCAGGCGCAGGTGCTCTGGCCCGGACTCACGCTCGAAGAAGGCGAACTCTACACGCTCTCCTTCTCCGCGCGCTCCGATGTCCCGCGCGACATCCCCTACCAGATCCGGCATCAGGTGGCGGACTGGCACAATTGCGGGCTCAACGGGAAGATGCGCGCCGGCAAAGAATGGACCGACCACAAAACCACCTTTATCGCGACGAACGTCAAGCCCGGGCTCACCCGCCTCGACCTCACGCTCGGCAGCACGCCGCTGGGCACCTTCGAAATCAAAAACATGTCGCTGCGCAAAGGCGGCGACAAGGGTCTGCTCCCCGATGAATCGCTCGAAGCGGGCACGGTCCGCCCCGTCCGCTACGGAACGGGCTTCCCGGGCCGCGCGGCAGACTGGCGCGCCTTCTCCTTCTATGTGGAAGATTGCTACGACCGGCAGTTCAAGCAGCTGATCCGAGAAGAGCTCGGCTACAAGGGGCTGCTCTTCGACACGCAGTGCAGCTACGGCGGCTTCCCGGGCCTCATCCGCGAAAAGGACTTCGACGTCATCGACCTGCACAGCTACTGGCAGCACCCGTCTTTCCCGGAGCAGAGCTGGAGCCGTTCGGTCTGGTTCGTGAACAACCGGTCGATGGCGGACAACCCGGACAAAGGCTCCAACCTGGGCGGACTGGCCGTCTGGCGCGTTGCCGGGATGCCGCTCACGGTGACGGAATACGACCACCCGGCACCCAATTCGTATGTGGCGGAAATGTTCCCGATGGTGGCGACGTATGCGGCGTTGCAGGACTGGGACGGCGTCTTCCAGTTCGACTGGGGTCAGCACGGCGGCGGCGTCAACCGCATCAGCTCCTTCTTCGACCTGCAGAACCACCCGGCCAAGCTGGCGTTCCTGCCGGCTGCCGCCGTCATCTACCGCGCGGCGGCGGTGGCACCGCTGCAGACCACCGCGCAGCTCACGCTCCCCGGCGGCAACAAGACCGAACTGTTTGCCGGCGCCAACCCGGGGCTGAAGAAACTCTGGGAGGACGCGGGGCTCCAGCGCGAAGAATACGTCTCGCGCCGCCTTTCGCTGCGGTTTGACCCGGCGGCTGAGCGGCCAGTCCTCGCGCGCGGCGGCGATGCGCAGAGCACCTCCCCGCTCACCTGGGAGAAAGGCAACTTCCGCCTCGATGTTCCCGCCGCCAAGGCCATCGTCGGCGCCGTCACCGGCAAGACGCATGCCTTCACCGATGCGACCGTCACGCTCGACCCCTCGGCCTCCGGGTTTGCCGCGCTCACGCTGACGGCGATGGACCTCAAGCCCGTGCGCACCTCCGGCACGCTCCTGCTCACGGTTGCGGGCGCCGTGGAAAACACCGGCATGGGCTGGAACGAAAACCGCACCACCGTCGGCACCAACTGGGGCAAGGCGCCCACGCTCTGCGAAGCCGTCAAGGGAACCGCCACCCTCTGCACCGACGCGAAGCGCGCCACGGTCTACGCGCTCGACGGCAAAGGCAAACGCAAAGGCGAAGTGCCTTCCACGCTCAAGGACGGACGCCTCACCTTCCGCATGGGGCCGGAAGCGGCAACGCTCTGGTACGAAATTGAAACCGAATAATCCTCCCATGGTTCGCGACAACACCAAAAACAACACGGACGGCCCCGCCCCCCGCACGCCGTCCCCCGCCGGACCCGTCCGGCAGATTGACGTGGCGCGCCGCGCGGGGGTGGCGCGCCCCACCGTGAGCCGCGTGCTGGGCAACGTCTCCGACCGCTTCTCCGTGCGCCCGGAAGTGCGGGCACGCGTGCTGCAGGCGGCGGAAGAGCTCGGGTACCGCCCGAACGTCATGGCCCGCGCGCTTCGCAGGACCTCCTCGGGTATTGTGGGCTGGCTTGGTTCGATGTACCCGCTGCCCTTCACAGCGGAACTGCTCGACGCGCTCGGCCGCACCCTCTCCCCTGCCGGGTTTCTGGTTGCGCCCTCCTTCATGGTCCGCGACCAGGAGATGCTCGAACTCCCGTGGTGGCGCATCGACGCCGCCGTGGTCAGCGGCAACCGGACCGAAAAAGCGCTCAAGAAAATCGAACAGGCGGGCATCCCGTACATCTGCGTCAACAGCCGCGTGGGCGCAAGCGGCGCCGTTGTGGAATTCGACGATGTGGCGGGCATGACGCTGGCATGCGAGCACCTGCTCTCGCTCGGGCACCGCACCCTCGCCTTCGCGATTCTCGACATCGACCAGATGTGGGACCACCCCAGCGTGCGCACCCGCGTCACGGCCTACGAGCAGGTGCTCAAAGCGGCGGGGCGAACCCCGCTGCCCGCGCTGCACTTCCAGGCGTCCGAAGACGCCGAAGCCGCCGTCGACGCCGCGCTGGCGCAGGGCGCCACCGCCTTCATCTGCTACAACGCGCGCTGCACCACGATGCTGCAAGGCATCCTCATGCGGCGCAACCTCCAGATTCCGCGCGATGTGAGCCTCATCTGCTTCAACGATGACGACATCATCGCCAATCTCACGCCGGGCATGACGACCATCCGGCTTTCCGGGTCGCAGGCGGGCGTCACGGCCGCCACGATGCTCCTCGAGTGGTTCCGGCATCCGGAGAAAAAGCCTTCGCGCGTCGTTCTGCCCGAAGAACTGGTCATCCGCGGTTCCACGGCGGTGCCACGCCCCTGCCACCGCTGAGCCACGCGCTTGTGCGCGCTGCGGGCTCCGCCGGCGCCCGTTTGCGCGTCTGTTTCCTTCCCCACTGTAACCATCCCCCATTCCCATGAAGCGTTTTCTTCCGCAACCCGCCCTGGGCGCCGCGCTGGCCGCGCTGCTCCCGCTCACCGGGCTGGGCGCCAACCTGTACTTCCAGCCGGCCGGCGGTGCGTCCGGCTCGCTGAATGACGCCGCGAACTGGAGCTCCGGCACCGTTCCCGGCGGGGAAGACGCGCTGTACTTCACGCTCACGGGCGCGTACGGCGCAACGGCAACCGGTGATCTGACCGCAGATTTTGCGCGCTTCAGTCAGGGTACCGCCACGCTGCAGCTCGGCGCCGCCACGCTCAACCTGCTCCGGAATTTGTACATCGACAGCGCCGCGGAAGCCGGCGTCACCTCCACGGTCACGCTGGCCTCCGGCACGCTCACGACGGGGGCGCAGGCGCAGCTCGGCAACGGCGCCAACCCGGTTCGCATGATTGTCGAGGGCGAGGGCGCCGTGTTCCGTCCGCATGGCTGCGCCATCGGATCCACCGGCTCGGGGCACTCCTTCATCCTGCGCAACGGCGGGCGGATGCACCCCACCGCCAATGTGGGCGTCGGCGATTTTGCGAGCAACTGCTCGATGCTCATCACGGGTGCCGGGACGCGGTATGAATCCGAACCGAATCTCGCCCGCCTCACGGTGGGCGGCAACCAGCGGAATTGCACGCTGGAAATCGCCGACGGCGCGCAGTGCATCGTGCCCGGCGGCAACTACACCTTCTTGGGCCTCTCCTCTTCGTACAACACGGTGCGCGTCACGGGCGAAGGCTCGCTGCTGCGCGCCGGAGACGTGCGCTACGGCACCTCCGCCGGACAGTTCAATACGCTGGAAGTCACGCAGGGCGGCTGGCTCGACCTGACCAATTCCGTGACCTTCAGCTACAACGCCGGTTCGTCCAACAACGTGCTGCTCGTCTCGGACGGCGGCCGCCTCACCTACACGACGCGCGGCAACACCTTCACGGTGGTCAACCCGGACAACTGCGTGCGCGTCGAGGGCGCGGGTTCGGTGGCGGCCATCAACGGCATGACGGTCCGCAACGGCGGGCTTCTGGAGGCGCTGGACGGCGCCCGGCTTGTGCTCACGAACAACCTGAACATCGGCAATGCGTCCGACGCGCACCCCGCCCGCGTCACCGTGCGCGGCGCAGCCCTCGAGATGCCCACCTCGCTCATCGGCTTTGCCGGCACCGGGCACTCGCTCTCCTTCGAAGACGGCGCGCAAACCCCGTTCCGGCTTGCCCGCGTCACACTGACGGGCGCGGAAAACCGCATGAACGTCTCCGGCGAGGGCACGGCGGTGAACGTCAACCAGATGTGGGTCGGCCGCGAAACGGCCGACAACCGCCTGACGGTCCGCGACGGCGCCACGCTCGTAGCCGGGCACCTGCAGCTCGGCAACGGTGTCAACGGGCTGCGCAACACGCTGGAAGTGCTCGACGGCGGCTCCGTCATCGGCACGAACAACTGCTCCATCATCGTCGGCGGTGCGGCGGCCTGGACCGCCTCCGCCGCCACCGCCTCGAACGGGCTCATCCACGTGCACAACGGCGCCGTCACCTGCACGCGCGGCGATGGCGGCATCACGCTGCGCAATGAGAGCACCCTGCGCCTCGAAGGCACGAACAACTGCGTGGAAGTGCGCAAGTTCACCTGCATCGACGGCGCGGCGATTGAATTCGTGCCGCCGCCGGACGCCGCCGAAGCTGCGCCCGCGGTGCTGACGCTCTCCGATCCGGCTTTCGATGAAACCGCCGTGGTGCGCATGCCGATGGAGGAAACGCGCCGATGCATGCAGTCGGGCGGCGGGCTCTACGTCATCCTCACGAGTCAGCAGCCGCTCGCCACCGCCGATCTGCTGCAGGTCGACACGCCCTACGACATCCCGCTCATCATCGGTGAGAATACCATTTCCATCCGGATTCCCGACCACTCCGGAACCGTCTTCCTCGTGCAATAATCCCCGGCGGACAGCGCAGGGCGCCTGCGCCGTCCGTTGCTTCGCTCACCCCTGAACCGCATCCTGCCATGTCGTCCCGTTCCTCCCGTTTTCTTCCCCTGTTTCTGCTGACGGCTGCCGTTGCTCCGGCCGCCAACCTCACCTTTGTACCGGCCGGAGACGGCGCGTCCGCCAGTCTGAATGAGGCGGCCTCGTGGAGCACGGGCGCCCTGCCCACGGCAACGGACGGCATGCTGTTTACCGACCCGGGAACGTACACGGCGACGGCGACCGATTCGCTTTCGGCGGGCGCGTTCACGCAACGGAACGGGAACGTGACCTTCTCGCTGGGCGGCAACACGCTTTCCGTGCTGGGTGATTTCTCGTTCAACAGCACGGCGGATGACGGGGTGCACCCCTCCTTCACACTGCGCTCCGGTACCATCGGTGCGGGGCGGACGTATCTGGGCATGGGCACGGGCCCGGTGGACGTCACCCTCACGGGCAGCGGCTCCGTTTTCCGTCCGGGCAACGGCTACATCGGCTATGCGGCACCGGATTGCACGCTCTCCGTGCTCGAAGGCGCCGCTTTTGCGCCCACCAACACGTTCGGCATCGGCTATCTGGGCACGTCTTCGGGCAACCGCATGGTGGTATCGGGGGAAGGCTCCACGCACACCATTCCGCGGGGCTTCCGGTTCTACGCCGGGGAAAACGGCTCCGGCAATACGGTTGTGTATTCGGACGGCGCTTCGCTCTTGGGGGAAAGCGGCTCGATTTTTGCGCTGGGCTGGAATGCGGCCGCCTGCTGCAACACGGTGCTGGTGCACGGCGCCTCCACAACGTTCCTTCCCCAGACGGTCAACGTCGGCAACAACGGCTCCTCCAATCTGCTGGAAATCGCGGGCGGCGCCACGGTCACCATCAACTCGCTGTCGGTCAACGCCCGAAACGGCCAGGGCAACCGCATGCTGGTGCGGGACGCCTCCACGCTCATTCTCACCAATGGAACCACCGGCGTACAGAACACCGGCATCCTGACGGTCAGCGGAGAAGGCACAAAAATGTTCCTCCGCCAGATTACGGTGGAATCGGGCGGACGCCTCGAAATCCTCGACGGTGCCGTTTCCACCAACCGTTCGGCCTTGGCGATCGGGTCCAATGGCCGCGGCGGCGCGGAAATGATCATTTCCAACGCCACGCACCATTCGGCCACCATCGTCAACGTCGGCAACTACACCTCCAACTGCGTGCTGCGCGTGATGGACGGCGCCACGCTCAGCTGTCCGGACTCCTTCCTCGACATCGGCTCCTTCAACAGCGCCTCCAACAACACGGCGATCATCGAGGGCGAAGGCTCGAGCGCCGTCTTCTCGCGCTTCCGCATCGGCGGTCTCTCCAAGGACGGCATCATGATTGTGCGCAATGGCGGCACCGCCTATTCGGGCACCTACCAGCTGGGCTCCGCGGCGGGCTGTCTGCGCCCGCGCCTCGAGGTGTTGGACGGCGGTGTGGTAACCACACGCGGCAACTCTGCCTCGCTCGTTTTCGGTACCGCCAACCCCGGCGCCTCCAACGGCGTCCTGCGCGTTCGCAACGGGCGCGTGGATTTTCCGCTCAACAACTCTTCCATTGCGCTCCGCAATGCGGGCACCATCATCATCGAAGGCACCAACTCCACCATCACGGTGCGCGATTTCTGGTCCGCCGGCTCCTCGGTCATCGAATTCAACCCGCCGCCGCTGCGCTGCGAAACACCGCCCGCCATCACCGTCGCTTCCGCGCTGACCTTCGACGATACCGTGACGCTGCGCGTCCCGGCGGAAAGCGCATACCGGTGCGCCGTCGGGGGCGGCGGCACCTACACCGTCTTTGAACACACCACGAAGGACATCACCGACTTCTTCGGCGCGCTTGATCTGCCGGAAGGCGTGACGGCGGAAGTCGACGGTAACCGCATTACCGTGACGATTCCCAACCGCGCCGGAACCGTCTTCCTCGTGCACTGAGTCCCCGCTCCGGCGGTGCGGAAATTCCCGCCGCCGGCGTTGCTCCCGCCCTGTTCACCCGTTTTGCTTCTCACCCATGAAAAACCTGTTTTCCGCCCGCATCCTCCTGCCGCTCCTCTGCCTGGCGGCCACCCTCCTGAGCGTCCGCTGACCGGTGCCACCGGCGGTGCCGGGCAGGCGGGGAATTCCCGCCGACTTTCCAGGCACCATGCGCCCGGCCTTGGCATTCGGGCTGATGAGGCCACTGGGGCCACTGGGGCTACTGGGGCCACTGGGAGTGGAAAATGAATGGTCTCAACTCCCCTGATGATTGACATCGCCTTTGAGTTTTCTGCCAAGAAGCGCAATGTCATTCAAAATAGGGGCGGCGGCCTCAGGAGATAAACTTGCTTTCACCGCCGTGTAAATTTTCCGTAAGAGTTGAAGATTCTCTTCCATTCTCTCTTTGCGCGAGCGTTCGGTGCGGCGTATTTTGCCCATGCGTTCCCGGAAGCCCCCTTCAGCGGTAAAACGTTTCTGCAGGCTGTTCAATTGCCGGTCAATCAGATAACAAGTCTGATGAATCAAGGTAATCATCTGGTTGCAGAAACGTTCCACGTCTGCATTTTCAAAAACAGTACGATAGTCTGCCAGAAAATTCTTGCGACGGCTTATGGAACGAATTTCATCCAGACGCAAATCCTCCGCGGCCCATTGTGGTAATTGATGCGTTCGCAAATAATCTTCGTAATCCTCAAGCAGTTCTTTCAGACTGGCCCTCGCAACGCCGATTAATCGAATTTCTCCAGACCTGCTAGTCCCGGAAGTTTCGCTTCCTTCAACGAGATTTTGCTTACAACTGCGGGCTGCCTGTGTCATCTGATCGATGGTGCGGTCGCCAACTGTGAGAAAACGATGACAAAAAAGCACTGTACCATCAAAGATAGCAACGCTCTTTTGATACGTGAGCAGATGCTCATATTGCCCATGTGGCGGGATGATTGCTTCGGACATTGGTAAACCTCCTATTTGATGTCACAATAACACAGTATAATCAGGTTAACAACATCCCAGTAGCCTCAGTGGCCCCATCAAAGGGCACAACCGTGCCCCCCAGTGGCCCCAGCAGCCCCAGTAGCCCCAGTAGCCCCAGTAGCCCCAGTAGCCCCAGTAGCCCCATCAAAAGGCACAACCGTGCCCCCAGTGGCCCCAGTAGCCCCAGTGGCCCCATCAAAAGGCACAACCGTGCCCCCCAGTGGCCCCAGTGGCCCCAGTAGCCCCAGTGGCCCCAGTTGCCCCAGTTGCCCCCGCCCGCACGGCGGCGTTACTGAATCTGGAGGACGAAGGGTCCGGAGGCCAGCGGCGATTTCCAGTGCACGAGCCAGTTGCGCGCCGAACCATCCACCAGCAAACCGAAGGTGCCGAAGCCCGGGAAGGAGGCTTTGGCGCGGTCAGCGTCCGTGAGCTCCGTGGTGACCGCTGCCCAGCCTTCTTTATCCATGACGCGGCAGGCGTACATCACGCACGGGTCGTTACTATCCGTCGTCGAAAAAGCCTGCGACGTAATCGACGCCGGAGCGTCACCCAGGAAGTAGATTTCCACGCCGGGCGTCAACTGGGTAAAGCTGGTTCTGGCAAACGTCGAAGCCGAAGGCGGAAGCGTGATTTTGGGACCTTTGAAGCGGTAAAAACTCTGATTCGGGAAATTCACGAGCGCCGGATTGGTGAGCGAAAGCTCATTGGTAATTGCCGTGCAGCCCGAAAAAGCATAGCTGCTGATGGATGTAACCGACGGCGGCAAAAACGGCGTCACCGTCTCCAGCGATGTGCACCCGTTAAAACTTCTCTCTCCGATGGACTGCAACTGGTAACCAAATTCCACGCGCTTGAGGCTGGTGCAGTCTCTAAACGCAGAAGTGCCGAGCGTGACGGCATACGGGATTTCCACCGAAGTAATGGAGGCGCACGAGAAGAAGGTCATCGCATCGATGGTCTGCAAGGCGGGATTCCGGAAGGTGAAATCCCCTTTCATCTTCTGGCAGTTATAGAAGGCGCGATCCCCCAGAGATGTCAAAGAATCCATCTTCGTTGGGTAAAACGACTCCAATTCGGTGCATCCATAGAAGAGACGTTTTCCTATACTCTGTACCGCTTCGTTCATCACAACATTGGTTATCGAAGTGCATCCTTCGAAAACTCCTTGTTCAATGGCGTTTACATAGGGCATTACCGCAGACGTAATGCCGGTACACCAGAAAAACGTGTAGATGGCAACCTCGTCAATCGCCGGATTCAGGAGCTTCAGATCGCCGCCCAGCGCATTGCTGCTCTGGAACGCGCGGTCTCCCAGCGAGGTCAGCGTATCCGGCAAAAATGGCGTCACCGTCTCCAGCACGGTGCAATAACTGAACGCAGACGAGCCGAGCGTTTGCAGATTCGCGCTCAGCACCACATTGGTGAGAGCCGTACAGCCCGATGCTGCGGCGTTGCCAATCATAACAACGGTATCCGGCAGGATGAGCGATGTCATCACCGTATTGGCATTGAGCGCATTCGTAAACAACTGGGAAATCGCCACCCCGGTATCCGTTTCGACGCCCCGCAAATCCAGATCGCCTTCGCCGGCAATATAGGCACGGGCATCTGCGCCGGAGCCGACCCCCAGCGAATACGTACCGTCCGAGAGCCGGTTTACGCGCAGCGTCCAGTTGCCGTCCGAAATTGTTCCGGCGCTTGCATCATACGTCCACGCCGCCGTTGCCGGCTGTGCAAAGAGAAAACTCACCAGCAAACCGGCCAAAAAGAAAACGCTCCGTTTCATCATAACATCTCCGTTTCGAAGTTTCAGAAAAGAGACAGAAAAAGAGAGTCTTCGACGCCCGTTTTTACCCGCTGTCTCCCCTACCTCCCCGTACCATACCACAGTTTTTTTTTTGCAAACCCCTAATATTCACGAAGTTATCCGGTTTTCTCAAACAGAATCCGCCTTCCTTTCAACCGCTCACCGGAAACCGCTTTTCACGGATGCGCCGCTGCATACGCGCGGAAAAGACGGGGAGCATCGGAGCCGGTGCACGGGGTTCCGCCGCACCGCCTCTGCCGAGCCGGGACCACTGGGAGTGGGACACCGGGACTACTGCGAAACCCGGAGGGCTTCTTTTACACACCCGCGTCAGGATTCGCTTCGCTCATCCTTCGCAGTACCGTTCGACCCCTTCAGGGTCGGAATATCATGTGTTCGCTGCCTCGGGATTCGCTTGCGCTCATCCCGAGGGGCACGGGTGTGCCATTTAAAGATCGAGTAGGAGGTGGGCGATTAGTTCACCCACCGTCCTCTCACACCACCGTGCGTACCGTCCGGTACAC
>CASFKR010000062.1 GCA_949295265.1 uncultured Verrucomicrobiota bacterium | reverse complement strand
ATTTGTGTTCCAGGGAGACGAAAGCGAGCAATTTCAGGCGGTATTTTTGACATGGCAGAACCGGAATGCGGATTATGGGTTGTCAGTCCATAAATTCTATAACAAAACGTACCCCAAATGCAAGGGGTAAAAGTGAGAAAATCTCAGATTTTTTCAGGGTCCAATGAATGACAAAACCTGACTGCTGAAAAAAGCTATGGGATAAAACCGACGAGATACGGTTAAAAATCCGGGATAAGCCTGCCGCAGTTTACGGTGGACAAATGGCGGGCGGGATGTCATACTGGAACTGTTCAGGGTTGTTCTGCCCTGAATGAGCGAATTTGCGAAGGGGTATTGAACGCCTTTGCGCACCCTTGAAATCTTTTTGTAAGGAAAACAACCGATATGGCAAATCGAATTGTTCTGATTACGGGGAGTCCCCGCAACGGAAATACGGCGGCAATGGCCTATGCGTTTGAGCAGGAGGCGAAAAATCTGGGCAAGGAGGTCATCCGGTTCGATGCGGCGTCCCTCTACATCGAAGGATGCCGCGCCTGCGGACAGTGCTACAAGGTTCCCGGGATTGCCTGCGGCTTGAATGACGATTTCAACCGGATTGCCGATACCGTCGAGGACAGCGATGCGGTCGTCTTCGCCACGCCGCTCTACTGGTATTCGTGGCCGACGCAGATCAAGGCGGTGCTCGACCGCTTCTTTGCCTTCTGCAATTCGCAGGCTCCGGTCGCCGGCAAATCGTGCGGTCTGATGGCGTGCTGCGAAGAACGCGATGTCTCCGCCTTCCAGGCGCTGGAATATTCGTACGATCAGTCGGTGGCCTTTCTCGGCTGGCGCTCCGTCGGCAAGGTGCTCGTCACCGGGGTGAAGAATCCCACGGATTACGAGTGGACGGATGCCGTCGCGCGCGCCAAGGTGCTTGCCGCGCAAATCTGAGGCTTCCTTCCTCTGCCGGGCGCCGCTGCGCGCATTTTGCGCGGCGGCGCCTTTTTACGGTCTCCCCCAGCCACCACCGTGCCACGCCCCTGCCACCATGCTTGATGTTCGCGAGCATCCGTTTTTCCGTGAATGGCGGGATCCGGTCAGCGGAGCCGTCAGCTACCGGCTGATCCGAAAGCCGGCCCCGCTGGTGCAGAGTTTCTACTTCGTCAACAATTGCCTGACGAAGGATGAGCGCTACCTCTGGTTCTACTGCGCCTTTCCGCCGTCCGGCAGTGCGCTGGCCGGGCGGATGCTGGGACGCGTGGATTTTGCGGAGGGGACGGCGCTGTGTTTCCCCGAGACGCAGTTCGGGGACGCTTCGCCGCTTGTGGATGAGGAGACGGGCGCGGTGTACTGGACGTCGGGCTGCGGCATCTGGCGGCGCGGGCCGCGACCCGGCGATGCCGTGCAGCAGGCGGGCGAGTTCCCGGCGTCTCTGGCGAAGGGCCGCACGCCGCACCGCATCGCGACGCATCTCACATTTTCCGCGGACCGACGGCACCTGAACATCGACGCTGAAATCGGCGCTCAGTGGTTTGTGGGCGACCTCGATCTTCCCACCGGAACGTTTACGCTCTGGCAGGAGATGGATGTGTGCTACAACCACGGACAGTTTTCGCCCGTGGACAACACCTTGCAGCTCATTGCGCAGGACGGCTGGGTGGATTGCGTGACGGGCGCGCGGAAAGGCTACGACAACCGGATGTGGCTCCTGCGCAAAGGGGAGGCGGCGCGTCCCGTCTTCCCGGGAAGCCATCCTGACCACGGGCACGAATGGTGGTCGCCCGACGGCAGGCGCATCCTCTACGTGGATTACCGTTCGGGCACCTGGTCGTGGGATTTGGCGACCGGTCGAAGCACGTTGCTCTGGGCGGGGCGTCCGTGCCACGCCCATGCCACGGCGGATGAGACGCTGCTGGTGTGCGACACGGAATTGTACGGGGAGGCGCCGGGAGCGGTGCTCTTTTACGATGCCCGGCGCCGGCGGAGCGTCGCCATCGTGACCGCGCTGCGGAAATCGCCGCTGGCGCCGCGCCGCTACCACACCGACCCGCATCCCCGTTTCATCGGCGGCGACCGCTGGATCGTCTATACCGTGCCGGATGAGGACGGGTTGTTTACGCTGGCACTCGCCCGCGTGAGCGATCTGGTTGCCGCGGCGGGCGGCGCCTGAGCGTCAGTCGGGGTTATTTTCCGCGAGGGCCGCAAGGAGTGATTTGGCCAGCTGGTCGGGGCACGAAGTCGGCTTGGCGCCGCAGCGGATGCCCAGAATGCGGTTAATGACGTTTTCCGCTTTCTGACCTTCAACGAGGCGGCAGATGCCCTGCAGATTGCCGTGGCACCCGCCGACGAACGCCGCATGATGGATGCGGTTTTCGTCATCCAGATCAAAGGTTACGAGGCGCGAACAGACGCCCGTCGGGATAAAGCGGAAGCTTTTCATGCGAGGACCTCACGATGAATGTCGGGGTGATGAAGAAGGCGGGTGCCGTCGGGGGTGCCGAGAACGGTCGCCCTGGGGCCTACGGGCAGCGCCGTGCGGATGGATTCGTAGACGTACGCCTTGCCGAGCGCAACGGCGTCGGGCAGGGCGTTCCCCATGGCGATGGCGGCGGCAATGGCCGCAGAGAGGGAGCAGCCGGTGCCATGTGTGGAGAGCGGATTCTGAATGACGGGCGCGCTGTACCGGATGGTCGTGCCGGAAGGCATCGCCAGGATGTCGACGGCTTCCGCCTGTGCGGCATGTCCGCCCTTGATGAGAACGGCGCAACGGACCTGCGCGGCGAGTTCGCGCGCCGCCTCCACCATCGCCTCCGGTGAGGAAATGGAGCGCCCCAGCAGCACTTCGGCCTCGGGGAGGTTGGGCGTGGCGACGGTGGCGCGAGGCAACAACGCCTGGCGGACGGCGTCGATGGCGTCGTCGCGAATCAGGCGGGCGCCGCTGGTGGCGACCATCACGGGGTCGGCAACCAGCGGAAGCGCCGGAAAGCGCGCCAGTTTGGCGGCAACGGTTTCGATGACCTCTTTGGTGGCGAGCATGCCGGTTTTGGCGGCACCCAGCGTGTAGACCGGCAGAACCGCATCGAGCTGGGCTTCGAGGAATGCCGTATCCGGCACCTGAACCGCAGTGACGGCGAAGGGATTCTGCGCCGTGAGCGCGGCCACGACGGTGCACGCGTGGAGACCGAAGGTGTGGAAGGCGCGGATGTCGGCCTGGATGCCGGCATTGCCGCCGCTGTCGGAGCCGGCAATCGTCAGGGCTGCCGTTTGACGGGATTCGGTAAGATGCATGGACGGGACTAACGAGGGGAACGAAAAGAAAAAAGGAAAACTCAGGCGGGGATTTCGAGGGCGGCGGCGAGGTCGCGCCACGGGTCGCGTGCGCGGAAACGGGCCAGCCGGGCATCCTGTTTGGCGATGACGGCATCGCGGAGTGCCGGGTCGTTCAGAACGCGCCCCACCGTTTCCGCAAAAACATGCGGGTCCGCATCCTGCAGCAGGACGCCGGCGCCGTCCATCGTTTCGGGAACGGCACCTGCGGCCTTGGCAAAAACGGGGACATGCCACGCCATGGCTTCCAGCAGCGGCGCGCAGAAGCCTTCGTGATCCGAGAGACACAAAAAGGCCGAAGCCGTGGCGTAGCAGGCGGCCAACTCGGCATCGGTGACGAAGCCCGTGAAAAAGACGTCGCGCCGCAATTCCAGATGCTCGGCCATGGCCATGAGCATGATTTGGTAGGTTTCCATGCCCGAACCGGCGCCGCCGACCATGACGAGGCGTGCCTGCGGGTTGATGGTTTTCCGGTAGTGAGCGAAAACGCTCAGCAGCTGGTCCTGCCGCTTGTTCGGGGCAATGCGGCCCACGAAGAGCAGATTCTGGCGGTTGCCGGACGTGAGTTTGGCGAGCATCGCCGGATCCGGTTTGGCGGAGCCGAAGGTGTCGTCGATGATGAGCGGCAGGACGCGCGGATTCCGGTAGCCGAGTTCGGCGAGTTCCGAGGCGTTGAAGGCGGAGTCGGCATAGACCGCATGGGCGGCGTCTTTGAGCCGCGCCACTTCGCGGCGTCCTTTTGCGAGGATTTCCGCCGTGGCAGGATTGAGACGCTCGAGGAAACGGGCGGGCGTGACGTTGTGGTAGAGAATGACGCGGCGGCAGGGGAGTTCCGGAAAGAGCACGTTGGCGCGGGAACCGATGGAAAGGTGCAGCAGCGCGACGTCATCCGCCTGCACGTCCTGCGGCAGTTTCTCGATGTCGCGCACCTGCCCCCGCTGCTCCGGCGCGACGTTCGACACGGGGCAGTAAATCCCGTTGGCAATGCCATGGGCCGAGAGGAGGTTGCGAATCAAATCGGCTTCGCTGCTGATGGCGTCTCCAATGCGATAGCCGGCGACAAGTTGGCGGATAGTCATGTCTGAAAACGGAAGATTTCGGTGAAAGACCGGAGGGCGTCCGGCGTGTTTTTCTGCGACTCAGGACTTGGGAAATCCTATCACGTTCCAAAACACTTGTGGCAGAGAAACATTCTTCAGGGCTTTGCAGGTCAGAAAGAGCGGTGCAACGTCTTCCGGGCGGTACCCCGCAATGCCGCATCCGACGGGGGTGACGAGAAACTGCTTTTGCGGATGGGCTTTTGCAACGGCGCAGAACTGCCGGACCTCCTGTTCAAGCACCGCCCGGCCGCTCATGGTATCGATGGCATAGCTCTGCCCTTGCAGTCCATGCCCCTGCCCCATGACGGCACCGAATTTCTCCACGGCGATTTTGGCCGCTCCCGCGCCATGGAACCCGTGCGCATTCGAACCGAAGACGAAGATTTCATCAGGTCCGAGCTGTGTGACGAAGGTGGGCGTGATTCTGCTTTCCGTGTTGCCGGGGGGAGGCGTTCATGTCCGTTTCCCTTTTTTCAGGCCGCAGATTTCCGGATGCGGGGGGTGACCTCGTTACGGAACGGTCAGCACGGGCCCGGTGGTGGACGGCGGCTTGGAAAACTTCTGCATCCGGGCAGATGTTTCGTCGTTCGGTTCCAGCTCGTGCGCCCGTTCCCACCAATGGCGGGCAGCCCGCAGATTGCCGAGCGCTTCGTGGATGTCGCCGTAATGGAGGAAAACCTCCGCATTGCCCTCCTTGTTCGCCGCAAGCCCCGCGATGGCGCGACCGGTCATGGCTTCCGCCTCGGCGTATTTCTTCTGCCCGAAATAAACCCACCCTGCGGTGTCGAGTATGGCGTAGTCCGTTGGCGCAAGATCCAGTGCACGGCTGACCAGTTGCTCCGCCGTGTCGAGGTCCTCCCGGAGCATGGCCAGTTCGTAGGCGACGGTGTTGAGCATCTGCTTGGAGTCCGGATACTCGGGCAGACGCGACCGCAAAAACCGGAGCGCCGTTTCGGGGCCCGACGCCAGCCGCAGCATTTCATGTCGCTGCAGAACGGCATTTTCGGGTTCCGGTTCGCCCTTGGAGAACCGCTTCCAGGCGGTGCTGGCCTGGCGGAAAACGGTCAGCGCTCTGGCGGGGTCGGTGATGAGCGTGGAGCACAGAAGGCCTTCTGCATAGAAAAAGGCGTAATCGCGCCGGTCACTTTGCCCGCGCAACTGCTCAAAGCGTTCCAGAATGCGGTTGCGTTCGAACGAATTCCGGGCTCCGATGGCGAGGCGGAATGCGCAATCCACGTTGGCGGGATTCCGGTCGATGGCCTCGTAGAGGAGCCGCTCGTAGAGAGCGCGTCCGCCGACGGGACGCAGGTCGCCGATGGTTTCGGCCACGTTGGCGAGCAGCTCCGAAGCGAGATCGCCGCGGTTTCCCGGGAGGGACGCGAGCAGCGCGTCCACCCACGGGGTCAGCACGTCCAGGCGCTCCTCCTCCGTGAGGCGGGGCGTCGTCAGAATCATGGTTGCGGCGACGGGCGCAATCTTCTGGAGCGGAAACGTTTCGTTTACCGGATGCGTCTGCCAGAGGCGGAGCAACTGCCGGAAGGAGATGAGCGCCCGGTCGAATTCGCTGTGCCTCAGGTAGATGAACAGCACATCGTGCCACGCATTCCAGCGCGGCAGGATGGACGTGGCCGCCGTCAGCGAATTGGTCCGTGCCGCGGCGACTTCATCGAGCCGTACGAGCCCGGGTGATTCGTCGGAGAGCACGATGGCGCGCGCTACCGCCTGCCAGTCCGCATCTTTCTGCGTGCGGCGCGCAATGCCGAGCAGGACGTCGATGCTTTCGTACATCTGCCGGTTCCGCTCCAGCATTTTGGCGAGCAGCGCCTGCAGAAAGAGGGAATCGGGCTTGTGGGACAACGCCTCCCGGACAGCCATCTCCGCCGCTTTCGGGCGGGGAGGCTGCTCACAAAAAAGAACAAGGCCCTGAGCGCTGCGCGCCAAGGCCTGTGAATATGCTTCGTCCGTGCGGGAACTTTCCGGAGAAACCGCCGTTGACGCACCCGCCAGGGCGGGCAGAGCAGTAACGGCGAGGAGAGAACCCCAAACGCGCGGGCGGCGGAGTGCGAATCCCATACGGGCGCCGTCCTAGCGATTCTTGTGGCGCTCGAGCTTGATACGCTTGTCGTGCTTGTGCTTGGACATCTTGGCGCGGCGCTTTTTCTTGATGGAACCCATGTGGGAAACTCCTTGATCGGTGTGTGTCAGAAACAGAGCTCCGGTGGAATTGCGCAGCATTGCGCAATGACCGGAAGCAAATTGGATGGCGGGAATTATAGCGAAATGCTTTCCGGAAAGTCTACCAAAAAACGGCTTTCCCGAAAATCAGTCCGGATGAACCCGGTTGAGCCCGGATTTTCGCGGAAAATCCTGCCTGCATCGGCAGTCCGGCGGAGGTGTCGCCGGGCTGCCGGTGCCGCTCATCAGAGGGAGAAGAGCGGGGCCGGTTCCGGGGCGGGAACCGTTGCGGCGTACGTGCGGATGGCGTCTTCGGGATCGGCACCGCCCGCCAGCGCCGCGCGGAGTTCCGCCGAGGCCTGACGCTCGGCGTCGTTCTGGGAGCGGGCCGCCTGTGCCGGAGCCGGGAGACGCGAGACGTCGAGCATCGGCTTCGTGGCGTCTTCCTTCGAGGGCTGGAGCCAGACGATGTTGGAGGCCGTGGGTGCAAATTCCTGCAGGATGCGCGCGTTGAGCGTATCCGAGGGATTGATTTCGTCCGACGTGTTGGCGGTGACGATGACCGTGAGCGAGCCGCCGTCGCGGATGGCGCGCCCTGCGCCGAAGAGGCGGCGGGCTTTCTGGATGGCGCGGCCGTCGATGCCGTCGGACGGGATGCCCTGCTGCGTCGTGGCGGCGATGCCGTAGGCGCGGGAGAGCCCGATGATGGAGTCCATCAGGATGATTACGTCGCGGCCCGATTCCACTTTGCGGCGTGCCAGATCGGTCAGGTTGCCGGCCATCTGCAGATGCTTGTCCGGGAAGTCGTCGAATTCGGTGGCGAGCAGGTGATACGCCGGATCGCCGTCCAGTTCGTTGACCATTTCGGGCGCGGCGTTGATGAGCGCAAGGTAGACCTCGGCATCCGGATGATTGCGCGCGATGCCGTGCGCGATGGCGCACAGGAGCTCCGCATTGGCGAGATGGCGCGGCCCGATGAGAATGGCGCGGTGGCCGAACGCGAAGGGGGCGAGCGCGTCCAGCCCGGCCAGCAGGGGCGCCGCGTCCGGCGTGCGGACGCGCAGGGGGCGCGTGGCGGGCGCAACGGGCAGCGCCGAGAGCGGCGGCACGCGCCGCGCCTGTTCGGGCTGCATGCCATTGACGGAGATGAGTTCGGAGGCGGTGAGACGCCCGCCGCGCTGCTTCTGGTCCGCCATCCGGGCGCGGCAGACGATGTGGTCGCCCGGGCGCAGACCGTTGGCGGCAATCATTTGCGGCGGAACGGCGATATCCTCCGGGCACGTCTTGAGGTCGCCATACGGGGAGCGCAGGAAGCCGATGCCCTCCTGCCAGATTTCCAGAAATCCTTCGCCCTCGACGGAGCCGCCGCGCCGCACATGTTCGCGGAGCAGCGCGTTGATGAGATCGTGCTTCCCCTGCAGCGTGACGCTCTCGTAGAGATTTTGCTCTTCCACGCGCTTCATGAGTTCGGCGGTGGAGAGCGCCTGCAGATCAAAGAGCTTGACGGTCCGGGGCTGCATCGGATGCGGCGCGTAGCCTGCCGCATTGCCGTTGCGGGAAAGGGAATTCTCCGCATAGGCGGCGGAGGTCTGGTAATCGTTGGAGGGTGCCGGGCGGTTGCCGTTGGGCCCGTGGTAGGGCTCACGCAGGTTTTTGCCGCCGGGACCGGGGCGGTTCGGGTTGCCGCGCTCCTGCGGGTTGGGCGTGTATCCGGGGCGCTGCCCGTACGGCTTGCCGCCCTGCAGATTCGGGCGCGGATCGTTGCCGTTGTTGCGTTCGAAACGCGCCTTGCGTTCGAAGCGCACACGGCGGTCGCCGTTCGGGCCGGGCGCACCGCGCTCTTCACCGCGCTGCGGGGCGGGCGCCGACATCGAGTTGAAGAAGTTGTTCATCGCATCGATGGACGAAGCCGTGGAATCCAGCTGCATTTTGATGCGGGCGGCGGCATCCCGGCGTTTGAGCAGTTCATCGTTCGAGCCGGAGAGGGGCCCCTCGTTGACTTCGGAAGCGGTAAAGGCGCGCTCCCGGGCATCGAGCCAGTCGGAGGAGGAGTGAATCGTGTCTGCATCCGGTTCGCGGACGGTGTCGGCGTGCGGCTGTGCATCCGGGATGCGGCCGGCGGTATCGCCCGGAATCCATTCGGACGCCGTGTGCATCGGCACGGAGGCCTCGGGCTGGCGTGCGGGTGCGGTGAAGGTTTGCGGCGCCGGTGCGGCGGGGGCTGCGGCTCCCGGGGCCGTCAGTGCGTCCGGACGGTTGTTGCGGGGGCGCCCGCGGCCGCGTGTGGGACGGCCGGTGAGGGGGGCGCTGCGCGGAGCCGCCGGGGCGGCGCCGTCAGCCGGTTCGGCGGGTTGCGGCGCAGCAGGCGGTGCGGGTTGCGGCGCAGCAGGCAAGGGGGTGGATTCCCGGGGCGAATCGGGGAAGAACGGAGTAGTATCGTCCATAATCAACTGTACAACGTTGCGTAAAAGTTACCGTCCGTTCGGGCGTTCCCGAAAGAAAACGGAAGGGTTGCGGTTCGATTCATCAACCGGCCCCGGGCGGAAGCCTGCGGGGGCGGCGGATGGGTTCAGCACGAAAAGCGGCAAAGGGCCGAAAGGAGTCAGTGCGCCGTCATGCGCTGATAAAACAGCGCAGCCAGCTGTTGAAGGTGGTCGAGCCCTGCATCATTGCGGATGACGAAGCGGGCGCGTTCGATGCGTTCGGTTGCGGAAAACTGGGCGGTAATGCGCGCGTGCGCCTGCTCCGGCGAAAAGCCGCGCCCGATGAGACGCTCGCGCTGGCTTTCGGGGGTGGTTTCCACCGTCGCGGTGGTATCCCAATCCGACTGCCAGCCGGTTTCAAACAGGAGAGGAATTTGTGCGATGCAGAGGGAAGGAGAGGTGGCCGTGATGCCGTTTTTCCAGGCGAGCAGTTCGCTTCGCACGAGCGGGTGAATGGCGGCTTCGAGCGCTTTGCGGGCCTGGGGGTCTGCGAAGAGCATCTGCCCCAGCCGCGGGCGGTTCGTTGAGCCGTCCGGGTGCAGAAAGTCCGGACCGAACAGGTGCGCTACCGTCAGCGCGCCCTTTCCGCCGGGCTCATGCAGACGATGAACGAGTTCATCTGCATCCACCACCTGCGCACCGAGGCGCGCAAGGAATTTCCCGAAGGTCGATTTCCCGGAAGCGATTCCGCCCGTAAGGGCAACGGATACCATGGCCACACCAAACGTCCCTCAATACGTCTCTGAGGCTAGCAAATCACCCCTCCACGGTCAATACCCTTCCGATGTGCGCTCCGAAAACGGTTCATTCGAATGATCCGGCTGCCGGGACATCTCTGCGAGCAGGAGCCCGACCACCTGGGCGAACCCTGCGCCGCCCGCGCGTGTCACGGTTGTGGCAGGGGCGTGGCACAGACGTGGCATCCACGGGGCGACGTTGGCAACGGCAAAGGAGCGCGGGAAGAGCGCCCAGAGCGGTTCGTCATTCGGGGAATCGCCCACAAAGGCGAAATCCAGCGGATGCGCTTCAAAGGGGCGCCCCGTTGTTTCGATAATGTAGCGCAGCGCCATCGTGCATTTGTCGAAAGAGCCGAACCAGCCGTTGACGTGGATGGAGGAAACCTTCGCCTGGGCTCCTGCGGCGTGAAAGAGGCCGACAATCGTCCGGATGGCGGAATCGGGGAGGCGCCGCACCGATTCGCAGTAATCGATGGCGAGATCCGCTTCCCGCCACGCCTGATCGGTTGCAACGGCGGCACCGGGAACGGCGCGAAGAATGCGGTCGCGCACTTCGGCGAGGCGCCGGCGATGGGCGGCCCGCTCCTCTGCGGATTGGGCGTAGACGCGCCGGATGGCGTTTTTTACCTTGCGAAAATAGAAGGCGCCATTTTCGCCGATGACGCCATCGACGGGCCATTGGCGCGCGATGTGGTCGCACCAGCCGGCGGGGCGACCGGTCACGACGACAATCCGCAAACCGCCATCGTGCGCATCCCACAGTGCCTGAAAGGTTTCCCGCGGGATGAGCCCGTTGGTGGTCATCGTGTCATCCAAATCGCAAAACAGATGCACGATGGATAGCCGTTATTCGCCAGCGGCGGGCTCGGCAGTCGCGGGCTCGGCGGGGGCGGGGAGGAACGGGGTGACGATGGCGCCGATGCCGGGGACGCGTGCCGGTTCGGAAATGCGGATCGTCTGGTTCGTCATCACTTCATAGAAGCCCAGATAGGCGGCTTCCGGATCGACATCCAGCACGACGGTGCGAAGCAGAACCGCAGGACCGTTTTTCAGCGAAATCTGAAGCGCGGTTTCGCGGCCTTCGGATTCCGGGAAAGTCTCCACGGGTTCTGCGGCCTGAAGGGCGGCGGCAATCGTGGCGGCCTGCTCATCGGAGAAACGGGGACCCAGCACAGGCTTTTCCTGCTGCTGAGTCAGCGTGTGGACGGCGGCAAAGGGAAGGGTGCCGATGTGGCGGAGCGAGAGCGCGGTGTCGGCCGCCTGTTCTTTGGTCATTCCGAGGATGCCCGGGACGCGCGCGAGAATCGGGGTAATCGTCGGAGCAGGGTGGAAGCCCGCGCCCGAGAAGGTGCCGGAGTCGATTTCATCGAAAATGGCGCCGAGGCCTGTCACGAGCGCCGGCTGGAAATCGATGAAGCGCTCTTCGGGATCCGTTTTGTCGGGCACAGGCTGGCGGAAGTTGACGAGCAGGTCATCGGAGCCGGGTGCGCGGCGGATGCGCAGATAGGCGCGGGCGCGGTTGGTGAAGAAGAGGAAGAGGTCGTAGGAGGACGTCAGGTCGGGCGTATCCTCTTCTTCGGCGGCTGCCGCAAAGGAGAGACGCTCAATGATGTTGGAGATGACGGCTTCCGAGCACGGGGTGTAGAGGCTGGTTTTTTCATCCGCTGCGGCGGGGGTCGGGCGCACGCCGAGCGTCATGACGGGCTGTGCGGCGATGGCGCGCAGCTGGGCGGCTCCGCGTTCCCGGTTTTTGTTCCTGGCCATATCGTTGTACCAGAACATGCACGCAAAGACGATGAGAATGACGCCAACAGCGATGCGGGGAGAGAATTGAATCTTCATGGGATCCGGAAACAATGGGGATGAATGGAAAGAGACGCGTGGCGGAGCGGGCGGGGCATGCCGCCGTTACGGGGCGGGAAAGAGTTCGAGCAGAATGCGGCGCATGGCGCGGGCGGAAACGGCGCGGTGGGAGAAGGTGCATTTGACCTCGGACGGCAACTCGGCAAACGTGCGGTCGTATCCGTCCGGCAGAAAGAGCGGATCGTAGCCGAACCCGTTGGAGCCGCGCCCGGCGCGCAGGAGCGTGCCGGGGCAGTCGCCCTCGGCGTGAAAGACGCGTCCGTCGGGGGCGACCAGTGCGAGGGCGGAGACAAAGCGGCAGCGCCGGGAAACGGGCGCACCGTCGGCGGCGGCTTCGAGTGCATCCAGATCGGCGAGCAGCTTGGCGTTGTTCGCACCATCGTCACCATGGCGACCGCAGTAGCGGGCGGAGTAAACGCCGGGAACCTCGATGCCGTCCGGCCGCCGGAGGGCATCGACGCAGAGGCCGGAATCGTCGGCCAGCGCCCATTCGCCGGTGAAGCGCATCAGGGCTTCGGCTTTGATGGCGGCGTTTTCCGCAAAGGTGACGCCGGTTTCTTCCGGGTCGGGCGCGCCTTCGAGATCGAGTGCGGAGCGCAACTGAATGTGGGGCAGATCGAAGAGGCGTTCCAGCTCGCGGAGTTTGTGAAGGTTGCGGGAAGCAAGGACGATGGTCATGGCGCTACAGGTTCGGCGGGTTCAGCGGTAGCGGGCGCGGGATCCTTCCGGGTGGGCCGGGGATGCCGGTCGCGGTTTGTGAGGTTTTCGGAGCCGGTGCCCTGGTCCGCGATGGCGCCGTCGGACGTTGTCAGGTTGATGGTGATGTTGCGCTGCTTGTCGAGTTCCTGGCGGATTTGCGTCACAAGCGGATAGAAATACGGCAGGAAGGTGGCGAGCTCCTCTTTCCAGGCTTCCGGATTTTCCAGGGTGTAGGGAATCGAGATGGACGCATAGCCCCAGCGGGGACGGTATCCGCGGAAGCAGTTGTCCAGGAGCATGTGCAGGAAGCGCGTGTAGTGCGAAGGGGTCTCGCGCTCCGGATTGAACAGCCAGTAGCAGTAGACGTAGGAATTGGCCGAGACTTCGCGCCCGTTGACATCGCGCATGACCTGATACGCCTCGAGAACCTCAAGCGGGAAATCTTCCTGCTGCCCGTTGTCGACCCGGTAGAGATACTCGTTGTTGATGCGGGACCCCTGCGCAACGAGGCAAACCTGCGGGCGGTGGATGGAGCGGCGTTCCACACCGGAAAAGACCATGTTGACGCTGATTGTCGGTTGTCCTTCGCGGCGGTAGAGCTTATGAAAGACGGGTGTTGCGGAGGGAAGCTGGATGTGCTCGCCCAGAGAAACCCAGGAAAGGACGGCTCCGCAATTGGGGCAGTGGGTGACGGGGATATCCGAGAGCGGCTCGAGGAAGAGGTTGCGGACCTTGTTTTCTTCGATGAGTTTGGCATATGCCGCTTTGCGCGCTTCGGCCGTCTTCTTTTCTTCCGGATCGGCCGCCTGCTCTTCGGCAATCTGCTCCAGTTCGGCGCGCAGATAACTGCGGGCGCATTGCTCACCGGTGCAGAAAATCACGTCTTCGCCGGTGTACGGACCGAGCTGATCCGGAAAGACGAAGGGGACGGGTCCCGTCGGGTTGCCTGTCAGGGTTCGGGGTGCTGCGAGGAACGCCATCGTCCCCGCGATGAATCCCAGGATGATTACGCCCGGGAGGATTTGGCGGGGAGAGATGCGCATAGGGCTTTTTTCCAGTCGTGATTGATCAGAGCGGCGGACGCCTTCAGAAGAACAATGGAGATGAACAGCACAATGAAGCCGCTCATGTCGTGATAGAGCTGCATGGCCAGTGCCGTTCCGATCCATTCGGCAATGAGACCGATGGTGAAGATGCGGAGCGTGTTGGAGAGCATCGCGAGCGGCACCGACAGGGCAAACAGGAGAATGCGCTTCCAGGGTGTCTGCATCGTGAAATACGCATACGGAGCCGCCAGCGCGGTCATGACGATGAGCGAGCGCAGACCCGAGCAGCCGTCCGCCACTTCAAACTGAAAGCCGCCGCCGGCATTGGAGGTAATGACGGTGCCCATCGTCACGGCTTGAATGCCGACGCCATGGAAGAGGATGCACGCCAGCTGGCTGGCGATTTTGCGCAGCGGCATCGTGAATTCCGTCAGGAAGGAGCCGCAGAAGCACAGTTCAATGTAACAGCAGGGGAAGAGCAGCCAGCGGGCGACCTTCCAGCCGTAGATGGCGTACGGAATCGAGAAGAAGAGACCGCCCAGAGCCGCCAGCGAGAGGCGCGGCAACTGTGAGCGGAAGCCGATGATATGGCACAGGAGAAGGCCGAGCGTCATCACGACGCCCAGCCAGCTCGTGCCGGATTCCTCCGCAAGCATTTTTGCGCGGTTGCGCCAGATAATCCAGACGGCAAAAGGAATCATCAGCCATGTATAGCCGAAATTCTCATTGGAACCCCGCCATTGGGGTTTGAGCCAGTCGAGCATACTCAAACTGCTGCCGTGCATTTCGGAATCGCATCCGAAAAAGTGGTACAGGGCAAGCGTCATCGCAATCCCTGCCGCGCAACATACGGCGCGTACGGGATCGGGGCGTTGCCCATCGGGAAACAGGGAGGAAAGGGTCGGCATTCGATAGTCACTCGGGCGAATTTCCGCGCAACGGACGCCGCGCAGATGGAATTGCTTCCATTCTACTGGAAAGCAGCATACCCCGCAAGACAAGGCGCCGCGCAGGTTTATCCCGGTTTTTTGAGCCACACGGAGGAAGGTTGTGAAACTCAGCCTCGCGATGAGTTAAGATAATTGAGCCACACGGAGGGGAGGAGCCCCCTGCTGAAGTCTCCACTAACGTTCCGACCAAGGTGTCAAATAAGGACTTTTTCTCGGCGGCAGAGCCGCCTGAACGAAGTCAGCGCAACCATTGGAGCGACG
>CASFKR010000061.1 GCA_949295265.1 uncultured Verrucomicrobiota bacterium | reverse complement strand
AACAAACCCATAAACAAAAAGCTCTCGTATGACGAACAATATACTCAAAGAAGAGATTCTTGTCACGTTGCGTCCCTTTTTGAAGGAGGTTTACCCGAATTGGGGAAAGTGTTTACTGAACGCAGCGGAGGTTCTGTCCTGCGGAATTTTCAGTAGCGGATCGACCGTTCTGGCTGATATTGCCAGAATCCTTAAGCCCGATTCTCTGCGCCCGGACAAAGAACTCATGGAACGCTGCTCGGAATGGCTTGGACGTGGCGGAAAGAAAGGAGAAGAAGATAAAGGATTTTTGCCAGGCTTGAACAATTGGCTTTCCGAGCGGTTTCTGAAAAGTATGCCGAAGGATACCGGAATTGCTTTCGACAATTCGGATATCAGCAAAGAATATGGCGGCGAGGGGATGGAAGGAATGGAGTTCGGCCATGACGGGAGCAGCAAGACACAGAATATGGGGCATCTGTTTTCCTCAGCAACACTTCTTGCAAATGGTCAGACCATTCCAAAACCCGTCTATCTGCTCCCTCAAAAAGGAAAACATAAGCCGTTAGAGTTGTTTAAGTCCTGCATCAAAAAGGTGATGACGGACTGTGAGAATAAGGCAATTGGCGTCATTGACCGGGAAGGCGATGCAATAGATTTTCTTTGGTGGCTCCTCGATAATAATTACCGGATGGTTATCCGAATTCGTATCGAAAGAGATTGGTTTGGCACAGGAAATTTACTCAATACGGAACTGGAACACCTACCGTGGGTGAAAAATTCACTCATTCGGCTTCAAGGAAAGACAATAGAAGCAAAAGTTCGCTGTAAGGTCGGCTATCTTCCCCCACCGAATAAACCAACGAAAGACGAGCAGACTCAGTATCGTAAAGTTCTCATTGTGCAAAGCAAGTTTGCTGACAAGACAATCAATCTGTGCATGCTTTTACCGGAGGAGGAATTTCAGGATCCGGAAAAACTGTTGAAAAGAGCCAAGCAGGCGGCTCAGTTATACTTGAACCGTTGGCAAATCGAACAGTCTTTTCGGGTCGTGAAACAGCATTTCGGATTAGAAAAACTTCGCGTCAGAACCTATATCCGACTGGTCAATATCCTCGCACTTTGTTATCTGTGCCACGTCTTTAACCACTTCATTTTACCGGCCGCCGAAAACAGTGCTAAGGTTACCAAGATTGTTAAAGATAATTTCCACGATATCATCTCCCACCCGATTGCGCTGAACAATATTCGCACCCTAATCGTGAAACAGTGGGTGTATTTCGTGTCCGGACGACCCAAAAAATCGAACAAAGCTCCTCCGAAAGCGACTGTTGGTCCAGTCCAAATGAAGCTTTCTGACTGGTATTCGTTCTTTTAGGAGGTGTAAAACGCCTGTTTTTCACCCTTATCAAGCACCTTTTTCGTCGACATCGGTTTCCTGGAGCGGCATATCAAGGAAACCGGGATAAACCTGAAGAAAATATCGCTTGCGCTCCGATTCGGAAATTGATATCGTTTGTCCCGTTTCTCACCGGAAATCCAGAAAATGGGGCGGTAGCTCAGTTGGTAGAGCATCGCGTTCGCAACGCGGGGGTCGTGAGTCCGAATCTCATCCGCTCCACCATTTTACCGGCAGAAACGGCTTCCTTCCTGCAGCCGTCCAACGTCAGATTGGATTGCCGCGCTGTTGCATCAGCAACCCGTCAGCGGCCCGAATGTCAGGCGAACAGGAATTTTTCAAAAAGGAAACACCATGCCCAAAAAGAAGACCAACAAGGCAGCGTCCAAGCGCTGCCACGTCACTGCCACCGGCAAGGTTCTGGCGACGAAGGCCGGCAAGCGCCACCTTCTCAGTTCCAAGACCCGCAAGCAAAAGCGCAACATGCGCGGCACCAAGGTTCTCGGCTCTGCCGGGCAGACCCGCACCGTGCGTTCCATGCTGACGGCCTGACCGCTAACCGATTTGGAGAACTGCTATGTCCAGAGCTACCAACGCACCTGCTTCCCGCGAACGCCGCCGCGGCCGTCTTGAACTGGCCAAAGGTTTTTACGGCGGACGCTCCAAGCGTTTTCGCACCGCGACGGAGGCCGTCGCCCACGCCCAGCGGTATGCGACCGTTCACCGCAAGACCCGCAAACGCGATTACCGCTCCCTTTGGATTGTCCGCATCAATGCGGCTGTCCGCGCTGAGGGGATGACGTATTCCCGTTTCATCGAAGGTCTCAACAAGGCCGGCATTCAACTGAACCGCAAGGTTCTCGCGGATCTCGCCAACACCGATCCCACCGCATTTGCCGCCCTGATGCAGAAGGCTCGCGAAGCCCTTTCCTGAGGAGAACCATCATGAAGAAAGATACGCATCCTGAATACGGTCCCGCGACCGTCACCTGCTCCTGCGGAAACGTTTTTCACACGAATTCCACGGTGAAGTCCATGACCGTCAACTCCTGCTCTGCCTGCCACCCCTACTACACGGGCAAGAAGACGTTTGTTGACACGGAAGGACGCATCGACTCCTTCAAGCGTCGTTTTGCCAAGTTTGCCAAGGCCGGCAAGTAGCCGACGCACAGCTCTCCGGTTCTGCAACCGCGAAGAGCACCGGACGCGGTCCCCCTACCCCGGGGCCGCGTCTTTCTTTTACCCGGACGCCTGAGTTCACCGCCTGACCTTTCCCCGCCGCCATGATCGAAAAAGACAATGTCGAGCGCATTTTGCTTCGCCTGCGCGAGGTAGAGCGTCTTCTTTCCCTGCCGGATACTTCCGCCGACCAAAGTGCATACCGCGCCCTCGTTCGTGAGCATGCCGGGCTTCGCAAATTGCGGGACCGGGCGGAAATCTATTACAAGGCCATCGACACCATTGAGTCGGACCGGCAGCTGCTGGCTGATGCCTCCACGGACCCCGAACTCAAAGAACTCGCCTCCCTGGAACTCGTCGAAGCCGAAGAGGCGCTCCCGGCGGCGGAAAAGGCGCTCTCGCTGGCGCTGCTCCCGCCCGACCCGGATGAACACCGCAACGCCATGCTCGAAATCCGTGCGGGCACCGGCGGCGATGAAGCGGCCATTTTTGCAGGCGACCTCTTCCGGATGTATTCGCGCTATGCGGAAATGCGCGGCTGGAAAATCCAGCTGGTCAGCTCCGCCCCCAGCGAACTGGGCGGCTACAAGGAAATCGCCTTTACGGTTCTGGGCGACGGCGCCTATTACCGTCTGCGCTACGAAGGCGGCGGACACCGCGTGCAGCGCGTTCCGGAAACGGAGGCGCAGGGGCGGATTCACACCTCCGCAGCAACGGTCGCCGTTTTTCCCGAAGCGGAGCCGGAGGACGAGCTCGTCATCCGGCCGGAAGACCTGCGGATTGACACCTACCGGTCCGGCGGCGCGGGCGGTCAGCACGTGAACAAAACGGACTCCGCCGTCCGCATTACGCACTTGCCCACCGGCGTGGTGGTGCAATCGGAGGAAGAGCGCTCCCAGCACCAGAACAAGGAAAAATGCATGTCGGTGCTGCGCTCCAAAATTCTCGCCGCGCAGCGCGCCGCCGAAGAAGCCAAACTGGGCGCGGAGCGCAAGGACATGATCGGCTCGGGCGACCGCTCGGAGCGCATCCGGACGTACAACTTCCCGCAGAACCGTCTCACCGATCACCGCATCAACCTGACGCTCTATTCGCTGGACCGCGTCATGGAAGGTCTGATGGACGAGCTGCTGGATGCCCTGGTCGGGCGCAATGAAGACCTGCGCCTCCAGTCGCAGCTCTCTAAAATCGCCGACGGCTCCGCTCCCGCGGAAGCCTGAGCACAGCAAAGCTCGTGCGCATTCGTGCACGCATCCGGAAAATCGGCATCATCGGAGTCATCGGGACAAAGCCGCTCGAGTTTTAGTTTTTTGAGCCACACAGAATGGCCGCCACCCCGTTTTGACTCTCCTCCGACATTCCGATGAAGGGATCAAATAAGACCTATACACTGCGGACGCTTCGCGCCCTGAACGAAGCCGCCGCAATATCGGAATGATGGAGAAAACCGTTGTATCAACAAGATGCAATGGCAGAGGCTTCTTCTTCCTGCCCTTTACTTGATGATTTTCCAATAGCCATAGCGCTTGCCGCCTATACGCTGGACTTTATGATCCGCTATCAACATTCGCATAGCTCTTTTGATGGTACTGCGTGAAATTCCAAGCTTCTCCGTCAATTCATGATAAGTAACATGAGAATTTCCCCGTAATTCTTCAAAAATCTGCTCGTGCAAAGGTTCAAAAGGTCCATGTAAAGGCTCATTCTGGCCCTTTGAAACTTTGGGATTCTCAATCAAAGCACTTTGAAGAGCCGAAAAATGTATACGGAGGCCATTCCCACGCAGTTCGTAAACAGGAAGTCCTACACTCTATTTACAGTTATCGCATTTTCACATTTGGATAATTATAAAATATCTATACACTTTTTATTGTCAAACGGCTACCGCAGTTGCTGGAGGACAGCGGCCGCTACGCGGGCAGGGTCGATGTCGCGCAGGCAGGCGCCGTCGCCGCGTTTGCAGGTGCGATGACGGCAGGGGCAGCCGGACGGGAGCGAGGGCGCACGCAACACGATGTTGGCGGGACCATAGGGACCGGTGCGCTCGGGAAGGGTCGGACCGAACATCGCCACACAAGGCGTACCGGTCGCCACCGCCAGATGCATGGGGCCCGAATCATTGGTCACGAGAACGGAGCAAGCGCGCAGCAGCGCGGCGGACTGCAGCAGCGACAGGTCGCCGCACACATTCGCACACGGAACGCCTGCGGCATCGGCGATGGCTTGCGCACCCGCATGGTCGCCTTTGCCGCCGATGAGATAAAGCCGCGCATGCGTCTGCTCGTAGAGCCGTTTCAGGAGGGCGGAAAAATGTCCGGCGGGCCAGTTCTTCGTTTCCCAGCGCGAATACGGAGCCAGCGCAATCCGGGGTCCCGGCTCGCGGGCGACCTGAGGCCCCCACACATCCGGCTCTGCTTCCGGCAGCCGCAACGGGAACTGCGGACGTTCGGGAACCGGGATTTCCAGCTTCCGCAGAAAATCGAAGCATTCCTCGATGGCGTGACGCTGACGGTTTCGCGGACCGGCGAGTTCCGTATAGAAAAGACTGGATCCCTCGCGCGCAAAAGACGGACCGATGACGCGGTCGGCATGCGGGGCGCGCGCGACAATGGCGCTCTTGAGAAGCCCCTGAAAGTCGAGCACCAGATCGTAGTGCTCGCGGCGCAGGGCGCGAAGCGTCCTCAGATAGCCGGACAAATCGGACGGCCGGGGCGTCCGGATGACCCGCGAAACGCAAGTGAAGGCCTCGACAAGCCCGGCGAAAGCGGGCTGCACACACCAGTCAATGGAGGCATTCCACGCATCGTGAATCGCAGCAACCGCCGGAAGCGCGTGCAGCGTATCGCCCAGCGAGCTGAGTTTGATGACGAGGATGCGTTTCTTCATCGTCGGAAAGAAAAGATTCGGCGGAGGCCGGGGCGGGCTGAAAAGAAATCACCCGGCGGATCCGCGAAGGCGGAGCCGGCCGGGCGACCTGTATACCGGCGTGGAGATGAACGCTCAGGCGTCCTCGTCTTCGTCGTCGACTTCGACGTCCTCGTCCTCCTCCGCATCGTATGCGGCATCTTCCCACGGGAAGGCGGGCTCAGGATTCAAGGACATCAGGTTGTTTTCCTGCCAGGCGGTCCAGAGCGCTTCGCCAATCTGTTCGTTGAGGGCGCGCTTGGCCTGCATCTCAGCGACGGAGAACGAAGAAGAGTCGCCGGGAACGCGGTCCACGACCTGGAAGAACATCGCGCCGTTGGCAACGGGAACCGGAGACTCCGTGAACTCACCCTTGCCGAGCTTGCGCATTTCGACAACAACGGAGCGGGCGGACTCAATCGGGGGATGATCACCGAAGGCGTCCATGGAGGTCAGCACCACGTTGGTACCGACGGTGAGCCCGAGTTCGCGGGCGGTATCGGCGAAGGCCTTGTCCGCGGCGGCACCCTGAAGGAGTCCCTCGCGAATCCGGACGATATCCGCCTGAAATTCGGATTCCGCCTGGCTCAGGCGGGCGTCGTTTTCGACGCGGGCGGAGACCTGTTCGAAAGCGGGCACGTGCGTGGGAGAAACCTCGAGGAGAACGGCGACGTAGGCCTCATCGCAATCGGCAGAGCCGACCGGATCGGCAATCCGCTCGCTGACGGTCTCCCCTTCCGGATCGAGAGAGAACACGGCATCGGAAAAGGCTTCGGCGACCATGTACTTGACGGGCGGCGCGGAAGCGGTGAACCAGTCGGTGGTCACGACGGTGTACCCGGCGGCTGCGGCTTCGGCACCGAAATCGAGCGTCACAGCGGCCGTGCCGGAAATATCGATGAAGCGGTCCGCAAACGTACCGGCGTGATTGTACGCCATATCGCGGGCGAGTTCCTCGGCATAGGCTTTTTCGACGTCCGCCGAGCACTCCTCGAATTCGCGGACGACATCCACGCCGTTGGTGCCCTTGACGGTGAAGAGCTGCGGATTGGACTCGTAGTAATCGAAGACGTCATCCTGCTCCACCGTCACCTCGCCGATGTAATCGGCCGACTTGAAGGTCACCATCGCCACGCGGCGGCGTTCCGGCAGCCGATAGAAATCGGGGTGCGTTTCGTAGAACGAGCGGATTTCCTCGGGCTTGACGGTAACGGAGGCGGCGGTGTGCGTGTTGGTGAGCGTCGCAGGCAGGAGGGTGTAGGAATCCGTGATGCCGCGGGCGCGCTCATTGGCGAGGGCGGCCGGAACGTAGGCGCCCTGCGAAGCAAGCGAGCGGACCTGCTGAATCGTCAGAAAGACGCGAAGCACTTCCTGGTACCAGACGGGCGTCAAATCCAGCTCGCGAAGACGCAGCTGATAAATCCGGGAATCAAAGGTGCGGTCGGGTCCGAAGAACGTGGGGTCGTTCTGAATCATCCGGGCCAGTTGGGTATCCGGGATGACGATTCCCATTTCGCGGGCGCGCACAACGGTCGCATAGCTCCGCCAGACCTGCTTGGCATCGTATTCCGCAGCACCGTTTTCGAACCGGTTCATGAAGCGCTCATAGCGTTCAACGGCCTGATACAAATCTGCATCCACGGGCTTTCCATTCAACTGGCCATAGCCATCGGAAGAGCCGCTGTCGCGCCCCGCCGTGGCCAGCATATCAGAGGCTCCGAATGCCACGGCGACCAAAATCGCGAATGCGGCCCAGATCCACTTGTTTTTGACCATGTTGTTGAATTTGATGATAAACACGGCAATATTCCTTCGCTGTTATCGATGACTGTGTTATCAGCCCCAACCCGCGGCAATGTCGCTGCCGCAGGTCCTATAAACTAAACCGGAGGGGATAGCCGGGGTGCTGATCCGGATATCCCCTGAAAAAGAAAACGGGTTGTCAGCGCAGACCGACGGGGGTCGGCGACGGCTTGACGGGCGGCGTCGGCACATGGATGTCCCCACCCGTGAAAATGCCGGTACCGGGCGTCGGATCCGGTTCGGGGCGGTCGCCCGCAAAGCCGGACATCACACCGGAGAGTTCGATGAAGACTTCGCCGAAGTCGAGCTTGATATCGTAACCCTGCAGCATCAGGCGGCGGACCACTTCGTTGTAGAGATTGCGCAGCGAGTGGGCTTCCGACATGGTCAGCACCTGATCGGGCGTCTTGCCGGCAACGATGACTTCCTCGTGGAGGAGAGCATCGACCTTATCGGCCGGATTCATGACGTACTTCGCATTGTCGGTCACAGCCGAACCGGTTGCGGCTGCGGCTCGTGCCAGCGAAAGGTTGGTGGCGGCGGAATCGGAAATCTTGGAAGCCGCGGCAACCAGAGACTGATAGAGCTCGTGGGCATACGGCTGATTGCCGACGGTAATGGCAGCGGCGATGACCGCCGTGATTTCCTTGATGTTCCGCTGAAGATCCTCTTCCGTCGGAGAGAGTTTTGCCACACGATCGAGAATCGTATTGATGATCTTGGCACCTTCCTCGGCATCCTTTGCCTGAAGAACAAGACGCGCCAAATCCACGTACATGTTCATCTTCTTATTCTCATCGGCATTCTGCGCAGATGCGGTCGGCGCAGAAGCGGCATCCTGCGCGGGGGCATTCACCACCAGACCGCCGCACAGCATCGCGAGCAAAACCGAAAACGGAAGCAAATTCTTGTTTTTCATGTGCTGAACCTTGTAGAAGGACGGTTCATCGCTTCAATGAACCGAACGTCCGGAAAGTCTATTAAAAATCCCAATCGAAGTCGAGACCATCGTCAGCGGTGGTCGTGGAAGTTTCCGTGGTCGTGGAAGTTTCCGTGGTCGTGGAAGTTTCCGTGCCGAAGAAATCGGCATCGAAGCCATCGCCGGAGGCACCGCCGTCCAGACCGGCCGCCTCGGCGCCCGGCTGCGCATCGCCGGCGGGAGGCAGGGCGTGCGTTTCCGCAGCCGTGCCGGCAACCGTACCGGCAATGCCCGTCTGCCCCTCGAGATAGCTGTAGGAAATCAGAGAACCGTCGGTGCGGGAAACCATGACGGCCATGGCCTTGCGGCCGCCCACATCGCAATACTGGCGCCAGATCTTACCCGTGGTCCGGCCGGAGAAACGCACCTTTTCGGTGTTGTCCGCCCCGCGTTCGAACTCGGTGGTAAATTCGCTGTTGCCGATATTGATGCTCGTGAATTCCAGATTGCCGTCGAGAATCGCCTCCGCATTCTGCTTCATATCCTTGATATGGAACTGCGGCCCGGTGATGTCCATCATGCCGCTCTGGGTGCGAAAGACGCAGGTGCTGTACCCGGGCGTATCCTCGCTCGGCGTCACGGAAATGCGGTTGCGCGCCGCCATGCGGGAGGCATCGCCGCAGGGGGTGCGGACGATGATGGAGGAGAGCACCTCCTCGACCTTGGCATCGGCGGCACCGCCGGTCTTGACGACCGAAGCCGTGATGAAGGTATCGACCGAGCCGCGGGCCAGGTCGAGAATCTTCACTTCCTTGAGCCCGTCATCGGTCTGTTCCGAAGCATCGAGAATGGCGACCTTCGTATTGGCGCCGAGACGGAAGGCAAAGTCGCTGGAGAAGCGGATGCGCACAACGGGCACCTCTTGCGGGGGCAAGGGGAGACCTTGCTTCTCGTAAGACTTGATTTCCTCTGGCGTCAGCGGCGGCGGGACATCCGGAACGGTGATTTTCGAGCCATACGGATAGGCATGTTCAGCCTCCGCCGGAACGACCGTACCATCCGGCTTTTCAACCGTCACGGCACCGACCGCTCTTTCAACAACAAAAAGGGGCTCAAAAAGGGCCGCAGGGGCAAGAGCCGCCGCACCCGACACGAGAGCCGCGGCGACAAAACCACGGAAGGCACGAAAAGACATGAATGGAACTCCAAAACAGATGATGGGGTGGAATACGCGAATATAATAGAGCGAGACGCGTTTCACGTCAATTGAAAACAACACCCTTCACAGAGAAAAAGGGAACCGCAGTCCACCGGGGGTGTGAAGCGGGCGGGAGGCACCGGAAGGGACGAGCGCCGGAAACTCCGGAAGGAGCGGAAAAAGAAAAACGGAAATCATCGGGGCGGTTCCGCCCGTCTTTGACCTATGCCACGCCGGCGCGCGGAGCCAGCGCGCGGAGGCCAGGCTTATCCCGGGTTTTGAGCCACACGGAGGAAGGTTGTGAAACTCAGCCTCGCGATGAGCTAAGATAATTGAGCCACACGGAGGAGCGGAGCCCCCTTCTGAAGTCACCACTAACGTTCCGACCAAGGTGTCAAATTAGTGCTTTTTCTCGGCGGCAGAGCCGCCTGAACGAAGTCAGCGCAACCATTGGAGCGACGGCAAAGTTATTTTACTGAACTTTCGGGTGAAAAAAGTATGGGCGGACCATTCACGAGTACTTAGTCTTGAAAAGAGGCTACAGGAGCCATCTTTCAAGAAATCTGGATCAATGATCCCGGGAAAACCGGGATAAACCTGGAAGGCGGCGCGCGTTTCACATCTTTGGCGGCTTTTGTTAGGATTAAGCCTTCCATGCCTGAAAAAGGCCGCACAAAAGGCGTGCCGTCCGCTTTCCGGCATGTGGCGTTCTGCTCCGGATCTGACACCGATTGTTCAAGAGATCAGTCCGGGGATTTTTCCTCTTCCCGGCGTTGCCGCCGAGCCATTTTACACCCAGTTTTCGGTCATGAATACGGAAAACACATCCACCCCGCCGTCTCCCGCCTCCTCCACGGATTACCGCGCCATTCGCATCGAAAACATGCGCAAGCTCGAAGCCGCCGGTTACAAACCCTTCGGACAGGCGTTCGAGCGCACGGGTCCGATTGCGGAAATCCGCGCCGGCTGGACGCCCCCCGCGCCCGCTGCGGATGCGGCGGCAGCCCCCGAAACCCCGCCCGCACCGCCGGTCCGCGCCGCCGGGCGCATGGTGGCACGCCGCATCATGTCCAAATCCATTTTCCTGGATCTGGCCGACGGCACCGGGCGCATTCAGCTCTTCTGCAACCCCGCCAACATGGGCGCCGAGCCGTATGAGGCCGTACGCGAACTGGATCTGGGCGACCACATCGGCGTGGAAGGCGACCTCTTCCTGACCCGCACCGGTGAACTTTCAATCCGCGTGACCGGCTGGACGCTCCTGAGCAAGGCGTTGCGCCAGCCGCCGGAGAAATTCCACGGTCTGCAGGACACCGAAGACCGCTACCGCATGCGCTATCTCGACCTGATGGCCAACCCGGAATCGCGCGACCGCTTCAACAAACGCATCGCCATTATCCGCTCCATCCGCCGCTATCTCGAAGACCGCGGCTTCCAGGAAGTGGAAACGCCCATGATGCAACCGCAGCCCGGCGGTGCCGCCGCGCGCCCCTTCATGACCCACTACAATGCGCTGGACTGCACCATGTACATGCGCATCGCCCCGGAACTTTACCTCAAACGGCTCCTCGTCGGCGGCTTCGACAAGATTTTCGAGATCGGCCGCAACTTCCGCAACGAAGGGCTTGACCGCTCCCACAACCCGGAATTCACGGTCATGGAGCTCTATCAGGCCTACGGCGACCGGCACGCGATGAAAGCGCTCCTCGAAGGCTTCATCCCGCACGCCTGCGAAGAAGTGCTCGGCACGGTGCACGTCCCCTACGGCGAGCAGGAAATCGACTTCACGCCGCCGTACCGGGAAGTCTCCTATCCGCAGCTCATCCGCGAAAAAATGGGCGACGACTGGTTCGACCTGCTGCTGGAAGAAGCGCAGAAGCGCGCGGCGGAAGCGGGGCTGGACGTCAACCCGGCGTGGTCGATGCTCGAACTCTCGCACGAAGTCTACGACAAGCTGATCGAGCGCACGCTCTTCCAGCCCTGCTTCGTCGTGGACATTCCGCGCGAATACATCCCGCTGGCCAAGACGCGCCCGGACAATCCGGACGTGGCGGACGCCTTCGAATTCGTGGTGGCGGGCCGCGAACTCTGCCCCGGATACACGGAGCAGAACGACCCACTCGCGCAGCGCACGGCCTTTGAACACCAGGCCGGGGAAGACACGGAAAAGATTGACGAAGACTTCATCCGCGCCCTCGAATACGGCATGCCCCCCGCGGGCGGCATGGGCATCGGCATCGACCGGCTGGTGATGCTCCTGACGGGGACGGAAGTCATCCGCGACGTGATTCTCTTCCCGCAACTCAAGCAATAATCCTGCGGACGCGACGGCGCACCTTCTCCCGGCGCCCGCCGTGATGCGTTTCCTCCTCCATGGCATCTGCACCGACCCCGCTTTTTCGGAAAGGCATCATCGATGCCCTTCCGATTTTTGCCGGGTATTTTGCCGTCGGCTTTGCGCTCGGCGCGGCCGGCAGTGCGGGCGGGCTCCCCGTCTGGGCGCAGACGCTGGCTTCGCTGCTGAACTTTTCCGGCACGAGCCAGACGGCGATTGTGCGCATGGCGGGGGACGCCGGCATTCTGGCGATTGTGCTGGCGTGCGTCGCGCTGAATCTGCGCTACATCCTGCTCTCGCTCGCCATTGCGCAGCGGCTGGCCGGCGGCCACGGCTTTTGGCACCGGTGCCTGATTGCGGGCTGCATCACCGATGAAGTCGTCGCGATGTCGCTTCTGCGCACGGAGCCGCTGCGCCTCTCGTATCTGCTGGGCCTCGCCGTCTGCTCGCTGACGGGCTGGGTCGGCGGCACCGCCTGCGGCGCATGGGGCGCGGGGTGGCTGCCGCCCTCGGCGCTCAAACCGCTGTGTCTGGCGCCGTACGCGATGTTCGTCGCGATTCTGGTGCCCGCGGCGCGGCAGTCGGGTGCCGTGCTGCGCTGTCTGGTGCTGGCGATGGTGCTCAACGGCGGGCTCCACGCGCTGCCCGCCGCCATCCGCCCCGGCTCCTCGGCGGCGATGCTCCTCTCCGGCGTCGTTGCCGCCGCGCTCTTCGCATGGCGCGCACCCGCAGAAGCAACAGAAGAAACAGAGGCCCCCGACGGCGGCAGCGCGTCCGCCGCCGGCAATCCGTCCACCCCGCTGCACCCATGACGGACACCGACCTCTTCCTGCTGGCGCTCGCCACGGGCGCCGCCTCGTGGCTCCTCCGCGCCATCCCGCTCGCGCTCCTGCGCCGCCCGCTGCGCAGCCCGCGGCTCGTCGCCTTCATCCGCACGCTTCCCTACGCGATCCTGGCGGCGATGATCGTCCCCGACGGATTCTCTGCAACGGCCGACCCCGCGCTCCCCGCCGCCGTCTCCGCAACGGGCGCCTCCGCGGGGCTCGCCGCCGCACTCGCGCTCGCCCTGCTGGGACGCTCCCTGCCCACGGTCGCCCTCGGCGGCGTCCTGACCGCCTGGGCGCTCCAGACGCTCCTTGCCTGAACTTCCTGCCACGTCCCTGCCATGCCCCTGCCACATCCCCGCGCCCTCCTGCTCGACCTCGACGGAACCGTCTACCGTGGCTACGCGCCCATCCCCGGAGCCACAGAAACCCTGTGTGCCGCGCAGGCGGCCGGGATGCGTACGCTTTTCATCACCAACCGCTCGAACCGTCCGCGCGAAGTGGTCTGCGAACAGCTCCGTCAGCAGGGCATTCCCTGCGAACCCGCGGACGTCGTCACCACCGCTGAATCGACCGCACAGTATTGCGGCCGGGGCAAAGCCTACGTCATCGGTGAAAACGGACTCCTCGATGCGTGCCGGGCGCAGGGCCTCGAAGTCGTGACGCCCGATGCGGAGACGGCGGACTGGGTCATCGTCTCCATCGACCGCGCCTTCACCTACGAAAAACTGCGCGCCGCCATGCATTTCATCCTGGATTGCGGCGCCCGGTTTGTGGCGACGAATCTGGATGCGCGGCTGCCGCTGGACGGCTTCACGCTGCCGGGCTCCGGCACGCTCGTGGCGGCGGTCCGCACGGCGGTCGGGCGCGAGCCGGAGCTCATCGGCAAGCCCTCGCCGCACCTGTTCGAAGCGGCGCTGCGGCTGCTGGGCATCCGCCCGGAAGAGGCGCTCGCCGTCGGGGACAACCTCGCCACGGATATACCGGCGGCCGCGGCGGCGCACATTCCCTCGTGCCTCGTGCTGACGGGAATTTCGCGCGCGGAAGACGTGCCCGGAGCCGCCGTCCGCCCGGATGCCGTATTCGCCGACTGGGCCGCGCTCGCCGCCGCCCTCGGGCTGTAGCGCGCGACACAGGCGCGCGCGTAGCGCATTTCATTTGACGAATCCCTGCCTTTTTGCGAGAATTTTCAGTACTGGCTCGAGCACGTCCCCGCACAGTCCTCTCCTGTGCTCGCGGCCGACACGAGAAAAGGAAAGACATGACACTTCCTCCCCGCGTCGCTCACCCCCCGAAATTCAAACGCTTTGACCTCAAAGCGCACGCCTCTCTCTCCTTGGATTACCTCACGGGGATGGTTGACCGCGCGCTCGGATGCCTCCCGTACGGGGAGGTCATGCCGTATACCGCCAAGCCGTTTGCGGAACACACGCGCCAAGACGACTCCGAGCACATCGCCTCGTGGTACGAAGGCATTTCCTGCGCCCGCGAAATTCTGCAGACCAAGCGTGGCAGGGATGTGGAAGAGGCGCTCCGCAAGCAATTGCTGGAAGAAGGCTGGGAAGAAAGCACAGGGCTGCGCTACCCGACGCGGCGCCCCTGGACGGGCGACACGGACTACTGCGTGCTGAGCGAAATGTCGGTGGTGCTTTCCGCGCTCAACCGGATGCTCGAAGTGAATCCGAGCGATGCGCTGGCGGCGCAACGTGCCGACGGGCTCATCCGCGGCTTGCGCGCCCTCGTGACGGTCCACACGCGGCGCCTGACCCCGCAAGGCGTCTTTCCGCTCTCGCTGCCCGTCTACTCCTTCACCTCCGACGTCGCCCTCCGCGGGCTGGGGCTCACCCCCAGCGAATGCACGGGCTTTGCGGACCGGATTCTGCGCACGAGCACGCTCATCCACCCGCTCATGGTCCACTACGGGCTGACGCACAGCGAAGCCTCGCTCGAACTTGCCAAGGGGCTGGCCAACTACGTCACGTCGTTCTCGCACTTTTTCTCGAACAAAACGGAGTTCCAGGGCGAAGTCCATTCGGCGCTCCTCACGGCGGCGGGGCTTGCGCGCCTCGGGCGCGTCCTTTCGCAGGACAACTATGTGGCGCGCGCCAAATCGCTCTACGATTACGTGCGCAGGCACGGCTCCTCCTTCGGCTGGGTTCCGCAATACCTGCAGTGGCAGCTCATCGCCAATGAATTCTGCGATGCCGCCTGCGTGGTCGACATGATGATCTGCGGGCTCGAGCTCGTGGAATGCTCCTTCCCGGAATACTGGGACGACGTGCACCGCTTCATGCGCAACCACCTCGTGCAGAGCCAGGTGGAAGACACCTCGTTTGTGCCGAAACCCGCCGAATGCCCGCCGGATACGCCGCAGCGCACCTACCGGGACATCGCCGCCCGGATGCGCGGCGCCTACTGCAGCGCCTCCTCCCCGAATTTCGTCTGGCTCGTCCACGACCAGTATCCGGTCAGCCATTCGTTCTCGGCCCGCGCCGCCGCCGCGGGTCCCCGCGGGCTGCTGTGGGTCTGCCGCCACGCCATCAGCCTGAACGGCGCCCGCGACCTGATTACGCTCAACTTCCCAATCAATCTGGAAACCGACTACGCCAAGGTCACCGTCGGCTATCCCAACGAAGGCACCATCCGGATCGAGCTCAAACACGACTGCCGCATCAACCTGCGCGCCTACACCTGGATGGCGCAGCCGCACGAGGGGCGCATCGACGCCCGCCCCGCCGGCATTGAGCGGCGCGATGACCATCTGACCTTCCCGAAATGCCCGGCCGGCTCGGTGGCGGTTTTCCGGCACGACATGAAAACGCGCCGCATCCTCGAAAAAGTCACCGATTTGGATTATTATGGGCTGTGGCGAGGTCCGGACATGGTGGATATCCTGCCGCACGGGTCGGGTCCCGGCTACCGTCTCTATCAGTGCATTGAGAAGGCGCCGCGCGATCCGGTTCCCAAAATCACGCACATCGGCAAAGAAATCAAACCATTCCTCGAGCCGCCTGTTTCCAAAGAAACGCGCCTGAACCGGCGCAAAGCCCCCCGGGGCTGATTCCCTCTCCTCTGTTCCGCCCTGCATCCCTCCGTACCGCTGTTGTGCACGGTTGTTCCCGGCGCATTCACCCGAATTCTTTTATGATGATGCCTTCTGCATATTCGTGGCTCCGGCGCATGGCAACCCTCGCGATTTTCCTGGGGTGCGCGGTCGCGGTGTACGCGCTTCGAATCTGCCCGTCGTGCAGTTACGAAGCGGCTGAAAACGCGAGTTTCTGTTCGCATTGCGGCGCCCGCCTCGACGGGAGCGCAGGCGCGGCGGCACCCGCGGCACCTGCCGCTCCGGCCGTAGCACCCGCAGCCGCACCGGCCCCCAGC
>CASFKR010000060.1 GCA_949295265.1 uncultured Verrucomicrobiota bacterium | reverse complement strand
CGGGGTCGTAATATGAGGTATCTGCTACCTCGGGATTCGCTGGCGCTCATCCCGAGGTTAAGCATGCTTCGACCCACTTCGCGGGTCGCTGCGCTGGCTACGCTACGCTGCGCTGGCTCCGCTGCGCTGGCTACGCTGCGCTGGCTCCGCTGCGCTGGCTACGCTGCGCTGGCTCCGCTGCGCTGGCTCCGCTGCGCTGGCTACGCTGCGCTGGCTCCGCTGCGCTGGCTCCGCTACGCTGGCTCCGCTGCGCTGGCTTCGCTGCGCTGGCTCCGCTGCGCTGGCTTCGCTGCGCTGGCTTCGCTGCGCTGGCTATGCTGCGCTGGCTCCGCTGCGCTGGCTTCGCTACGCTGGCTACGCTGCGCTGGCTCCGCTGCGCGCTCGCGAGCCGTCCTGTCTGTCCTGTTCGTCCTGTACGTCCTGTTCGTCGTGTCCGTCCTGTTTTCGGCTCGCGACGCGCGGCTACGCTACGCTGACTTCGTTCAGGCGGCTCTGCCGCCGGGAAAAAGTCCTTATTTGACACCTTGGTCGGAACATTCGTGGAGACTTCAGAAGGGGGCTACTCCGTGTGGCTCAATTATCTTAACTCATCGCGAGGCTGAGTTTCACAAGCTTCCTCCGTGTGGCTCAAAAATCCGGAATAAGCCTGACGCCGTTGCGCCGCTCATTGCGGGGCGGGGATTTCGATGAAGAGGGGACGCGCGCGGCCGGGCGGGTGAAAGCGCAGGGCGTAGGCGCGGAGGGTATAGCCGAGGGCGCCGGGGATCGCGTCGGGGCGCGCGCCGCCGCCGGGCAGGTAGAGGGGGTCGCCGAGGAGCGGCGCCCCGATGGAGGCGAGGTGGATGCGGATCTGGTGGGGGCGCCCGGTATGCAGCGCAATGTCCCAGACGGCTCCGTCCGGCGCCGCGCGAAGGAGCGTGCAGACGCTGCGCGCGGGTTTGCCCGCCGGGGAGGCCGCATGGATGCGCCCGAGCATCGGGTGCGGGACGGGGCCGATGCGCGTGCGCACGTCGAGCGTCTGCCCCGGCACGATGTCCGGCGGGACGCCCGCCGTGACGGCCCGGTAGCGCTTTTCCGCGGTGGCAGGGGCGTGGCAGGGGCGTGGCACCGCCGCGTCGGCATCCGGGTGATGGAATTGGGCGCAGAGGTGCGCCGCGGCTTCGGGATGGAGCGCAAAGACCATGAGCCCGGAGGTGCCGCGGCCGAGGCGGTGGACCGGGGCGGGCGCGAAGGCGCCGCCTGCAAAGGCGGTGCGCACCAGGTGCAGGAGCGTATGTTCGAGGAAGCCCGCGCCGGGCAGGACGGGGAGGCCGGCCGGTTTGTCCACCACGAGCACATCGGCATCGCGGTACACGATGGAGAAGTGCAGCGGGACTTCCGGCTCTTCCCACGGCGGACGGTGCCACGCGAGGCGGTCGCCCGGGCGCAACCGCGCATCTTCTGGGCAGGGCGCTCCGTTGAGTCGGATTTCGCCGTTGCGCAGATGCTCGAGCCAGCCGACGCGGTCCGTATGCGGATAGCGCCGGGCGTAGAATGCGGGCGGGGTGCAGCCTGCGTCCTGTTGCCGGACGGTATCCCGGTAAATCCAGCCGTGATTCATGGCGGCGCGGCGTCAGAAGAGCCGCAGATTGTGGAGGCGGCCACGGGTCCGGAAATAGGTTGCGAGGAAGGCGAACGAATAATCCAGCGCATCCAGGGCGAGCGGGTGCCGGTAGTGCGGCTGCAGGAGGTCCAGCAGATAGAGGCGCTGGAGGAGGCCCGCATGCCACGCATAGGCGTACAGGGCGCAGAGGTAGGCGCGGGCGAGCACGAGGGAGGGCGTCTGCCCGGCTTGCGCGATGGCCGGCAGCGGGTCTTTCCCGGTGTAGCGGTCGACGCAAATGCCGCACGCCGGAACGACGGGCGTATCCGCAGGGGCGCCGGGACCCGGCAGGACGGGAAGCGCGCCTTTGAACAGGTCGAACGGGCGTCCGCAAAACGGACAGATGACTTCCGAGAAGGGCGGGGGCCGGAATTCCGCCGGATGCGGCGGTCTGTCGGCGAGGGCCAGGAGCGCATCGTAGCGCGCCTGACAGTCGGCGTAGAGGCGGAGGCGGCGGACCGGCACTTTGATGCAGGCTTCGACCGTCGTCAGGCGCGACAGCAGCGCGGCCCACTCCTCATAGAGGGTGAGCGGGCGCGGTTTGGGGTAGCGCGGCGAAAGGTCGGTCTGTATCATGCAGAGGAGTGTAGCACAAAAGGGCGGGCATGTGCCGCGTCCATCCGGGCTCAGCGCAATTCGAAGAGCGATTTGACGTCGTCCCACGAGAGCGAGGCGACGGTCTGCGCGTCCGAGGCGGAGATGGTCGCGTCGATGATGGCGCTTTTGCGGCGCTGCATCTCGAGGACTTTTTCTTCGACGGTGCCGGGGGTGATGAGTTTGAGCGCGTGGACGGTGCGTTTCTGCCCGATGCGGTGGGCACGGTCGATGGCCTGCTGTTCGATGGCGGGGTTCCACCAGGGGTCGAAGAGCACGACTTCGTCCGCGCCGGTGAGGTTGAGCCCGGTGCCGCCCGCTTTGAGGGAGATGAGGAAGACCGGGATAGAGGGGTCGGCGTTGAAGCGGTGGACGGTTTCGAGGCGGTCGGTGGACGAGCCGTCGAGGTAGCAGTAGGGGCATTTGCGCGCATCGAGCGCGTCGCGGATGAGGTGGAGCATCTCGACGAACTGCGAAAAGACGAGGACGCGGTGCCCTTCGGAGGCGGCGTCTTCGAGCAGTTCGAGCAGCTGCGCCAGCTTGCCGGACGGCTCTGCAGCATCGGGCTTCGGATTGTGTTCGCCGAGCAGGGCGAGGTGGCATGCGGCCTGGCGGAGCCGCAGGAGTCCCGTGAGGATCAGCATGCGGGAGCGCTCCAGCCCCTGCGCGGCCACGGCGTTGGAAATCTGTTCGCCGATGCGGTCGCGCAGGCCGCGGTAGACCTCCATCTGGTCGGGGGACATCGCCGTCCACGACACCTGCACGATCTTGGCGGGCAGGTCGCGTGCGACGGCGGTTTTGAGGCGCCGCAGCAGGAACGGGCGGATTTTGTCGCGGAGGCGCGCGAGGCAGCGCTCGCCGTCGCGGATGTCCGCCGGCTGGGCGGCATCGCTGGTGCGCAGCGAAATGGGGATTTCGTAGGCGGCGCGGAAATCTTCGTACTCCGCGAGGTAGCCGGGCATCAGGAAGTCGAAAATGGACCAGAGGTCGGCGAGCGAGTTCTCGATGGGCGTACCGGTGATGGCGAGGCGGATGTGCGCCGCAACCTGCTTGACGGTCTGCGCATTGCGCGTGTCGCGGTTCTTGATGTTCTGCGCTTCGTCCAGCACGCAGACGGAGAACGCATGCTGTCCGTACGCTTCCATGTCGCGGCGCAGCAGGGCGTACGAGGTGATGACCAGATCGTGCTTCGGAATCTCCCCGAAGAGCTCATGGCGGTCGGCGCCGGAGATGACGAGCGTTTTCAGCCACGGGGTGAAGCAGGCGGCTTCATGCTCCCAGTTCTGCACGAGCGAGGTGGGGCAGACCACGAGCGCCGGCAGTCCGCGGCTTTCCGGGCGCACCCGCTCCATCGAGAGCCACGCGAGCGTCTGCAGCGTTTTGCCCAGACCCATTTCGTCGGCGAGGATGCCGCCGAACGAGCCGCGCTCAATCCAGCGGAGCCACAGGACGCCGTTGACCTGATAGGGGCGCAGCACTTTCTGCAGCGGCTGCGGGATGAGCGAGCGGTCTTCCCGCGCGCCGCCGCCGCGCAGAAACTCCTGATTGCGCCGCACCCACGGAATCGAGGCGTCGTCGAAGAGGACGCCCGAGCTTTTGAGCCGCAGGAGGCGCCCCAGCACGAAGGGCGCGGATCCGGCGCCGAAGCGGGCGCCGCCGCCGACTTCCTGCGGGTCGCGCACGGCATGGCATTCCGACTCGAGTTCGGAGACCGTTTTGACGATTTCCGGGTCGAAAATCTGGATGCGGGGACCGGCCGGTTTGTGTGCGGGGGTTTTGACGCGCGGACCGTAATCCACCAGATAGGGTTTGCCCTGCGCGATGGCTTCGGCGATTTCGCGCCGCGGCACGAAGTGTTTGCGCCGGAGCGTCTTGAAGGCGCAGTCCATGTCGAAGGTCGCGCGCAGGCCGCCCGATACGTCGATGGAGACCTGCATGCCGATGCGCTCAATCGATTCGTAGAGCTTTTTGAGGGCCCCCTCGAACTCGACGCTCCAGCCGGGCATGGCTTCGACGCCCGGTTTGCCGGAGGCGAAGAAGGTGAGGACGGCGTCTTCGCCGCTGAGCGCGGCGAGCGCGTTGCCGCGCATGCTTTCGCCCGTCCGCTCGCCGTTGAGCCCGCGGAAGCCGAAGGGCGTGAGCGCTTCGAGCGCCGCCTGTTCCGCCGGGAGGTTGCGCACGAAGCAGGCGTAGGGGTCCGCCGGGTCGGGAATCGAGAAGTCGGACGCCGGAGCATTGGCGTCGACGGGGATGCGCACCTCCGGTTTGTCGCGCAGGGGCGCATAGACGGCCAAGAGCCGGAAGGCGAGCTCCGGGGGAAGCCCGCCCGGCGTGGGCGCCCAGCCGCCGGCCGGCGGGCGCGCGCTTTCCGGAATGGAGGCGGAAAGCACGAAGGTGGGTTCGGCCGGGGTCCAGGTGAAGAGCGCCGGGTCGTACTCCACTTCGACGCGGAAGGATTTGCGCAGATTCTCCAGTTCGTGCTCGAGAAAATTGCGCGTGCCCAGCCGTGGAATCGCCTGCGTGTCGGCGTAGAGCCGCTGGTAGAGGGGCGGCAGGACGCGCCGCAGCGGCCAGAGCGTCCGCGTTTTGCGGACAAAGGCGTAGCCCGCATTCCCCGCAAAAATATACTCCGGGCGGATGCCTTCGCCGAGCCCCGGAATGTCCGTGTTGAGCGTCAGCAGAAGTTCGCCGGTTTCGTGGTCGAGCGAGGAGAGAATGTGCGATTCGCAGGCTTCCGACGCGGGGCGGACGCTGATGGGCGGCGCGCCTTCGCAGAAGAGCGGGCGCCCCAGCCGCCCGAGGAAGTCCAGAATCCAGAGAAAATACGGCGCGGAGAGCACCAGCGGGCGCATCAGGTCGCCTTCGGCGATGTCTTCGAGGATGTAGAGCGCCGTGTCATCCTGTTCTTCCAGGCGGATCGGCTGGCGGGAGCGCACGAGGTTCTGGATTGGGACGGGGCGGATATTGGCCGGTGGCAGGGGCGTGGCACCGGCGGGGATGAGGGAGACGGAGAGCGGCACCGCCTGTTCGGCACGGAAGCGCGGCACCCAGTCCTGCGGAACGGAGAAGAGGAGCGCCGCCGCAGTACCCGATTCCAGGTTGCGCACCACGGAGCGTCCCGCCCGGAGGTTCGCGTCGGTGCGCTCGGCATGCGCGCGTTCATCGGCGCGCATCTCGGGGCGGGTCGCCGCCTCCGCGCGGAAGGCGAGCGTCAGCGCAACCGCCATCGTGTGCGTGCAGACGAATCCGCGGCGCGAGGCTTCGCATTCGCATTTGTTGTCGATGACCAGATGCGTGCCTTTGCGGACCGTGAAGCCCGCTTTGATGAGGGTCCCGTTGACGTTGACGACGCCCGTGCCGGTGCGCGTGGCGGGGTCGTAGTCGGCCTTGACGACATAGCCGCCGCGCGCGGCGCGTTCGCCGGACTGGTAGCAGGCGGGGTCGCCCCAGTGGCGGATATCATCAAGGGAGTAGCGGAAGGCCTGAGCAATGGAGGGCATGGCAAGGGGGTGGCAGCGCCGTGGCATGGGCGGCGTTTGGGGGCAGAGCCGCAGGAGCGGCTGCAACAGGGGATGGGCGTCGGCCGGGTGCGGCCGACGGGGTGGAACGGGTGCCGCGCAACCGGCGCGCGCCCGGAGGGATGAAAAGGGGGAGGGTGCACCGCGCTCGCCGGGGCGTGCGTGCGGTGCGGCCGCGGATTCTGCGCCGCAGAGCCGCACCGGGCGGAAATGCCGGTGCGGAAAGGCCGTGCGCGGGTTCGGGTGGAATTATTCGATATCCAGGAGTTTTTTGACGTCGGCCCAGGTGAGCTTCGACATCGTCTGCTCGTCGCCTTCCACCGTGGCGTCGATGATGGCGCGCTTGCGGCGCTGCATCTGCAGAACCCGTTCCTCGATGGTGCCGGAGGTGATCAGGCGCAACGAGTAGACGGTGTTCTGCTGGCCGATGCGGTGGGCACGGTCGGTCGCCTGCTCCTCAACGGCGGGATTCCACCACGGATCGAAGTGCACGACTTCGTCCGCGCCGGTGAGGTTGAGGCCCGTGCCGCCCGCTTTGATGGAGATGAGGAAGACGGGGATGGAGGGATCGGAATTGAACAGTTTGACCTGCTCGGCGCGGTCGCGCGTGGCACCGTCGATGTAGCAGAACGGGATCTTGCGCCGCGTAAACTCCTCCCGCAGAATGTTGAGCATTTTGACAAACTGCGAGAAGACGAGCACGCGGTGGTTCTGCGACGTGGCCTCTTCGAGAATTTCGAAGAGGTGCTCGAGCTTGGCCGAGGGTTCCTCGGCCTGTTTGCCCGCGGCTTCGTCGACCAGGCTCAAGTGGCAGCAGACCTGCCGCAGCCGCAGCAGGGCCGTCAGGATGAGCATGCGCGACTTTTCGAAGCCGATGGAGTGGACCGAGCCGGTGACCTGCTGGCGCGATTCGTCGAGAATCCGGTTGTAGACGCGGCGCTGTTCGGGCGAGAGTTCGCACCACGAAGTGCGCACAATCTTCGGCGGGAGGTCGCGCGCAACGAGCGTCTTGAGGCGCCGCAGCATGAAGGGCGCGACTTTTTCGCGCAGCCGGTGCGACAGCTCCAGATAAATCTCCGATTTCGGATCCTCCGTCTGGAGCGGCTCCACATAGCTTCGCCGGAACGTCTCGTACGGTCCCAGATAGCCGGGCATCAGGAAGTCCATGATTGACCAGAGGTCGGACACGGAGTTTTCAATCGGCGTGCCCGTGACGACCAGCCGCGCCGCGTCGCGGTTGAGCTGCTTGACGGAGCGGGCGTTGAGCGTGTTCTGGTTCTTGATGTTCTGCGCTTCGTCGAGAACGACCGCCGAGAAGTGGAATTTGCGGTATTCGTCGATGTCGCGCCGGATGAGCGCGTAGGAGGTGACAATCAGGTTGCACGTCGGGATTTTCGCAAAATCCTCGTGCCGCTTCGTGCCCGTCATGGTCATGACGCGCATTTCGGGGACGAAGTGGAGGCATTCGTGCTTCCAGTTGTCCACGAGCGAGGTCGGGCAGATGACGATGGCCGGGTCGGTGCTGCCGGAGACGCGCGGCAGCGAGAGCCAGCAGAGCGTCTGCAGCGTTTTGCCCAGACCCATTTCGTCGGCGAGGATGCCGCCCTGACCCTTGATTTCCAGGTAGCGGAGCCACGCGACGCCTGTCGTCTGGTAGGGGCGCAGGAGCGAGCGCGCGGGCTCGCCGATGGGTGCCGGTTTGAGGTTTTTGCGCAGCGAGGAGAGGTCGGCCTCCTGCAGCCACGAATCCGGGACGCTTTCGAGCGTGACGCCCGAGGCGGCCAGGTTGTCGATGGACGACTTGATGAAGTGCGTATAGGTGTCCGGCAGGAATTTGGGTGCCCCGCGATGCGCCTGAGCGGATTTTTTGCGGGAGCCGGGTGCCGCGCACTCGTTGATGACGCTGTCGAGATTGTCGATGCCCGATCGGTCGAAGAGCACCATCCGCCCGTTGTGCATCAGGTGCGAGACGCCTTCCGGAATCGAGGAGACTTCCGCTTCCGTCAGCACCACGGAGCCGTCGGCGGAGGCCAGGCGGTAGCTGATTTCGAAGCCGTTCTTGCGCGGGTGCGGCACGATGGTGACGCGCGGCGCCACGACGACGAGCGATTCGTCGTATTCCTTGAGCGAATCGGCGAGGATGACCTCCCAGCCGTTGCGGCGGAGGGTCGGTACCGTCGTGGCCAGGAAGTTGAGCACCTTTTCGTCGCCGATGATGTTGGGCAGAACGTAGCGGCGTTCGGCGGAAGGCGCGTCCTGGCGCTGCGCCGGGCCGAGCGCGGCGAGACCGCGCTCGGCGAGTTTCGCGAGCGCGTCGCGCTCCGCTTCGCGGTTGCGCGTGTAGTAGATGAAGTTGTCTTTCGGATCGGGAATCGTGAACTGTTCGGCGGGATTGGCGCGGACGACGTCCACGGTGATCTCGGTTTCCTTCTGCCGGGCCATTTCCTCGCCCGCATGCGCCGCTTTTTCGTCATCGGCGTCCTTGGTTTCGGCAGACGGGTTGTTTTCCCCGAGCGTCGGGAGGCCCGAGTAGTGCGCTTTGAGCGAGAGGGCGATGGAGGCGCGGGATCCCGTCGCCACGAGCGAGAAGGAGGGCGAACCGGGTTTGATCGTGAAGACGGAGAAGTCGACCTGCGAATCGAAATCGCCGCCCAGGATGTCGTGCAGCGACTTCATGTTGCCGACGACGGGCGATTCTCCGCGGTATTCGCGCCGGATGAAGTCGATGGTTTCATCGCGGTGCAGCAGGTACGACTTTTTGTAGTAAACGTCGCCGTACGAGAAGGGAATCGCCGTCCGCAACGGCCAGAGTACGCCGTCGTAGAAGGCGTAGACGCGGTCGTTGCGCCAGTTCTCGGCGTCGCGGTAGACGAGGAACTTGGGAAAAATCGTCTCGGGGGCGCCGGGAATGTACGTCTTGAGCGAGAGCTCGAGCTGCCCCGTTTCCTCCTGGAGCGCCACGTGCAGGGACGTGCGGATGGCGTCCTCGAAGGAGCGCACGGCGACGGGCTGGGGCGCGCGCGCCGGGTAGAAGGGCATGCGCACTTCGCCGAGGCGTTCGAGGAAGGTGCAGAACTGCTTGCGGTTGAGCAGCAGGTTCTTGCCGGAGGCGGCGGAGGTCGACACATGGAACATGTGCTCGAGCGTGAAGAGCAGATCGTCTTCCTCCGGGGTCGGGTCAAACGGAATGGTGCGCGCATTGATGTCGCGCAGGGAATAGACGACGGGCGTTTCGTCTTTGCTCACGGAGAGCGCAATGGGCACTTCGCCCGCTTCGAAGCGCTCGATCCAGTTGAGCGGCACGTAGAAGCGGAGCCGGGGTGCATTTTTGTCGCCGATGCGGCGGAGCCCGCGCGGCGTCGCGGCCCGCGCCGGGGTCGACGGGGGCGACGGCACGGGCGTCGTGCTTTCCGGAAGTGCGTCCAGCGCGGCTTTGGCCGCCTTGGCCGCTTCCTTGATTTTGTTGGCGCGCCCTTCACGGGCCGCCAGGACGAGCCCGATGGCCGCCGCCAGCATGTGGACGCAGATGCGGCCGTCCCGCTGGGACGAGGCGCACGGGCAGAGGTTTTCCACCATGGAGCGCTTGCCGGGGAAGGTCCGGAAGCGCGTGTGGATGGTGTGGCCGGCATGGTTGATGTCGGCCTCACCGATGTTGTTCTCGAATTTCGGATTCAGAACCGCCTTCTTTTTGGCGTACTGGTTGAGCGCTTCGAGATATTGCCGCTCGCCCCCCCAGGAACGGATGTCCTCGAGGTTGAACTCAAATTTGTTTTTCGATGGGGAATCGGGCATGCGCAGCGATGGGGGGTGAGCGGGCTTCAGGGGGAATCCTGCGGTTTCAGGAGCGGGCATCCGCCCCGAAGCCCGTGGTCAATCAGGCAGACGCTTTGGCGCTCGTCAGGACGTTGAGCATTTCTGCCTCCGTCTTGGCTTCGAGAAGCTTTTTGCGTCCCTCCTCGTTCAGGACCTGACTGATGTGGGCAATCAGGCGCAGATGCGGCGTGTGAACCGACTTCGAGGAGAGGGTGATCACGAGAATCTTGACCGTGGAGCCGTCAACCGTGCTGTAGTTGGGAATGCCGTCGGGGAAGACAGCCAGAGCACCGATGAGGCCGTTGACAAGGTCCGTGCGGGCGTGTGGGATGGCGATGCCGTGCTCCAGACCGGTCGACATGAGCGCTTCGCGCTTGAGAATGTCTTCGGCGGCTTTTGCACCGTCATCCAGGAGCCCCTTCTGGGCGAAGAGGTCCGTAATCTTGCGAATCGCGTCCTCCTTGGTGGCGGCGCGGAGACGCGGAAGGTAGAGGAAGTTGCGGATGTAGCGCGAGAGCTCGGAATCGGCATTCCGCGGGAGCGCGGAATCAGGGTCGAGCACCTTGCGGGCAACCGAGGTGGTCGCAATCGGCATCGAGAGCGAGGAGGCCAGCGAAGAGAGCTCGGCCGTCACGTCCAGCAGCGCCGTGGCGATGAACGCCTCTTCATGCGGCGTGCAGTTGAAGAGCAGGTCCTTGCCCTGGCGGGAGACCACGATGTCATCGTAGTCGCGCGTAATCTGCCAGATTTCCTCATTCGGGTTGAGGTTGAGCATCGCCGTGAAGAAGCCTTCGTTGCGGAAGGCGGCGATGAGCTTGTCGAGCAGCAGCTGCGCCGTTTCGGCATTGGGCAGCGAGTAGGTGAGCGGGCGCGAGGTCGCTTCCGGCGAAAGAACGTGGCGGACGCCCGGTTTCGGGGACTTGAAGAGCCCCACCAGCATCGGCGGCGCAATGACCGTCGTCACCAGCGTCATCAGAATGCCGATCGAGAAGATGTCGCTCGTCAGATAGCCGGAGGACAGACCGATGCCGGCGACGATGAGCGCGACTTCGCCACGCGGAATCATGCCCACGCCGATGCGCATCGAGCCGCGGAAGTTGAACCCGCAGAACAGCGAGGGCAGGGCGCAGCCGAGGACCTTCGCGAGAATCGCCAGCACCGTGTAGATGGCGCCGAAGAGGAGCACCGGCTTGCTCGAAATAGCCGTCAGGTTCACCATCATGCCCATCACGCAGAAGAACACCGGAACGAGGAACGTGTAGAGCGGCTGCAGGTTTTCTTCGATGATGTGGCGGATGTCCGTGCGGGAGAGCGCCAGGCCCATCACGTAGGCGCCGATGATCAGCGAGAGCCCCATGCTCTGGAAGAAGGCGGAGACGACCATCGAGAGACCGAAGGCCATGATGGCGATCGCGACCGGAGACTGGAAAAGCTTGAGCAGGAACGAAATGCGGCGGGCCGCCAGCAGACCGATGATTGTGCCGCCCAGCCAGATGCCGAATGCCTTGAGCGCAATGCCGCCGATTTTGCTCCACTGGACGCCCGAGGCGCCGCCGCCGGAGCTTTCCGAGGCGATGACGCCCAGACCGATGGCCAGCACGATGATGCCCAGCACGTCGTCAATCACGGCGGCCGCCATCGTGGTGGTGCCTTCCGGCGAATCCATCACTTTGCGCTCCGAGAGGATGCGCGCCGTGATGCCCACCGAGGTTGCCGTGCTCATGATGCCCATGAAGAGGCAGGCCGGGTGGAAAATGGTCAGGTTCTCATACCCTGCGATGAACTTCGGCAGGAGGTACATCGCGCAGAGGTCGCCGAAGAGGAACGAGAAAATCACGCCGCCCAGACCGACCAGCGAGCCGGAGAAGGCATAGCGCAGGAACATTTTGAAGTTCGTCTCAATACCCGAGAGGAACAGCAGGATGATGGAGGCGACCGTGCAGAAGCCGTAGAGCGCGGGCGTCACGGGGATGGTGCTGGTCGGATCCGTCGGCAGCGGGAAAATGCCGTTCGGGAAAAGCGAGCCGATGCCGATGCTGCCCAGCGCATACGGTCCGATGATGATGCCGGCGGCCAGTTCACCGATGACGCTCGGCAGACCGACCGCCACAGCGGCATTGCCGACGAGTTTGGCGGCAAAGAGAATCAGGCCGATCTGGAGGACGAGGAAGAGCATCTGGTGCTCAACGGATTCTCCTTCTTCAACCGGAGCCGCTTCCTCTGCGGTGTCCGTTGCTGCGGTTTCAACCGCGGCGGCGGCTTCGGTGACGACTTCCTCCGCGGCGGCGACGGTGTCCGTTGCAGCGGTCTCAACTGCGGCGGCGGCTTCGGTGACAACCGCTTCCGCGGCGGTCACCACTGCTTCAAGCGGAACATCTGCTTCGGCAACAGCAGGGGCAACCGCAACCGGGGGCTCCAATGCGGGCGTTGCGTCCTGAGCGCGGACGGGTGCGGACAGCCAGGCGCTTAGGCCTAGCATCGTTAAAGTTACAAGCAGACGTTTATCGTGAAACATGGCAACGAGTCCTTAAATCAAAAGCGTGAAAGCACGCATTCTGAAAACAATGGAAGGAAAGTTTCAGGCCCATTTCAGGCACATGAACTTTTACATTGCCGACTCATTTTCTTCATTTTTTGCGGAGAACGCAACAAAAATTTTCGGCTTCGCTTCCGCAACGGATTCCGCCGGAAATCAATTTCTTGAAAAGTGGCTCCTGTAGACGGTTTTCGAGGAGGTATGCTTGGAAACCGGTTTTCGGATTTTTTATTCGTTCGCGTGCGCGTAGCGCGCGTGTGCCCAATTTACATTAGTCCGGAGCGGGAATTTTCCGATGCCGTTCCGGCGTTTTTGCGTACGCCGGAATGCCAGATGCGGGGCATCCGTCCGGACATCCGGATTTCGTCCGTTTTGCAGAACCCGGCGGAGGTGCCGGGGAAATCCCGCCCCCCGGACTCCAACTCTCCGGCAAGCGTCAGGCAGACCTCCCGTGCAGACCCCGCTGCGCACGCCGGTTGCGGCGCGAGCCGGTGTGCGCTTTGTTTTGTCTCTGACGGGGAGGTTCATCCTGAAAAATTTCGGCTTCGATGTCCGGAGAAAGATTTGTTTTTACGGTAACATATTTTCCTGAAAGAGCGCAACTGTATTTGCAAAATCATTTTTTCACTGCCGCTGACCGCCGTTATCTGGGGGCACTGGGGGCACGGTTGTGCCTTTTTCTGGGGCACTGGGGCCACTGGTGCAACTGGGGCTACTGGGAGGCACGGTTGTGCCTTTTTCTGGGGCACTGGGGCCACTGGTGCAACTGGGGCTACTGGGGCTACTGGGAGGCACGGTTGTGTCTTTTTCTGGGGCACTGGGGCCACTGGGGCCACTGGGGCTACTGAGGCTACTGGGAGCGGCGTGCTGACTTCGCTTCACTATCTTCGTTTCGCTGACTTCGCTTCGCTGTCGTGCGGTAGCGAGTTGTCCTGTCTGTCGTGTCTGTCCTGTTTGTCCTGTTCGTCGTGTCCTTCCTGTTCCCGGCTCGCTGCGCTGGCTTCGCTCCGATGATTCGTCCGCTCCGAAAAGCGCGATTCAGACGCGAAATCGGGGAAACGAAAATTTATTCTTGCTTTCAGATTACAGATTCTGTATATTTTTTGAAATTCGTTGATACAGACTGTTTTACACCATCCGATTTTTGGAGGAAACGATGACACGAAAAGAACTGGAAAAGAAGTTTGAGGAACTCAGTACCGCCATTGAGAACCACGATTATAAAGCTTTCTATCGCGAACCCGGCGGGGTTCGTGAATGCCTGTCGCCGGACGACAAGCTGATTGTTCAGGTGTACGACCTGGACGGGCCCTCGCACAGCGCTGACTTCGGCGGTATTTCCGTCACGGTCAAAGGCGAGTCGTTTGACTGCGATTTGAGTCAGAACGAATGGTCCGGTTCTCTGTTCGATGAGATTGACGAGGAATTCGGCGAGGACGATGAAGAGCTGGCAGAAGAGCTGAAGGAGGAACTGCGCGATATCCTGTGCGGCGTGGAAGGCTATTTCTGCTACGAATATTCCGATATCGACTGTCTGGTCCGCCTGTACGAGCTGGCGAACGACTGCACGGTCGATGAAAGCTACTGGGGAGAAGATCCCGATTGCCCCATGGCGCTGGGCGATTTCGAGCCCTTGGACAAAGAGAATCTCGAGACCGTGAAATACAAAAGGAAGCTCTATTACATTGTCCGCGGCAGCATTCAGTACGAAGACCCGGCGGACGAGGATGATTATGACGCATATAACTTTGACGATGACGGGGATGGGGATTCTGAACCCTTGCGGGTCATCGCCATCGCGAACAAGACGGAACCCAATCCGCACGGTCAGTATGCAACTGTCGTTCTGACCGTCCGGGACGGGAAGGTTGAATCTCTCCAGGAGAACAGCCGCTGGTACAATTCAACCGAAGACATTTTTGACGATGAAAGGTAGCCCGTGAGCGGGTCGATCTGATTTTTCTTTCTTTGTTGTTTTGGGTATCCGGGGCGTCAACTGACGCCCCGGTTTTTTTGCACCCCCTGCAACCCCGGGTTGCCGCCTGAACATGTTCCCTTTCAAACGATTGAGCGATGCCACGCAGTGCGACATCGCCCAACTTCTTGCGAGTGACTTTTCAATCGTCTCAGAAACGTAATCCAAAAAGGCTGTCTTAGGATTCAGTTTTTCTGTTTTTGATTGAGTGTTTCCTGAATGTACTTTTGGGAGAATTCATCGATTTTGAAAAGAGCGTAGAGCTGACGGTCAAGATTATTTTTGTAGTCAATCAGTCCGTTTTTATCAGAATAGTCAATGAGGTCAGGAACCAATTTTGCGAGAGAAGTCAGCGATTCGTCGGTCAGTAGAAAGGCGAATCGGATAATTTCACTGGAAACGTAAGCATAGAAGTTCTGAGCTTCTTCCTGAGTGTCAAATGTTTTGAGAGCTACGCGCGAACGGCCAAATGCGCTGAAATTGTCGAGAATCTCCAACTGATTTTGGCGCTTCTGGCCACCGGCATTTGCACTGGAAACAATGACTTTCCATTTATGCAGATGCACTACTCCCCGAATTTGAGACACGGTAGGAATTGACGTTAGTGTCTCCTTTTTGTCGAGAAAAGGAGACAAATGACACAGCAAATCAACGGACAGC
>CASFKR010000059.1 GCA_949295265.1 uncultured Verrucomicrobiota bacterium | reverse complement strand
GTGGATATTCTCGGCATCAACTCGTACGGCGGCTCGCATTCGATTCCGGAGCGTTATCGCGAGTGCGGCGGCGTGAAGCCGTATATCCTCACGGAGTACGGCCCGCCCGCCACGTGGGAGACCTCTTCGAACGCCTTCGGTTGTCCCTACGAGATGAGCTCCACGCAGAAGGGCGAATGGTATGCCTCCGTGTACAAAAAGACGCTCGAGGACAAGGGCAAGCTCTGCCTCGGTTCCTACGCCTTCACGTGGTCTCACAAGGTGGAGGCGACGCCGACCTGGTTCGGCATGATGCTGCCGGATAACACCGAGCTGGCGCCGGTGGAGGACCTGCAGCTCGCCTGGGGCGTCACCAAACCCACGAACCGCATTCCCACCATCGAGCACATGGAAATCTCGCACGATCAGGCGCGGAGCGAGGACGACGTCATCACCGCCACGGTCAAGGGGAGCGATCCCGACGGCGACCCGCTCACGTGGAAGTGGGTCGTTGTTCAGGAAGCGAGCTTTTATGGCGTGACGGGAACCGGTGCCGCAATGCCGCTGGGCTTCCCCGAGGCCATCATCGAAGGGCAGGGCACGACGTCGGTCAAGGTGAAACTCCCCGGCGGCGGCAAGTACCGCCTCTATGCGTATTGCTTCGACGGCAACAACCATGCGGCGTATGTGAACCGCGCCCTGCTCGGCGTCGGCAAAACGCCGACCATCCCCGCGCCGAAAGCTTCGCTGCCGTGTTATGTCTACAAACCCAATGACATGAATCCGCGCTGGTATCCTTCCGGCTTCATGGGCAACAGCGCGCTCAAACTCGACCTCAACGAAACGAAAGCCGGCCAGCAGGGCGAAGCCTGCATCCGCGTCGATTACGGCATCAACGGCGACTGGGCGGGCGTCTACTGGCAGAGTCCCGCCAACGACTGGGGCGACCAGCCGGGCGGCTACGACCTGACCGGCGCCAGGACGCTCTGCTTCCGCGCCCGCGGTGCCAAAGGCGGCGAAAAGGTCACCTTCTTCTACGGCGGGCTGTTCGGCAAGACGTATTCCGACTCCTCCCGCGGCGAAATCAAGGAGGAGGTGCTGGCTCAGGAGTGGAATGAATACCGGATTCCGCTGGAAGGGCGCAACATGACGCGTATCAAGACCGGCTTCGGCTTTACCTTCGGCGGTCAGGGTGCTCCGCTGACCTTCTACATCGACGGCATCTGGTTCGAGTAGCAGGGGGCGGAGCCCCCCGTTTCTGCCGGGCGGCGTTCAACCGCCCGGCCTTGGCCGCCGGTTGAGCGGTCGACCTTCCGGACTGCCGGGATTACTGGAGCGGGGTCTCCCTCCAGAAAACCGAATCAACAGGGCAGGAGGGAGTCGAGGGCCTGGAGGACGTCATCGGGGGTGATGAGCGCCATCAGTTTTTTCTGCGAACGGATGCCGTTTCCATGCGGGGCCACGGGTGCCCACGGAACGAGATTTTGGCGGTGCAGAACGATGGCGTTGGGATTTTCGGGCGCCCACAGGGGGAGCCGGGAGGGACCATCGAGCACGATGAGGGGTTTGTCGAGCGCGTCGGCCAGATGCATCGGACCGGTGTTGACGGCGATGACGGCGGCACAGGCATCCAGCTCCGCGACCCACTGTGAAACGGTCTGCGAGACGCGGGCGGCGGGGTTTTGCGGAGCGGCATTGGGGAGGGCGGCTGTTTCGCCGGGACCGCAGAGCCAGACCGGGTTCCAGCCGCGTTCGCGCAACCGGGGCACGAGTGCGCGCCAATGTTCGTCGGGCCAGCGCTTGCCGCGCCAGGTCGTCGATGGAATGAGGCCGATCCGACGGGAGGGCTTCCGGGGTGCTTTGGTACCGGCGGGGCGCAGATGCGCGAGGGAGACGCGTTCATCAGGAGCGCCGGGCGGCAGCCATGCTGCCGAGAGCACGCGCCGCGTGACATCGCGGCGCACGGGCGCGCGGATGCCCGCGAGGAAGGGCACGCGGCAGTCGTTGGCGGAGAAATAGCGCTCGAGTGTGAAGACGCGGGCGGCACCGGCGAGGTGGAGGACCAGCAGGGCGCGCACGTCGCCGCGCGGTTCGATGACATCCGCGCCGCGGGCCACGCTGTACAGCACGGAAACCGCCTCGCGGACGTCCCGAAGCGGGTGACGGTATTTCCGGGCGGCGTCGGTCCGTGCCCAGGCCGGTTCAAACGGGAGAAACCGGAAATGCGGATGGGCGGGGAAGAGAGGTTTCCAGGCTGGTCGCGCCGCAAGCGTGACGGTGCGCCCCGTATCGAGCCACGCCCGGATCAGGGGCTGCAGCAGAAGCGCATCGCCCATGCCGTAGGGCTCAACAATCAGGAGCGGCCGCCGCGGCTCCCGGATGGACGCGATGGAGCGGGGAATCCACATGCAGCCGCGCACAAGAACGGCTGTCCAGCCGAGCAGCCGGAAGGCGACGCGGCGGGGCCACGAGGGGTAGATGGTGCGCGGTTTTTCGGGGAGCGGGGGAGAAAAGTGCATCAGGACCACCTCCAACGGGAGCCGACGAGGGCGTGAACAGATTTCGGGGTGCCGTCCGGCGCGAAGAGCGTCGTGCGGATGCGGTCCGGAAAATAGCAGCCGTGGACGGTTTTTTCGAGGATTCGGAGGGCGCGGATGGCGGAGCGGACGCCCGCGGAGGGTGCGGCGCCGCATTCGGCGCGAAGACGCGCCCATTCCGCAGGTGCGGCGGGATCCAGCGAGGCGTTGCGACCGGTGCTGGTGAAGGCGGCCATGTATTCCGGGAGCAGCTGCGCACGGACGCCCGAGGACAGGAGCCCGAGGTAAAACTGCTTGTCGGCGACCAGCCGGTACGACGGATCGAACTGCGCGGAGGCTTCCCAGACGGAGCGCCGGAAAAACACGGTGCAGGAGAAGAGATAATTGACCGAGTTGCGCAGGTAGAGGAGGCGCGCGGGGATTTCGCGCCGTGCGGAGAGCAGGGAGCCGTCCGCGCCGAGAATCAGGTAATCGCCGAAGACGAGGCCGATGCGGGGATTGGATTCAAAGGCGCGCTCCGCCGCCGCCAGTGCGCCCGGGAGGTACTGCTCATCGGCATTGAGCCAGCCGAGTATCTCGGCGCCATCGGCGGCGGCTTGCCGGAGCCCCGCGCCGATGGCGTCGTAGAGCCCGGCATCGGGTCCCTGACGGTAAACGCAACCGGCCGCTTCGGCCCATTCCTGAACGGAGGGCGCGGAGCGGTCGGATTCACGGACGTAGTGCGTGACGGCGAGTGAGGGTGCCGCTTGCGCGGCCGCCCGGACGGATGCCGCGCAAGCCCGGAACCAGGTCCGGGCATTGAGCGCAGGAGTCACGATACCGAAACGCATGGGGACGGAAACAGCGGCACCCGGGAGCGGAGGTTACCACGCCGACAGATCGGCGGCATGGCCTTCGCCGCCTTCTTCACCGTCGGAGCCGTAGCAGACGATGTCGAACGGCTTGCCGGCAGGCCCGGGCACGAGATACGCGTACTCATTCCCCCAGGGATCTTTGGGCAGCTCGAGTTTGTCGAGATAACCGCTGGGGTTGAAATGCTGGGGAACCGGGGCAACGGTCGGCGGAACCACGAGCGCGAGGAGTCCCTGCTGCGCCGTGGGGATAAACCCGTTATCCTGCTCGTAGAGGGAAATCGCCGTCTTGAAATTCTCAATCTGAAGGCGGGCGGCATTGACCTTCTGCTTTTGGGGAAGCCCCAGCAGGTTGATGCCCACCACCGAGCCGAGGATGACGACGATGGTGATGGCGATGAGAACTTCGAGCAGGGAGAAACCGGCGCGGGGAGAGTTCGCCGGTTGGGAACGGGCACTCAGCATGGCGAAAAAGGAGAGGGGAGCGTTTTGAAGAACGCTTCGACGCCGGGACGGTCCTCGCGCGAGGTGATGCCGAACCAGCGTGTTGCCGTGCGGAGGACGGAGACGCGGGCCTCGCCGCGCCGCAGAAGCGTTGCGACGGTGGTCGGCACCTGGAACTCGGATTTCGGGAGCGTGCCGTACTTTTCGAGGAAGCGGGGGAAATCGGCGCTCAGCGCATCGAGATAATCACGCTGAAACCCCCACATGTTCATGGAGACGGGGGTTTCGCCGGGGAAGACGGTTTCATCGCCCTCATCGCGAATCTGCCCATCCTCGCCGCGGCGCAACTTGAGCCGTTCGCAAACCGAGTCGAGGGTGCCGTCGGGGGCGACGGCGCAGACGCCGCGGGAGACGGACGAGAATTCGGAGAGGGTATTGTCAAGGCGGTAGGCGACCATGCAGTGGCGCCCCGGTTCGCCTTCGTGTTCGCCGAGGAAGCGGGCGGTCAGCGCAAGGGCTTCCGCGCCATAGTAGTCATCGGCATTGACGACGGCGAAGGGACCGTCGATGAACGGGCGGGCGGCGAGCACGGCGTGGGCCGTGCCCCAGGGTTTCTGGCGCGTCTCCGGGATGGAGAACGGGGCGGGTACATCCTCGAGCCGCTGGAGGGCATAGCACACCTCCGCGCGCTTTTCCCAGCGCGCACCGACGATTTCGCGGAAGTCTTTCTCGATGTCGGGACGGATGACGAAGATGATGCGCGAAAAGCCCGCGCGCAGCGCGTAGCCGACCGAATAATCGGGAATGAATTCACCGCAGGGCCCGATCGGGTCCATTTGCTTCAGGCCGCCATAGCGGCTGCCCATACCGGCGGCAAGAACGACGAGAGAGGCGTTCATCGTGAAAGAAAAAAGCAGTTTCGGGAATACAGAAAGAATCAGGGGGAGCGAGGCGCAAACCGTGCGGCGGGGGCTCAGCCGAACGCCGAACGGGCAAACGCAGCAATCCGGTGCTCGATGTCGGCAATCTTGTGCATCGAGAGCATATCCTCAGCGTACTGACGGCACTGTTCGATGGTCAGGCAGGAAATGAGTTCCTGCGCTTTGGTAATCTGGCTGGGTTCGAGGGAGAACTGGCGGATGCCGATTCCGATGAAGAAGGGCAGATATTTGGGATCGCGCCCCATTTCGCCGCAGATGCACAGCGGGGTATCGTGCGCAATGGCGACGTCGGCGATGTATTTGAGCGCGCGCAGCACCGTGGGATGGTGCGGCACATAGCAGTCGGCGACCGCGGCATTGGTGCGGTCGACCGCCAGCAGATACTGAATCAGGTCATTCGTGCCGATGGAGAAGAAATCGCATTCGTCCGCCAGCGTATCGAGCACGCCGAGAATCGACGGCACTTCAATCATCGACCCCACGAAGGGCGTATGGAGCGTGGTGTCGCCCAACGTCGTATGCAGGTCGGAGAGACACGTTTCGAGATGTTCGCGGGCGAAGCGGAATTCCTCGATGGAGGAAATCATCGGGAACATGACGGAGACATCATCGCGCCCCGTCTCCTGGATGGCCCGCAGGATGGCGCGCAGCTGCTGATCCAGAATGTTCGGATACTTCATCGAGAACCGGATCGAGCGCAAGCCGAGTGCTGGATTGTCTTCCTTGATTTTGAAAAGGTAGGGGATGACCTTGTCGCCGCCGGCGTCGAGCGTCCGGAAAGTGACGGGCTTGCCCGGCATGCGGCTCAAAATGCGGCTGTAAATGGAGAGCTGCTCCGTTTCCGACGGCATCGACTGACGCATCAGGAACGGGAATTCCGTGCGGTAGAGCCCGACGCCCTCCGCGCACGCGGCCTCCGCCGAATCCAGATCGGCGAGGATGTTGATGTTCGCCTGGAGCGTGACGCGCTCCTGATCGCGCGTGTACGTGCTCTCGCGCCCGCAGGTCTTGCTGGGTGTGGTGTTGCGCTCGGTCGCCTCTTGGCTCGCGCGCCACGAGAAGCGCCGGATGACGCCTTCGTCCGGATGGACGTAGACGGTTTCATTCGCGCAATCGATGATGATCATCTCGTTCTCGGGGAGCAGCAGCAGCTCCTGCGATTTGACGATGATCATCGGGATGTGGAGCGAGCGCACCAGCAGCGTGACGTGCGCCGTCGCGCCGCCCGCGCACAGAATGATGCCGGAGACGCCGTCGCGCGCCACGCGCAGGACGTCCGACGGCAGCAGTTTTTCCGTGATCAGAACGGTGCGTGCCCGGGAAAGGTCGTTCTGCTCAAAGACGTCGGAGGTGACGGCTTCGAGCAGGTGGACGGCGATGTCCTCGACATCGTGCACCTTTTCGCGGATATACTCGTTTTCGGATGCCGCGAAGAGGGAGATGTACTCGTTGGAAATTTTGACGATGGCTTCGGTTAGCGGCACGCCGGAGTTCACGAGCGCGCGGATGCGCCCCGTGTAGCTCTCATCGTGCAGCATGAGCGAACCGGCCTCGAAGAGCATCGCCGCCGCTTCCGGCAACCGCTGTTCGAGCGTGGCGGAAGCCGTCTGGAAATGCCGGTCGACGATTTCCACCGCTTCATCCAGCGAGCGAATGGCCGGCGGAAGCTCCGGTTGCGAAACCACCGGGTGGTCGGGCGTCGAAAAGGCCAGCAACGGCGAAGCCTTGAAAATGCGTGCAGGGCCCATCGCCCAGCCGTTGGAAACCGCAGCCCCGCGGAAAACCATTTGCGCATGAACCGCAATCTGCGTTTTCGAGGCGGGACTCCGCAGCCCGCGCGCCTCCGCCATCAGCAGCAGATTCGCATTCTGGACGGAGACCGTGAGCTCCGAGGCGCGCGTCCGCATCGAGGAGATTTCCTCCGCCAGGAAGGGGTGTCCCGTCCGGCGCCGGAAGACGATGGCGCCCACGCGGTCGCGGCCGTGCAGCAGCGGAATGCCGAGGAAGGTCTGCACCTCGGAATCCGGGAAATTGGGCCGCGGGACGTAGCCGCGCATCGAGGCGGCCGTCTCCGTGTAGATGGGGCGCCGCTCCGCCAGCACGCGCCCGGTCAGCCCTTCGCCGATTTTGCCGACAATCGTGGCGCGCCCGAACATCGGGTAGCCGTACGCCGCCCGCATCGTGTAGGTGCATTCCGCCTCGTTGTAGAGGTAGATCGTGCACCGGTCCGCCTTGAATTGCCGCGCCAGTTCCTCTGCAAGCGTCGTCAGATAGCGGTTCGCGCCCCCCGGGGGCTCGCCGGAGCCGCCGGAGGCTTCATTCATCGGCGTTTCCCCGCCTTCTTCAGCAAAGGCGGAGAAATCCATGAATTCGAAATCGTTGGAAAACGGGAGGGACATGAAACGGAGACGGGGAACAGAAAGGTGCGTTGCGCACCGGAAACATCAACGGGAACAGGAGCGGGCGGCGTCAGGCGTTTTTGCTCGTGCGGACTTCACGAATCGCGTAAATCTGCTTGTTCTGCGATTCGTGGTACGTGCGCGTCGTGAGTTCCGCCATGAGCCCCAGCACGATGAACTGCAGGGAGAAGCCCAGAAACATCAGCGGCGTGATTATCCAGAAGGGACGCTTCACGAGCAGGTCGCCGCCGAACCAGGCGCCGCCGCCAAAGAGCGCGGCGAAGGCCTCGAGCCCGACCAGACCCAGCAGCAGCGCGGCGAAGAAGCCGCACCAGAGACCGATTTTGCCGAAGACCTGGATGGGGCGCGTCGAGTACGTCATGAGGAATTTCACCGTCATGAGGTCGAGCACGACGCGGAAGGTGCGCGAAATGCCGTATTTGGATTGCCCGAACTGGCGGGCGTGGTGCTGGACGGGAATTTCGGCGACCGTGCCGCCGACCCAGCGGCAGAGCGCCGGAATGAAGCGGTGCATTTCCCCGTAGAGATGCACCTGCGAGATGATTTCCCGCCGGTAGGCTTTGAGCGAGCAGCCGTAGTCGTGGAGCCGCACCCCCGTCATGTGCCCGATGATGCGGTTGGCAATCATCGAGGGGAGCTTGCGGTTGATGAAGGTGTCCTGCCGGTTTTTGCGCCAGCCGGAGACCACATCGTAGCCTTCGGCGAGTTTGTCGAGGAGGGCGGGGATGTCCGCCGGATCGTTCTGCAAATCCGCATCGAGGGTGATGACCACATCGCCGTCGCTCTCGTTGATGCCGGCCGCCATGGCGGCGGTCTGCCCGAAGTTGCGGCGGAACTGGATGAGCTTGAAGTGGGGGCGGCGCTCCGCCTCCGCGCACATCACCTCCCAGGAGCGGTCGGACGAGCCGTCATCCACGAGCACGATCTCGTAGGACTTGCTGAGCTTCCGGAGGGCTGCTTCGATGGCTTCGCAGAGGCGCGGGACGGACTCTTCCTCGTTGTAAACGGGAACGACGATGCTCAGGTCGTGCATGACGGGACAGGGGGGATGAAATGGCGCGCCGGTGCGGGTTCGCCCGGCGCGGAACGGAGAAAACGGAGGGGGCGGCGTCAGCCTGCGCGGAGGCGGGTTCAGCCGTTGCGGTTCGCGCTGCGGAACCGCTCGATGAGCGCGTTGGTGGACGCGTCGTGCTGCAGGGCCGAATCGGAGGTGAGCTCGGGGATGATCTTCTTGGCGAGCACCTTGCCGAGCTGGACGCCCCACTGGTCGAAGGAGTAGATGTTCCAGATGACGCCCTGCGTGAAGACCTTGTGCTCGTAGAGCGCGACGAGCGCGCCGAAGACGGCGGGGGTCAGCTCATCCGCGAGGATGGTGTTCGTCGGGCGGTTGCCGGTGAACGTTTTGTGCGCCACGAGCGCCTCGGGCGTGCCTTCCGCGCGCACTTCTTCGGCGGTCTTGCCGAAGGCGAGCGCCTCGGTCTGCGCGAAGAAGTTCGCCATCAGGGAGACGTGGTGGTCGCGCACCGGGTTGTGGGTGCGGCAGAAGCCGATGAAGTCGGCGGGGATGAGCTTCGTCCCCTGGTGCAGCAGCTGGTAGAACGCATGCTGCCCGTTCGTACCCGGTTCACCCCAGATGATGGGACCCGTCTGCCAGGTCACGCGGTTGCCCTCTTTGTCGACGGACTTGCCGTTGGACTCCATGTCGAGCTGCTGCAGATAGGCGGGGAACCGGCACAGATACTGGTCGTAGGGCAGCACGGCGTGGGATTCCGCGCCGTACAGGTTGTTGTAGAGGATGCCGAGCAGCCCCAGCGTCACCGGGAGGTTCTTCTCGAAGGGCGCCGTGCGGAAATGCTCGTCCATCGCGTGGTAGCCGCCGAGCATGTCGTAGAAATTCTCGGGGCCGATGGCAATCATCAGCGACAGGCCGATGGCGGAAGGCAGCGAGTAGCGGCCGCCCACCCAGTTCCAGAAGCCGAACATGTTCTGCGTGTCGATGCCGAAGGCGGCGACTTCATCGGCCGCCGTGGAAATCGCCACGAAGTGGCTCGCGACGGCGGCGCTCTCGCCGTTGTACGCCTTCAGGAGCCAGTCCCGCGCCGTGACGGCGTTGGCCATCGTTTCGAGCGTCGTAAATGTCTTGGACGCAATCAGGAAGAGCGTCTCTTCCGGGTCCATTCCCCAGGTCGCCTCCACGAAGTGCGTGGCGTCGACGTTGGAGACGAATTCAAAGCGGAGGTTGCGCTGCGCGTAGTGCCGCAGGGCGAGCGTCGCCATGTTCGGGCCCAAATCGGAGCCGCCGATGCCGATGTTGACGACATTGCGGATCGGCTTGCCGGAATAACCTTTCCACTCGCCGGAGCGGACGCGGTTTGCGAAAGCCGCCATGCGTTCGAGCACTTCACGGACGCCGGGGATGACGTCCTTGCCCTGATCAAAGACGGCACCGGAGAGGTTGCGCAGCGCCGTGTGGAGCACCGCGCGGTCTTCCGTCACGTTGATGTGTTTGCCCGTGAACATGTCCTCGATGGCTTCGCGCAGATGGCAGGCTTCCGCCACGGCGCGGAGCTTTTCCATGGTCGCTTCGGTCACGAGGTTTTTGGAGTAATCGAGCGTGAGACCGGCGCCTTCAATGGTCATTTTCCGGGCGCGGTCGGGATCTTGGGCGAAAGCATCCCGGAGGGAGAAATTACGGTTGGCCTCGAAGTCTTTCTGGAGGGCTTCCCAGGCAGGTGTTTGCAGGAACATAGACAGAACGGGCAAAAGGGGGTTGTTTAATGCGCGTTAAAGGCTATCAAATACAACGCGCCCGCGCAAGGCAATCGCGCGCGCGTGTTGCGGCGGGGCGGCGGTGCCGCCTTTTCTGCCGGTCGGGCGGCGGTGCCGCCTTTTCTGCCGGTCGGGCGGCGGTGCCGCCTTTTCTGCCGGTCGGCGTTAACCGACCGGCCTTGGGTACCGGCTGACGAGTCGGCCGCCCACTCCGAGGGCGGGCGGGGAACCCCCGCTGGTGATACCAATCGGCGTCCTCAGGCGGTGGACGGCAATCTGCCGCGTGAGATGCCGCCCTCCGCCGCCTCGCTCGCTGACATACGGCGCACTCCGGGGGCCGGAATGCCGATCCGCCGGAAGCGCTCCAAATGCCGAAGAGTGAGGCGGTCAGTCGATTGCCCGGGCGGGACCCGTGGAGGCGCGCACAATCAGGCTCGTGCGGAAGCGGATTTCGCACTGACTCCAGAGCTGCGCGTCCGAGGGGGTCTGCGTCAGGTTGAGCAGAAGGTTGGCCGCACAGGCTCCCATTTCCGCCGTCGGTACCCGAACCGTGGTCAGCGCGGGCTGCAGCCGTTCCGCCGCCTCGATGTTGTCGAAGCCCGTCACACTGATGTCCTCGGGGATGCGCAAGCCCACTTTCTGAGCCGCCATCACCACCGCAATCGCGTGGTTGTCGTTGGCGCAGACAATCGCCGTGGGCGGATGGGGGCGCTTGAGCACTTTTTCCCATTCCTTGGCCAGTGCCGCCATGGAGCCCGAAAAGAGAAGCGAATGTTCCTGGTCGATGCGCAGTCCGCGACGGCTCATCTCGCCGCGAAAGGCGATGTGCCGGATGCGGAAAGAGGGATTTTCATCGTTGCCGGAAAAGCCGATGTGCTTGTGCCCGAGTTCCTGCAGATGGTCAATCAGCGAGGCGAAGCCGCCGATGTTGTCGATCGTGACAACCGGGACGTTGGCCGGTGCCAGGATATCGACGAGCACGACCGGGAGTCCGCAATCCCGGATGAAGTCCGTTTCCGTGTCATCCGGCGAGCCGAGCAGGAGGACGCCGCGATGGCGGGATTTGCGGAGACGGGCGAGGAGGCGCTCCTCGGTTAAGTCCCTGCAAAACGAGAGTTTCATCTGGAGCCCCGTCTTGGAAATCTCGCTGGAAATCCCGTACAGGATGTTCCGGTAGAAGTCCATGGAGAGGCGCATCCGCGGCGAGCGGAAGGACTCCTCGCCCACCATTTCCCCTTCGGAAATGATGAGGCCGCGCGATGTTTCGATGATGGGTTCGAGCTCTTCGTTGCGGAAGAGAATCACGTCGAGCGTGTTGGAGAGGGAGAGCGAGCCGCGGGGGCGTCCGCGTTGGGGGTGGTGTTCTTCGGCAGGTTGCGGTGTGGCGGCTTCGAGGGCCGCAATGGCACGGCGAATGCGGTCCGCAAGCGCGGGTGCCACGCCTGCGGTTCCGTTCATGACGCGGGAGACGCTGGCTTGCGAGCAGCCGGCCAATTCGGCGATATCGTGGAGCGTATACATGAGAGCTGGAGAAAAGGGACAGGGCAGACAGGGAAGCGGGGGTTACGCCGGCGAATCCCGACGGGCGGGGTCCGTGCCGTCTGCCGTTATTCCATTCTCCATTGCAGCGTATCGTCTGCGCCTTCCGGTTTTGTGGGTACTCCGCTCGTTTTGACGGATACACCATCATCCAGCGATTCGTCGAAATCGACCTCTTCGGCATCTTCGCCGAAGAAGTTCGCAATGAAAAAATCGGCGATGAATTTCAGCTCCGGAACCGGGATGTTCATCACCTGCGCCATCGAGACCGGCGACTCCATCAGCGAGAGCGACGTGGAAACCGCACCGGGCGTCGGCTCCGGGAATTGCACCACGCCAAAGGCGCCCAGCGACCGCGCCACGGTCCGGACGCACTGCTCCAGCGAGAAGATGGTCGCCGAGAAGGGACGCCCCTGCAGGCGGTTTTTCTGCGCCAGCGCAAAAGCCTTCGCATATTCATCGGACGGCTCGCCCTGCGGAACCGGGCTGCCGTCGGAGATGGAAGTGCGGAGTTTACCGGTTTCATCCAGCTTGGCGTCCAGGACAATCCGCTCGCCAAATATCGGGACCAGCAGCGCGGTCGGCTCCGGGCCCACGGTCAGCGCCTGTTCCACGTGCACGGCATCGTCCGTGAAGAGGTTCCCCGGTTTCTCCGCAAGGGCGGGGGAGAGGAAGCGGAGAATGTCGCCATACAGGCGCATGACGGTGCGTCCCTGCTCCACATCCTTCATTTCGGTGTAGGTCTTGCCGCAGACCATGCCCTCATCGGAGAGGAAGAGCCCGATTTCGTTCCGCACGTTGATGGGCGAAAGCTCCGCCACGCGCTTCGCCAGACTGCGGAAGGCCTCCGTCCGGTCAGCCGGAATCATGGCGGCGATGGGTTCCAGCGCCTCGGCAGGGAAGGCGTTGTCAATCGGCGAAAAGGCGGCGCATTTCAAGTAAAGGATGGGCTTGCCGGGGAAAACCGGACGCTCGGGCTGCAGCGTATCCGCCTCATGGAGTTCGGCGGGGCGGATCAGATCTGCTTTCGCGATGGCGGTCAGGCCGTCCGCCTTCGAAAACCAGAGGCCGCAGGTGAGCCGGGAGAAGTCCGGTTTGCGCTGGCCGGGTCCGGTCGGCAGGAGGCTCGCGTTCATGTCATACGCGACCAACGCTCCGGCATAGGCGTCCGGCAGTGCAACCGCGGGCGGCGCGTCCAGCGGTTTTTTGCTGTTGGAGACGTAGAGAACCTGGTCCTGAATCGTGAAGTAGACCGTATCGCACGCATCCTCGGCTTCCTCCCCGGAGAGCGTAACCTTCCATACGTTGCCGGCTTCTTTTGTGCAGCCGGCTTCGAGAATCGCTTCTTCCGTCGGCACGACGGCCAGCGGCAGTGCCCCCAGGAGTTTGGCATCTTCAGGGAGTTCCATATTCTCCTGCAAGGCTTCCAGCGCTTCCGGCGATAAGTCGAACAGGAAGAGTCCGAGCGGGCGTTTGAGGTCGAGCGAAAGATCGAATTCTTCCTTCAGAGATTGATGCAATTGCGGCATCTGCTGCTGAAAAGCGGGCAGCAAGTCCGGGAAAACGGCTTCGATGAAAGCCGACACCTGCGCATTCAGTTGGTCATACGAAGCGATGCGGATGGAAATCTGGGGCTGTGCGGCCGGAGCCGCCGCCTCTGCCGCAACGGTCGGCTGGGCTGAAATGGAAAAGACCGCAAAAAGGACGGAGAAAAACAAATGCCTGGCTTTCATGGGTCGAAAGGGGGTTGTCGGAACCGTGGTTCCGGGGGTGAATACAGAACCATGGTAGGCTATTTTTTCAGAAAAAACAACCGGCGGCGGTTGCCGCTTTTTGCCGGTCGGCGTCCTCAGGCGGTGGACGGCAATCTGCCGCCTGAAATTCCGCCCGACCGGCCCTGTTCGCTGGCTGATGAGTCGGCCGCCCACTCCGAGGGCGGGCGGGGAACCCCCCGCTGGTGATGCCGGTCGGCGTCCTCAGGCGGTGGACGGCAATCTGCCGCCTGAAATTCCGCCCGACCGGCCCTGGGCACCGGCTGATGAGTCGGCCGCCCACTCCGAGGGCGGCAAAGCCAGCGCAGACAAGACGAACAGGACGTACAGGACGGACAGGACGTACAGGACGAACAGGACGAACAGGACGGAACAATCGGAATCATCGGAGAGCAACGCCGCTGAAATCGTCGGCGTCCTCAGGCGGTGGACGGCAATCTGCCGCGTGAGATGCCGCCCTCCGCCGCTTCGCTCGCTGACATACGGCGCCCTCCGGTACCGGTAGTCCGGAGGGCTTATCTTTCTTTTACGCGCGTACCTCAGGATTCGCCCCCCCTTCGAGGGTCGTAGTGGCGGCTCATTTGCTCTGGCTTCGTGCGCTGGCTTCACTACTCTGGCTCCGCCGCGTGGGGTAGCGAGCCGTCCTGTTTGTCCTGTCCGTCCTGTGCGTCGTGTTTTGGCTCGCTCCGCCGCTGTCTGGGGCTCTGGGAGTTCCGCGCCGATGATTCCGATGATGGCGTCAGGATGACACCATAGCCGAAGGGCTGGCGGGGTGAAAAAGAAAACGGCTTCTCCCGCGGGGGAGGAGCCGTTTTTCCGAAAGAAACGGGAAGCGGTTTACGCCTGCTTGGTTTCTTCAACGGGAATCACAGAGACGACCGTGCCTTCCTTCTCGAACTGCACCTTGCCGGCGACAACCGTGAAGAGCGTGTCATCCCCACCACGGCGGACATTGGCGCCGGGCTTGAATTTGGTGCCGCGCTGACGGACGAGAACCTCGCCGGCCTTGACGACCTGACCGCCGTAGCGCTTGACACCGAGACGTTGGCCGGGGCTGTTGCGGCCGTTGACTCCCTGATGGCTCTTGGACATGACGGAAATCCTTTCTCGATGGGTTTAGAGAGATTCGACGGAAACGCGGGTAAGCTCCTGACGGTGACCGACCGTGCGCTTGTATCCCTTGCGGCGTTTCTTGTCGAAGGAGATGAGCTTGGGACCGCGGAAGTTCTTTTCGACCTTCAGAGTGACTTTGGCACCGTCAACGTAGGGCGTGCCGATCTTGAGTTCGGTGCCATCGGAGACGGCGAGAATTTTGTCGATGGTGACGGTGGCACCCTCTTCGGCGTGAAGGAGTTCGACATCGAGACTGTCGCCGGCCTGGACGCGGTATTGCTTGCCGCCGGTTTCGATGACTGCGTATGCTTGCATGAGGCTGTTCCTCGTAGGTGGATTCTTGGTGAAGGATGGGAATCGGGTTGCGCCGGGGGGAGAAGTCGGCGACGGGTGTCAACGAGGGAAAATTGACAAAAGCGGGTGGAAGTATAGCGAAAGAGCCCCCGAAACGCAAGGTCGATTTTGCGCACCGCGTTGCGTCATAATTACGGTCCTTGATTGCCGAAGTAAACGCACCTGATTCGATGCGTTTACTTTTGCAATCCTGGACGGGTCGGGGTTCGGGTGCTGCAATCGAGGCGGGGAAGGCT
>CASFKR010000058.1 GCA_949295265.1 uncultured Verrucomicrobiota bacterium | reverse complement strand
GTCACCTCGGCCACGCGCGACGGCTCCGGCGCCTCAGCGGCGTCGGGGGTGTAGCGCGTTCCGGCACCCGTCAGCGGCACGAAGGTCCCGACGCCCGACTCCGGGTCGGCTGCGGCGGCAATCTCTTCGGCGGTCTCCTCCGGCGCAACGGGTGCCGCCGCATCGTCCATCAGCCCGGCAAGGCGTACGCGGGCGAGGAAGAAGGCGCCCACGACGAGCAGGAGTACGATGGCGCCCTTGGCGACGTTGAGAAGCGGCGAGGCGGGCGCCTCCGGAGGCACCGACGGATCGGCGGACTGCGGAATCGAGGTCAGCGGCCGCGGCGGCACGATGGGCGTACCGCTGCTGCCGTGCTTCACCGTAAAGGCGCGGCCGCTCTTCTTCTTCTCGGCAACCGGCGTTTTCTCGGCCAGCAGCCCGGGAGGCGGCGCCTCCACGGTGCAGTTCATCGAAAGGAAGGCCGCACCCTCCGGCTGATACGGCGGACGGCCCGACTCCACGCGGCGAATGTCTTCAATCACGTCCTGCCAGTACGGATAGCGGTCCGCCGCCTGCTTCGCCGTCATGCGGTGAAGGATGTACGAATACCCGGCGGGGATGGACGGATTGACCACCGTCGGCGATGGCAGCTTCCCGGTTTTCTGCAACGCCAGGACGCGAATGGGGTCGGATTCCTCGCTGAACGGCGCCTTGCCCGTGAGCATTTCGTAGAAGAGACAGCCCAGCCCGTAGATATCCGTATGGAAATCAATCGACGGTTCGCCGTCGATCTGCTCCGGCGACATATAGTTGGGCGTTCCGATGAGCATATCCTCATCGTGCGCAAACGGATTGACACCGGGGCGGCAGAAGGTACCGGCGAGAAAGCGGAAAATCCGCGCCGAGCCGTCGGGCTGCAGGCGGATGGAACCGGCCTTGAGATTGCGGTGAATAAAGCCGGAGTGCTTCCACGCCGCATCGAGCGCCTCGGCAATCTGGCGCGTCACGCGCGCCGCCGCTTCCGGCGGGAGGGGACCCTCCCGGAGACGCCCCGCCAGGTCCGTTCCTTCCGCGGCTTCCAGAATCACGTACGGAATCTCCGTCCCGGGCGGCGACACGTCGATGACCTGCACGAAATTCGGATGCCGCAACCGGGCCACGAAACGCACCAGTTCCTCGAACCACGCCGCTTTTTCCGGCGAGGAAACGAGCTCCTGCAGCAGGTTGACGATCAGAACCTTGCGCTCAAGGGAAATCTGATACGCTTCCCAGATTTGCACCAGATGCGTTTCCGCCTGCAGTGCCTCCAGCGTGAAGCCGGGAATGTGGACGAGTTTGGAAGCATCCAACTCTTTTACGGAAACGGAGGACGGTTCATCCATGGGAGGAATAAAAAAGAAATGAAGAGGGAAGGCTCAGCCGGGAAGGTCTGCAGGCGCGGCATCAGTCTTCTACCACGTCGAAGGCGTAGATGGTCGCACTGTAATACACCTGACCGGGCTCCAGACGAATGCTCGGGAAGCCGGGCTGGTTCGGAGAATCCGGAGCATGTTGCGTTTCGAAGCAGACGCCCGCATGGGGACCGTACCCGAAGCCGGAAGACCCGGTCACTTCGGGATTGAGAAAATTGCCGGTGTACACCTGGACGCACGGCTCCGTCGTCCAGACTTCCATCTGACGGCCGCTTTCCGGATGCTCCAGCACGGCGGCCTGCGCGAGCCCCGCCGCAACGCGGTCAATGATGAAATTGTGGTCGTAGCCGCCCACCGCCTTCATGTACTTGTCCTTCGTGCCATGGGCGAAGCATTCGTGGAACGGCATCGGCGAGCGCAAATCGAGCCCCGTACCTTCGACGGGCAGGACGCGCCCCGTCGGAATCAGACGCTTGTCCACCTCCGTGAAACGGGAGGCATTGACTTGCACGTAGTGTCCGTCCAAATCCTTGTCCTTTCCGCCGGAGAGGTTGAAATAAGCGTGATTCGTGAAGTTGACGACCGTCGTTTTATCCGTGATCGCCCAGTACTCGATGCGCCACGCATTGTCTTCCGTCAGCGTGTAAACAACGCGCAGAAACAGATTGCCCGGGTACCCTTCCTCGCCGTCCGGGGAGAAAAGCGTGAGTTCCAGCGAAGGGCCGTCCGCCCCGGCAAACGGGCGCGCGTCCCAGATTTTCTGGTCGAACCCCACTTCGCCGCCATGCAGCGAATTGACGCCATTGTCATTCTTCGCCACCACGATTTTCTCGCCGTCCAGCGTGAACACGCCCCCGCCGATGCGGTTGGCCACACGCCCGATGAGCGAATTCATGTGCCCGTTGGGCAGATGCTGCGTAACGTCCGGATACGAAAGAACGGTTTCACCGAATTTGCCATCCCGATCCGGTGCCGTCAGCGACACGACCGTACCACCAAGGGTGCTCACCTTCAGGGTCATTCCGGCACGATTCCGGAGCGTATACGTTTTCGGTTTCATGGCAATCTGTTGATGGAAACGTTTCTGGATTTGAATTCGTTCGCGCGCGCAGAAAAAGAACGTTGACAGCAGACCGATTTGTCCGCTGATAACCGAATGCGGAAACCGCAATCCGGGCTCATTTGTACAACAGGGAAATATTTTATTGTTTTCGCATCTATTGCGCAAGCGGAATGAACGGTTCATGGATACAATTTGACGATTTTTTGTTTTGGGATATCCAAATCGGGCAGTCATGAGCCGCCTGCTGCGCAAAGGCATCTGCGAATGCTGCGCAATCATGCATGTCCAGAGCACGCAAACCGCACGATGCGCGCATACCCGGCGCAAAAAAAATCCGTCCCGCACGGAGCGGAACGGATTTTGAGCGAACGATGCAGCGTGCAAAAGCCGCTGCGCATGCGGGGGGGGCTTAGACCCAGCCCTGAGCAATCATCGCATCGGCGACCTTGACGAAGCCGGCGATGTTGGCGCCCATCACGTAGTTGCCTTCCTGACCGTAGTGAATCGAAGCCGTGTAGGCATTGTCGTGGATGGACTTCATGATGCCCTTGAGCTTGGCGTCGACCTCCTCGCGCGTCCAGGACAGACGCTCGGAGTTCTGCGACATTTCCAGACCGGAGACGGCCACGCCGCCCGCGTTGGAAGCCTTGCCGGGCGCGTAGAGCGTCTTGGCCGCGATGAAGCGGTCGACCGCCTCCAGCGTGGAGGGCATGTTGGCACCTTCCGCAACGACCGTGCATCCGTTCTTGAGGAGCGTCTCGGCGTCATCGCCGTCGAGTTCGTTCTGACGGGCGCAGGGGAACGCGCAGTCCACCGGGACGACCCAGGGGCGGCCCTCGGCGTGGAATTCCGCCGTCGGATACTTCTCGACGTAGGCGGTCAGGCTGCCGCGCTCCACCGTCTTGAGATGCTTGATGTAGTTGACCTTCTCGAGGGTGAGACCGTCCTTGTCGTAAATCCAGCCGGAGCGGTCGGAAAGCGTGACGGGCTTGGCACCGAGCTGGATGAGCTTTTCAGCCGCGTACTGCGCCACGTTGCCGGAGCCGGAAATCGAGCAGACCTTGCCCTTGAGCGAATCGCCGCGGGTGGCGAGCATGTTCTCGGCGAAGTAGACATCGCCGTAGCCGGTGGCTTCGGGACGGATCAGGGAGCCGCCGAACTGCAGGCCCTTGCCCGTGAGCACGCCCGTGAACTCGTTGCGGATGCGCTTGTACTGACCGAACAGGTAGCCGACTTCGCGGCCGCCCACGCCCATGTCACCGGCGGGAACGTCGGTGTCCGGACCGATGTGGCGATAGAGCTCCGTCATGAAACTCTGGCAGAACCGCATCACTTCGGCATCGCTGCGGCCGCGCGGCGAGAAGTCGGAGCCGCCCTTGCCGCCACCCATCGGGAGCGTCGTCAGCGAGTTCTTGAAGACCTGCTCGAACCCGAGGAACTTGAGAATCGAGAGGTTGACCGTCGCGTCAAAGCGCAGACCGCCTTTGTAGGGGCCGATGGCGCTGTTGTACTGAACGCGGAAGCCGCGGTTGACGTGCAGACCGCCCTGATCGTCCGTCCACGGGACGCGGAACATAATCACACGCTCGGGCTCGACGAGCCGTTCGAGAATCGCGTTCTTCTCATATTTGGGCTCGGCATCGAGGACGGGCTCCAGCGTATTGAGGACTTCCGTGACCGCCTGAATGAACTCGGGCTGACCGGCATCCTTAGCCTTGACGGACGCAAGGACTTTTTGTGCGTAACTCATGGGTGATTGTGTGTAACCGATTTTGGTTTCGAAAAAATACTGTGCCTGCTGCATTCCCCATCCGTTCGCCCGAAATGTATCCTTTTACGAACCGGTAAGGGGTAAATGATTCGGCACGATATCAAAAACCCCTGTTTTTCCGCAAGCGTATCTTGCAAAAACAGGGATTCGGTCCTGCCGGAAAAACCGCACCTGACCTCCCCGGCTCCAGCATTTACCGGTCCTTTTCCGAAAAGCGGGACCGAGTCGGAATCATCGGAGCGGACCAAAACAGGACAGACACGACGAACACGACGAACAGGATGGCTCGCTACCGCATGTAGTCCCCAGTAGCCCCAGTAGCCTCAGCAGCCCCAGAAAAAGGCAAACCCGTGCTCCTTCGGGATGAGCGTCGGCGAATCTCGGGGCAGGCGTGCAGGAGAAACTCGCCGATTTTCGGCTCCGGGCGTATGAAAACAGGTGGTGCAACTTTTTCATGCGAAAAAAATGGTTTTTCGATCCCGGAAATGATACGTTATTGCCCTCTTTCAGAAGAAAAACTCACGCTGGGAAGCGATTGTTCAATATTGAATAAATCAACGGACTTCGGATATGACAAAGCGATTTTCCGGTTGGCTGATTCTGCATGCGCCCCTGTTGACGGTTTTCAACGGCGGGCTTCCGGTCGGACGTACCTCCCCGTGCGGAGAACGTCGGCCGGTTCGGAAGATTGGACACACATACGGGACTGAAAAGAGATTTCCACACCATGAAAACTGAAACCATCGTGAAAACGTGCATCCTGAGTGCGCTGACCGGCGCGCTCTCTTCCGCCAGCGTGCAGGCGCTGGACTTTCCGCAGGGCTTTACGCTCGAAGAAAATGGAGCGTTGCGGCTGGGCAATGTCGTGCTGACCCTGAAAGCGGCCAATCTCAGCTGGTCCTTCCGCGACAATTTCAACTGGACCGACATCCAAACGGAAACCGGGGACGGCTTCCGCGCTTTTTCCGGAACCGCACCGTTCCCCACGGTGAAGATCCGCACGGAGGAACGGATTGAGCAGACGGGAGAAAACCGGTACCGCTACGAAGGTGCATTCCACTTTCCCGAGCCCACACAGATGAACGGGCTTTATGCGGAACTGCTCATGCCGTATCCGGTTGAACAGCTGGTGCTGGACGGCAAGGTCGTCCCGATTCCGGAATTGCAGGGTCCCAGCCCGGAACTCGTCGCCAGCCGTCCGTTCCGCACCCTTTCGGTGAAAGGCTGGGGCGGCACCTCCTTCACGATTTCCGGCAATCTCAAACTGATGATGCAGGACAACCGGCAGTGGGGCAACAATACGGCGATTGCCCGCATTTTCGTTTCCACGCCGCCGCTTGCGCCGCGCACCTGGAAAGATGCGGAAATCGCATTTGATCTGCAGGTGGACTCCCCGTCGGCGGTTCCGGTGGCGCTGGGTGCCGGGGCGAACCGGAGTCTGAGCGATGCGGACGGCTCCGGCTGGCTCGGCGAAGGCGCGGAGTCCGATCTGAAGGCGCTGAAGGCGGGGACGCTCACCCTGGCCCAGTTTCCGTTTGAGATTGCACCCGAACGGAAAGCCATCGTCACGGGGCGCGGCTTTTCGGACGGCGCGGTCGGGCTCGCGCTCCCCGCCGGCACGCGCGCGGGCGCCGTGACGCTTCTGCATGCGGCGGACTGGCCGCTGCTCGCCGGCTGGCAGCCGGAAAAGGGAAAGCCCGTCGGCTTTATCGACGTCGCGTATGCCGACGGCAAAACCGAGTCGATTCCCGTCAAAACGGACATCGACTGCTCCCACTGGAAGACCGTCGGCATGCCGTTCCCGAATGCCGTGCCCGGGTTCATCGGGGAAGCCGACGGCGCCCCGGCGGGCCTGTACGCCTCCAGTTTTGCACTCGCGCAGGACGACCCCGTGTCGCTCTCCTTCCGCCCCGCCTTCCCGGAAAACACGGCCTGGATGATTGCGGCCGTCACACTCAGCAGCCGCGCCGCGGCTTTTCCGCCGACCGTCAAGCGGACCGCCTTCACGCTGCGCGAAAATGCGCAGTGGAAGCGGCTCGACTTCACCGGGAAAACCGTACCGGGCAGCGCGCTCGATTTTTCGTCCTTCGGGCTGCAGGACGCCCCCGCCGGAAAATACGGCCGCGTCTGCGTCAATGACAAGGGCGAATTCACCTTCGAAAACGCACCGGAAAAGCGGGTGCGCTTCTACGGCGCCAACCTCTGCTTTTCCGCGAATTTCCAAGACAAGGAAGCCGTCGATCAGCTCGTCGAACGGATGGCCGCCGTCGGGTACAACACGCTCCGCATTCACCACCACGACAACAGGATGATCGACCCGGATGCACCGGACTCCGTCACGCTCGATCCGGAGCAGATGGACAAGCTCGATTACCTCGTGGCGAAATGCAAGGAAAAAGGCATCTACATCGCAACGGACATTTTTGTGAGCCGCAAATTGCGCCCGGGTGACAACATCGGCATTGAAAATCCGGACACGCTCTCGAACATGAAGGGGCTTCTCCCCGTGAGCGACGCCGCCATGAACAACTGGAAGGAGTTCGCCCGCCGCTGGATGACCCACCGCAACCCCTACACGGGGCTCACCTGGGCGGAGGAACCCGCCCTCGCCATTCTCGGCATGGTCAACGAAATCTTCGTAACCTCCTCCTGGGGACGCGATCCCGAACTGACCCGTCTCTACCGGGAAAAATACGAGGCCTGGAAGCGCGAAAAGAACATTTCCGAAGAAACGGACGCCACATTCGAAGCGTTCCTCAAGGACCTGGTCGACCGGATGTACAGGGAAATGGTCACCTTCATCCGGGATGAACTGAAGGTCAAAGCGATGCTGACCGGCGACTGCACCACATCCCCGTTCGAGCGGGAAGACTGGGATTTCGTCGATGCGCACACCTACTTTGCGCATCCGTCGTTCCCGGAGAAAGCCTGGACGACGCCCATCCAGTTCGATACGGGCTCCTCGCTGAAGCGCGGCGTTCCGGTGCCGGGCAGCCACATGCGGCGGAGAATCTACGAAAAACCGCTGACCTTCACGGAAATCAATTTCTGCGCCCCCAATCCGCACCGCGCGGAGAGCGGCCCCCTGACGGGCGCCTTTGCGGCGCGGCAGAACTGGGGCGGGCTCTGGCGGTTCGCCTGGTCGCATGGCGGCTACATCAACCCCTGGTCCATCACCCAGTTTGACGCCTGCAACGACCCGCTCTCCCAGCTCAGCGACCGGATTGTCGCCGCGCTGTATCTGCGCGAAGACCTGCCGGCGGCCGCAACGAGGCTGACCATCGGCAGCGGCGACACCCCGAAGACCCTCTCGGGCGAAATGCGTGCGCTCGGTCTGCAGGCGCAAATCGGGTTCAGCATGGAAGGCAAACCGCTTCCGCCGGACGTCCGGCCGTACACGCCCGAAATGAAGATCCCCGATGACGGATGCGTCCGCTACGACGTCAAGGCCGGATCGCTTGCCGTGATGACGGACCGCACCGAGACCGTCACGCTGCCGGGCGGCTCGCTGGAGGCGGACGTCCTCCGCATCCGCCATGCCGACGGCTTCATGACGGTTGCCGCCATCTCCCGCGACGGCAAACCGCTGGCGGAAAGCAGCGACATCCTGGTGCTCCACCTCACCAACGTCTTCAACAACAACGCCCGCTACGACCGCGAGGACCTCGTCCGCGCCTGGGGCGACAAAGGGCGGCCGCTCGTGGAGCGCAAAACCGCGCAGCTGGAGCTCAAGGCGGACGCCCCGTGGCGCGTCGCCGCGCTGGCGACGGACGGCTCTGAATTCGGCACCGTCCAGACGGAATTCCAGGATGGCGTCTTCCGGTTCCTGCTCGATCCCGCCTGCTTCGAAGGCGGCGTCATGGCCTATCACCTGACGCGCTAATCCGCTCCTTTCCTCTCCTTCCTTCCAACGCCCCTGCGGCGCGAGACACGCCCGCTTCGCACCGCGGGAGCACCCGACAAAAAACACGCATGAAAAAAAACCGCCGTTATTTTGCGTACCGCTCCTTCTGGCCCGAGCTCGAAACGGTTCGCCGTTTCGGGGAAGCCGGCATCGACACCATCGCCGTCTTCCCCGCCAACACCTGCAATTCGCTCGGAGAACCCTACAGCAAATACCCGGCCAACCGGCTCTGGTTCAACACCTTCGATTTCACCCCCGTCGCGCAACAGTTCGATGATTTGATTGCCGTCAATCCGAAGGCGGAATTCCTCGCGCTCATCGACCTCAATTCTCCGCTCTGGCTTTCGCGGCAACTGCCCGGAAAAAACGGCGACAGCCTGACGAACCTGAGCGAAGCCATTTCGCTGCCGCGGTGGCGGGAGTCGACGGAAGCCTACTGCGACGCAATTGTCGACTACCTGGAATCGCACTACGGCGAGCGCATCCGCGCGTACGTCCCCATGTGCGGCGCCACCGATGAGTGGATGGACAACAGCAACGGCGGAGCCGGTCCGGAGAAGCAGGCGGCCTACCTCGCCTGGTGCAAAGAAAAGGGATACCCGGTTCCCGACGATGTGCCCGGCATTTCCAAACGCAGCCACTTCGGATTTGAGGAGACGCTGCGCGACCCGGACGGCGACGCGGAGGCGCTCCGGTACTGGCGCTTTACCTCCCAGTACGTCTGCCGCACCCTGCAGGCCTTCGCCAACCGCATCCGGAACCGCTGCCGGCGGGAGGTGGAAATCGGCGCGTTCTACGGCTACCTTCTGGAACTCGGCGGCGACTGGGTCAAAAAGGGACACCTGGCCCTCGAGGAACTCCTCGCATCCGGCAGCGTGGATTTCGTGATTACGCCCGGCACCTACGAACACCGCGAAATGGGCGGTGGCGGCGGGTTCATGCTCCCGATCGGCACGATTCACCGGTTTCACCGCAATTACATGCACGAAGTCGACCACCGCACCCACTGCTACAATCGGCATCTGGCGCCGGGCGTCAACGATGAGACCTCCTACTGGGCCGATGAAACCGAGGACATCGCCGGGATGCGGCGCGAAATGTGCCTCTCGCTCATTCATCAGACGTCGCTCTGGTGGTTCGACATGTGGGGCGGCTTCTATCAGTCGGACGCCGTCTTCGCCGAACTCGCCCGTATGAAGAAACTCTGGGACCGCTTCTCCCGGGCGGACTACGCCTCCCGCGCCGAAATTGCGCTCGTGGTCGATGCGGATGGCGCCTCCCTTGTCAACGACACGCCCGGGGCGAATGCGAACCGGTTCCACCGCGACGTCCACTGGAAGCTCAACCAGCTGGGCACCCCCTTCGAGCCCGTCGGCTTCAACGATCTGATGGAGCCCGGCGTGGCCGAGCGGTACAAGCTCCTGATTTTCGCCTCCGTGTTTGAACTCGACGAAAAGCGTCTGGCGCAGTTCCGGCAGCGCTTCGCCGCCTTCAACGGAACGATTCTCTGGCTCTATGCCGCGGGCATCAGCGACGGCACACGCATCGTTCTGGACCGGAACAAAGAACTGACGGGCGTCGCCTACGGCACACCCGGACTCTGCCGGACCGAACAGGGCTCCTCCCGGACCTACTATCTCCATCACCCGGAAGAACTGACCGTCCCCGTCTTGCGGGGTCTGGCCCGCGAAGCGGAGGTCTTTTTCTGGACGGAGGACGATCTGCCCGTGTTCGCCAACACCGCGCTGGCCGCTTTCCATACGGCGAAGGAAGGCGTGCGCACCCTGTCCTTCCCGGAGGATGTCGTTTCCGTGACGGAACTCTTCTCGGGGCGCCGCTATCCGCTGAAGGATCACCGCCTCGATTATCCGTTCAAGGGCCCGGACACCGTCCTCTTTGAGCTCCATCCGCTCGAAACGCCCTGACCATTTCGCCCGTTTCTCAGGAACCCCAAAAAGCCGACTCCGCCGGAGCCGGCTTTTTTTTCGCATCGGGGAAGCCGTAACATGCTCCGCTTCCCGGAAAGCAGAAATGCGTTTCGCCCGTGTTTTATCGGGGTGAAACGCATTTTCGGAATGGTGGGCAATACTGGACTCGAACCAGTGACCCCTACCGTGTGAAGGTAATGCTCTAACCAACTGAGCTAATTGCCCGGGGTGTAACGGGGTTCAATGAAACCAAAATCCCCCTGCCCCGTCAATCGAATTTTTCCGCCTGTCGCGAAAGCGAAACCCGCGCAGGCGGAAGACACGACGAACACGACATACAGGACGAACAGGACATACAGGACGAACAGGACATACAGGACGAACAGGACGGACAGGACGGCACGCCACCGCCTGATGTAGAGTCAGCGCGGCGGTCCCAGTAGCCCCAGTAGCCCCAGTAGCCCCAGTTGCCCCAGTAGCCCCAGTTGCCCCAGTGGCCTCAGTAGCCTCAGTAGCCTCAGTTGCCCCAGTAGCCTCAGTTGCCCCAGTAGCCCCAGTGGCCCCAGCAGCCCCAGGAGCCCCAGGAGCCCCAGTTGCGGCGCGAACGGCCCCGGCGCCACGACCCTCGAAGTGGGAGAACGGTTCTGCGAAGGATGAGCGAAGCGAGTCCTGAAGCAGTTGCGTAGTAAGAGAGACCCTCCGCGCGATTACAGACGATGTTCCACCGCCTTTCCCCGGAACGCGCTTGGTTGTCGGCCGGCGAAGCGGCAGATGGCGGTCATATCGACGCAAATACCGGCGATTCCAGCGCATCAACCCCTGATGAAAAATCGGGGCAGATCCGCGATTTTTCGCTCCTGTACACGTTTTTGTTATTTTTTTTTTACAAGTTGCATTCCGGAAGAAACTTTGGTAAAAACGGCGTTGGATAGCGACCTGATTCCTGCGATAAATCCCAAACATTCAAAATTATATTCACATGAAACGACTCCTGCTCGCGGCGCTGTGCGTGTGCCTCGCCGTTACGGCTTCGGCCGCCAATATCGGTCTTCTTCTGGGAGAAACCGGACACAATAAAGAATTCGACCCGATTTTTGCCACGCATCCGCATTGGAACATTTTCCGCTTCCCCTGTTCCAAGGATGGGATGCAGCAGCTTTCCCGCTCCCTCGATAAACTCGATCTCGTGATTGCCGTTCCCCTCTTCAACTGGAGAGGACACAAGCCGATTCTCGGGCAGGACGACACCGATTACGGCGCCATCCGCCGTTATCTGGAAAAGGGCGGCGGTCTTGTCATCGTCGACGGCACCTACGCCACGGTGCGCGCCTGGCTCAACAACATCGCCGATGTCGGCGACGTCAAAACCGGCGACTGCAAGTCATCCGTCTGGCAGGTACTCGGCCACGTCCACAACACGGAACCCGTCCATACGCTCCGCGCCTTCCCCAACCTCGTCACCGAGGGCAATTATTGGGGTCACTTTGAAGAGGTTCCCGCCAACAGCAAATGGAAGGTGCTCGCGCGCTGCTCCGAAGGCAATCCCGTCGGTCTGTATCAGGAAATCGGCAAGGGCTGGATTTACTGGACGGCGCTCCGGCAGACGCACGACGCGCCGCTGGAGAACTACGTCGCATGGTCCGTCCTCAAACAGCACGGCATGTCCGTCGAGTCCTTCTCCATGAATCCGCTGGCGCCCGGCAAGGATACGCTCACGCTCCATCTGCGCAACGATGCCCCCAAAGGTGCCTCTCTTTCGCTGGAATTCATGGATGAAAAGGGACGCGAAACCACCTTCGCCACCAATTTTACCGGCAAAAGCTGCACGCTCGAGTACGCGTACGACAAACGGGGCCCCGTCACCCAGAAGTTCTCCCTGAACATCGACGGCGCCGACACGGAACTCTTCTCGCGCAAAACCGTTCTGCCCAAGATCATGGAGATTGACCCCAACGCCTACCGCGGCATTTTGTCCACGAAGCGCCGCGAAAAGGATGTCGACTTCCTGCTCCGGTTTGCCCCGGCGCACCGCGACCTCACCAAGGCGGCGGTCACCCTCACCGTCTACGACGCCTGCAGCAATGCGGTCTTCAGCACTGCCGTCACGCTCCCCACGAATGAGGTTCCCGCCCGGCTCTGGGTTCCCGTTGAGCTGCCCAAAGAGCTCTCCGCCGGCGGGTACGAAATGCGCGCCGTCCTCAAGAAGGGCAATCTGACGCTCAAGGACGAGGCGCCTTTCGAAATCCTGGCGCCCATCGCCGCGCAGACCGTCATCGATGAGGACAACACCTTCCTCGTGAGCGGAAAGCCGTTCTTCCCGCTGGGCACGTACCACACGCACATGCAGCTGGACGAGGTTGCCGACATCGGGTTCAACAGCTCGCAGTTTTGGGCATGGGACCTCTGGTTGCAGGATGGCATCCCGTATGGCCTCCACCATATGGTCACGCACAAAATGAAGGCCCTCTACGAAGGCGGCGCCCGGGAGCATGTCCCGCTGATTCGCGACAATCCCGCCATCATGATGTGGTATGTGGGCGACGAACCCACCGAGTCCAGCGAAGCCAGCATTGCGGACAACAACGCCTTTTTCCACAGAGCCGACAAGCAGCACCCCACCTTCATCTGTTCGAACCGCCCGGATCTGTACCACATCCATCAGCGCCACTGCGACGTCTTGGGGACGAATCCGCCGTACGCTCCGGATGGCGGCAAATACAGCTCCCTGACCAACATCATTTACTGGATCAAGCTTGCGCAGGAAAAGACGGAAGGCCGCAAACCCATTGTCCTGATTCCGGGGACGCTGGGGCAGAAAAACATCGACTACGCCAAGGAAACGGCCTACGCCGCCATCGTTCACGACATCCGCGGCTTCTTCTGGTACTGTTGGAAACAGGTTGGCGGCGGCGCCGACGGCATCGGGCTCAACACCAATAAAAAATGGCAGGCCATCATCAAAGACCTGCTCACGGAACTCAAGAAGATCACCCCGTCGCTTTCCACGCCGGGCCGCCGCACCTTCGAAGAGGGCACCATCCACGGCATCGTCTGCCCCAATGCGCCGCAAAAGCAGCGCCTCGTCGTGCTCTTCAACCTCTCCGAAGAAGCAACGGAAACCGATTTGTTGATTCCGGAGATGGAAGCGGCCCGCGAGGTCTTCGACGCCTTCTCCGGAGAGAAAGTTTCTTCCGTGGAAAAGGGCCGCATCAAAATCAAACTTGCACCGCTCGAGCGCGCCGCATTCAAGTGGTAACCGCCCGCCCCGGTCCGGTCCGGCCTCTTCCCGGCCGGGCCGGACTTATCCCCCAGCCTCCCGGCCGCCGCCAATCAGCCGGCATAGTCAACTCCCTTCGCTGATCTCAGAAGGAGATATTCATGAAACAATTCCTGACATACTCCAGCCTCGCATTTGCGCTTCTCTGCCCGTTCCTGCCCCTGCAGGCACAAGAGGCAGCGAGCCTGGACGACCTCGTAAAAGCGGCAGGATGCACCCCTGTCATTGACGGCGGCACCGGCGGAACGGGCAGCACCGCCCAGTATCACTCGAGCTACGGCCCCGCAAAAGCATTCGATGGCATCACCTATTCGCCGGATGAGACCACCCGCTGGCTGGGCTCCATTCAGAACGGGACCTACCTCCTGTATGCCCTGCCGGAGGAATATTCATCCCCCTTTCAGTTGCGGGGCTATCGCGTGCATGCGCTTTCCATCGGCGATTATGCCAAGGAACGCTCACCCCGCTCGTGGGAACTCTACGGCAATACGGACGCCAGCGCTGCCGCCAGTGCGGACACCTGGGAACTGATTGACGAGCAGAGCGGTGTTGTCTGGTCGTTCTCGTCCACCGGCGAGGATGCCTCGCATTATATTCTCGAATTTTCCGTCCCCCCGACAAGCAGTTACAGAGCCTTCAAATTTGTTCCGCTGACCTCGGCGCGTCCCAGCAGTTCCGACACGTGGACCACGGGTCTCATGGAACTGGTCTTTCTCGGTTATGAACGCCCGGCTGACAATTCGGTGCTGATTGAGGGAAATCAGAACACCGTGGGCACCACAACGCCTGCGTACGGGGAACTCTCCGGGCTCGCAAGCGGGGACACGGTCGAACTCTCCGCGGAGGAATTCGCCTACACCGACACAACCCGCTATACCTGCATCGGCTACACAACCGAAATCATGCAGGATGACGGTTCGTGGATCATGGAAGGCACCAACCTGGTGCGCTCGGCCACCTACACGCACGACGGGCAGACCCGCCGCATCACCTGGCTCTGGGAGGAGCATGGCTACAAGCTGAATGCCGGACTTCAGTATGGCGGACTGGAACAGGTCACCGCATCGCCGGAAGCGGAAGCAGACGGCTACTACGCGGCCGGCACATCGGTTACGCTCACGCCCGTTGCGGCCGTTGATCCGCAGTCGTTCTTCAACGGGTGGTACGGCGATATCCCGGCGGGTTCTGAAACGGACGCCACCCTTTCCATCGTCATGGACGCCCCCAAGAGCGTCTATGCCGACTTCACGCGCAACTGGAAATTCGTGGATGGCAGCACGACCCAGATTACCGACGGCGCATGGACGCTCACAATCGCATCCCAGCCGGGAGGCACCTACGCCATCACCTGGTGCGCCGCAGAGGGCGGCGGTCTGCTCGATTTGTCCCGCGCCGCATCCTGTCTGAACCTCGCGTTCTCGCACGTCAACACGAGCGTCTTCTCCGGAAAGACGAATCTCTGCTCGCTCGTCCTCGCCGACTCCATTCTTTCCCTTGCGAATCAGAGTTTCCAGAATTGCTCCTCGCTGACCAACGTTGTGCTCTCTTCGTCGCTCAGGACCATCGGCGAACGGGTCTTCCAGGGGTGCACACCGTTGCGTACGGTGACGCCGTTTCTGCCCGAAGGCGGCCTTCTCAGGATGTACCTCCCTGGAAGGTGATTTGGTTCTGGGCGAAAACTTCTCCTCGATGAATACGGAAGTGTTTTCCTCCACCCGCATCACATCCGTGGATATGGGTGCAAGCAAAATCACGAAGATCGGCAGCTACGCCTTCAGCAGCTGCCCCAACCTCACAAATGCAGTCCTTTCCCCGGTGCTCAAAACCATCAATGAGAAAGCCTTCAGCAGTTGCAAGGCGCTGCGCACGGTGGGCGGCCTTCTCAGGATGTACCTCCCTGGAAGGTGATTTGGTTCTGGGCGAAAACTTCTCCTCGATGAATACGGAAGTGTTTTCCTCCACCCGCATCACGTCTGCGGACATGGGAGCCAGTGCGCTCACCAAAATTGGAGACCGGAATTTCCAAAAGTGCCGCAACCTGACGTCTGTAGTCCTTCCGTTGCGGCTCACGACCATCACGCAGGACGCCTTCTACAGTTGCTCTTCGCTGACCACCGTGACGCCCTTCCTGCCGCGGTACATCACCACGCTCGGCTGGCGCGCATTCGCGTATTGCGCCATCACCAATGCGCTCTCGCTGACATCGGATTCGTTGACCTCCCTTGCTTCCGAAGTCTTCCGCGGAAGCCCGATTCCCGAGATTACGCTTCCCGTCCAGTCCATCTCCATCGGCGAATCCTGCTTCTCCGGCATCGTACCGGGCTGCAAGGTCTATTTCTACGGAGCGGCGCCGTCCAAAATCGACCGCAGCGCCTTCAATACCGGCTCTACCGCCAACCCCGCCGTCATCTACGCTCCGCGCAAACTCGACGAGAAGGGCTGGGCGGACAAAACCACAGCATTGACGGATTCGGACCTCGCCAAGGACTCCTACCCCGGCCCGGCGACCTTCGGTGTCTACGTGAATTCCGGCTACCGCCACTGGCTCGTCAACTGGAATCCGCCGCTCGCCTCGGGTCCCGCCTTCATCATTCTCCGCTGAGTTCCCTGCGGCAACCCCGCAGCCAACGGGTGCAGGCAGTCTTGCCCTGCACCCGTTTCTTTTCCGCCCCGCAACGAGACAAAACAGGACGGACAGGACAGACAGGACGGACACGACGAACAGGACGGCTCGCCACAGCCTGATGTAGAGTCGGCGCGGCACGCCCAGCAGCCCCAGCAACCTCAGAAAAGGCACAACCGTGCCCCCCAGCAGCCTCAGAAAAAGGCACAACCGTGCCCCCCAGCAGCCTCAGAAAAAGGCACAACCGTGCCCCCAGCAGCCCCAGAAAAAGGCACAACCGTGCCCCCAGCAGCCTCAGCAGCCCCATCGGGCGAAACGGCAGCGGCATTTTGCCGCCTTTCTTTGGCTGAAACGCTGTTTCCACGGCGGAAAATGCAGAAATCCGGAATCAACCTGCGCAAAAGCCGGATGGACGGTTTTTCTTTCTTTTGCTATTCTTCGCGCGCATCGCATCGCATGACCGGGTAAAACCATGAAAGAGCTCGCTTACGTTCTCATCAATCCCTACACCATCCGAAAATCCCGACTGGGCGGCGTCATCGCACGCTACCTGAGCCGCACCGACCTCAAACTCGTTGCCGCCCGGATGTTCGGACCCTCCCAGGCGCTGGCGGAAGAATACGCCAAAGCCGTGATTGAGCGAACGGATTCCGACCCCAAAATCGACGGGCTTCTGCACGACTACGTCATGCGGGAATATGCGCCCACCAAGCCCAACGGGCGTCCCCACCGCTGCATGTGCCTGCTCTTCGAAGGAGAAGACGCCATCCGCAAAATCTGGGAAGTGACCGGGTCGGTCACCCTGCGCTGGGGCGGCGGGCAGACGGTCCGCGAAACCTTCGGCGACTACATCGCCGACGAGTCCGGCAAGGTCATGTACTTCGAGCCGGCGGTGCTCGTGGCGCCCACGCGCTCCTTTGCCGTCACGACGCTGCAAATCCTCTACAAGCACATGGCGGAAAGCGGTTTTGTGAATTCGCACGGCTACGAGCGCACGCTCGTCATGCTCAAGCCCGACAACTTCCAGCGCCCCTCGCTGCGCGCCGGCAACATCATCGACGTGCTCTCCTCCGCCGGGCTCCACATCATCTGCGTCAAGAAATTCTCGATGACGGTCGCCCAGGCGGAGCAGTTCTACGGCCCCGTCGTGCAATCGCTCACCGAAAAATTCCCCTCCTTCGGCGCCAACCGCGTTGCCGCCGCCGTCTCCCGCGAGCTCGGCTTTGAAGTGACGCCCGACGAAGTGCAGGGACTGTGCACGACGATTGCACCGCGCTTCGCCAAGAATCAGTTTGAAGACATCGTGGAGTTCATGACGGGCTTCCGCCCCTCTGCGGTTCCCGATGCCGACAAGCCCTTCCGCGCCGGTGCCGAGTGCCTCGCGCTCGTCTACGAAGGCGAGAACGCCGTGCTCAAAATCCGCGATCTCCTGGGTGCGACCGACCCCTCCAAGGCCCGCCCGGGCTCGGTGCGCCGCGAATTCGGCACCAACATCATGGTCAACGCCGCCCATGCGTCCGACTCTCCCGAAAATGCCGCCCGAGAGATGAAAATCATCGACATTGACGGCGACAACATGAGCGCCGTCATCCGGAAGTACTGCTTCTAGGAACCCTTTATCTGCGCGGGCCGGGTCTCCGCAACGGCGGGGGCCGTCGGAACCGCAACCTGAACCGTCGGCCCGACAGCCGACCCAAGTCATCATGAATGTTTTGCTTGATTCGATTCAGCCCTCGTTAACGCTCGCCATTTCCGCAAAGGCCAAAGAGCTTGCCGCCGAAGGCATCCGCGTCTGCTCCTTTGCCGCCGGGGAACCGGACTTCGATACGCCCCAGATCATCAAGGACGCCGCCATCCGCGCCATCGGGGAAGGCAAGACGAAATACACGGCCGCGCGCGGTATGCCCTCGCTGTGCAAAGCCGTCGCCGACAAGTTTCTGCGCGAAAACAATCTCTCCTACACGCCCTCGCAGGTCATCATCTCCTCGGGCGGAAAGCAGTCGCTGGCGACGGCGTTTCTCGCGATGCTCAACCGCGGCGACGAAGTGCTGATCCCCTCGCCGTACTGGCTTTCGTACCCGGAGATGGTGCGCATCGCCGGCGGAAAGCCCCGCTTCATCAAGACGCGCCAGTCGCAGCACTTCAAGCTGACGCCGGAAGCGCTCGAAAAAGCCATCCGCCCGAAGACGGTTGCGCTCGTCCTCAACTACCCGTCCAACCCGACGGGCGTCTGCTACACCGCCGATGAACTGCGCGCGCTCGGCGAGGTCTGCGTACGCCACAACCTCTGGATCATCGCCGATGAAATGTACGAGCGGATGAACTGGAGCAAGGTGCCGTTCGTCTCCATCGCCTCGCTTTCGCCGGAAATCAAAGCGCGGACGCTCACCTGCAACGGCGTCTCCAAGACATACTCGATGACGGGCTGGCGCATCGGCTACGCCGCGGGTCCGGAGGAGCTCATCCGGGCGATGACCACGGTGCAGAGCCACTGCGCGTCCAACCCCGCCACGCCTTCGCAGTATGCCGCGCTGGCGGCGCTCACGCAGGGCGAAGAAGCCATCCAGCCGATGCTCAAGGCCTTCCGCGAGCGCTCCGCCCTCATCTACCGGCGGCTCCGCGCCATTCGCGGCATGCGCGTGATGCGTCCGGACGGCGCTTTCTACATCTTCCCGAACATCAAGGCATTCGGGCTGGACTCCGTCACCTTCTGCAAACGCCTCCTCGAGGAGCAGCACGTGGCGTGCGTCCCCGGCGCCGCCTTCGGCGCGCCCGACAACATCCGCCTCTCCTACGCCTGCTCGCTCGAAAACATCGAGGAAGGCGTCGCGCGCATCGCCGCATTCTGCGATTCGCTCCGCGCCCCGAACTGAGGCGCTCCCCTGCATTCTTCCTGCGGGCGGGCGCTCTTTCCCGCCCCGCCCGCACCCCCGATCCGCCGACACGGAAACCGTATCATCAGAAGCATCCCCAACGGATGCAGCAACCCGTCATGGAAAAGAATCTCGAAATCATCTCCTCCCTCTGCAAACGCCGCGGCTTCATCTTCCCCTCTTCGGAGATTTACGGCGGTATCAACGGCTTCTGGGATTACGGACCGCTCGGGTCGGAACTCAAGCGCAACATCCGCGACGCCTGGTGGCATTTCATGGTGCAATGGCGCAACGACGTCGTCGGCCTCGACGCCACCATCATCATGCACCCGCGCGTCTGGGAGGCGTCCGGCCATGCCGCCGGCTTCGCCGATCCGATGGTCGACTGCAAGGACTGCAAGAAGCGCTACCGCGCGGACCAGCTCTGCGAGGAGCAGGGCAAGCAGCTCATCCGCGACGGCAAGAACCTCCTGCTGCCCGAGGGTGTGGTCTGCACCGAGTGCGGGTCGAAAAATCTCACGCAGCCCCGCTCGTTCAACCTGATGTTCAAGACGTACGTCGGTCCCGTGGAGGATGACTCCGCGGCGGCGTATCTGCGCCCGGAAACGGCGCAGGCCATCTTCGCGGAGTTTCTCAACATCGTCGCCACCGCGCGCAAACAGGTGCCCTTCGGCGTTGCGCAGTCCGGCAAGTCGTTCCGCAACGAAGTCAACCCGCGCAACTACACGTTCCGCTCGCGCGAATTCGAGCAGATGGAGCTGGAATTCTTCATCCGCCCCGATGAAGCCGTCGAGCTCATCTGCGGCAAGGTGACCACGCTCGCGGACAATCCCGACCTCACCGGCGAGCCGCAGGAAGACTGGGGCTGGGAGGTCTGGCACCGCTACTGGGTCGAGCAGCGGCTCACCTGGTACCGCCTCGCGGGGCTTCCGCAGGAAGACCTCCACCTCTACTGGCAGACCAAGGACGAGCTCGCCCACTACGCCCGCGCCTGCGTCGATATCGAATACGCCTTCCCCTTCGGCGTCCAGGAGCTCGAAGGCATCGCCGCCCGCTCGGACTTCGACCTCACGCAACACCAGAAGTACTCCGGCAAGTCCATGCAGGTGCAGGACGACCGCCTCCGCCTCGCGTGCGAGGCCATGACGCCGGAAGCCAAAGAAGCCTTCAAGGCGAAGGTGATTGCGGACTGGCGCGCGCGCGGCAAGGACGCCCTCGAAGCCGCCCAGTTTGTCGAAGACCTGTTCCTCGGGCGTTATATTCCGCACGTCATCGAGCCTTCGGCGGGTACCGACCGCCTGGCACTCGCCCTCCTCTGCAATGCGTACGATGAGGAGCATCTCACCGACGCCAAGGGCAAGGAGGACATTCGCACCGTTCTGCGCTTCGCCCCCGCGCTGGCCCCCGTCAAGGTTGCCGTCCTCCCGCTCGTCAAGAACAAGCCGGAACTGCGCGACAAGGCCTGGAAGCTCTACGCGGACCTGCGCCGCCACTGGAAGTGCGCGTGGGATGAAACGGGCGCCATCGGCCGCCGCTACCGCCGCCAGGACGAAGTGGGTACGCCGTTCTGCGTGACGGTGGACTTCGACACCCTCGAAAACGACACCGTCACCATCCGTCTGCGCGATTCGATGGAGCAGATCCGTCTCCCCATCTCCGAAATCGTCAGCTACGTCGACAAGTCGCTCACGCTCTGAGCGAACCGCTCCATCCGCGCGGATGGATCAGCCGGAACCCGCGGCCCTTTCGCCGGGCGTTCCGGCTTCGTTTATCCCCACCCCCAACACCCTTTCTTCTTCCATTTTCCGTTCGCATCATGAAAGTCAACGATCAGGAAATTCCCCAGAAAGCCGTCGAATACGAACTGAATCGCCTGATTCACTTCTACGCGCAACACGGCGTCCCGCAGGACCAGATCCGCGCCAGCCTCGAAACGCTCAAAACGCGCGCCGAGGAGCAGGTCATCGGCACCACGCTCCTCTTCGCCGAAGCGGCGCGTCTCGACATCCCGGTTTCCGAGCAGGAAATCGATGAATCCGTCAAGGCCATGGAAGAACAGGCGGGCGGCGCGCAGAAACTCCGCGAAATTCTCGAGAAGCAGGGGCAGAACCTCGTCCAGCTCCGCAACGAGATTCACCGCGGGCGCAAGGTCGACAAGCTGGTCGCCAAAATCACCGGCGAAGCGGCGGATCCCACTCCGGCCGAAGCGGAAGCCTACTTCAACGCGCACCGCGCCGAATTCGGCAAAGAGGCGCAGGTGCGCTGCCAGCACATTCTCGTGAGCCCCAGGAGCGCCTCGGCGGAGGATGATCTGGCGGCCATCGCCAAAATCCGCGAAATCCGCGACCGCGTTGCCGCGGGCTCGGACTTCGCCACCGAGGCGGCCACGCACTCCGACTGCCCCTCCGGCAAACAGGCGGGCGGTTCGCTCGGCTGGTTCTCGCGCGGCATGATGGTCAAGGAATTCGATGAAGCCGCCTTTTCGCTGCCCGTGGGCGGACTCTCCGACATCATCAAGACCCAGTTCGGCTACCACATCATCTACAAGAACGATGAGCAGAAGGAAGCCGTTCCGGAGTACAGCGAAGTCGCCGAACAGGTGCTCGATGTCTTGCGCCACGAGCGCCGCGGCAAAGTCCTGAGCGACTACGTCGCCGAGCTCCGCTCCAAGGCCAAAATCGAGCGCTGACGCACCCCGTCTCCCGCTCCGCCTTCCCTCCCGTGGCACGCCACTGCCACAACAGCCCTCCGGGCCATTCGCTCCGGAGGGCTCTGTGTACAAAGGCGGTTACAGAATGCACGAAAGCCGGAGGTAAACCTGTCCATGGAAATTCATTTCAGGCTTATCCCGGTTTTTCCGGGATAATTGATCCAGATTTCTTGAAAGATGGCTCCTGTAGCCTCTTTTCAAGACTAGATACTCGTGAATAGTCCGCCAATCCTTTTCCACCCGAAAGTTCAGTAAAATAACTTTGCCGTCGCTCCAATGGTTGCGCTGACTTCGTTCAGGCGGCTCTGCCGCCGAGAAAAAGTCCTTATTTGACAC
>CASFKR010000057.1 GCA_949295265.1 uncultured Verrucomicrobiota bacterium | reverse complement strand
CTTCCCCGCCTCGATTGCAGCACCCGAACCCCGACCCGTCCAGGATTGCAAAAGTAAACGCATCGAATCAGGTGCGTTTACTTCGGCAATCAAGGGTCAGCGCAACCATTGGCGCAACGGCGTGAACGGTCTTGCAGGGGATGGTGCTTTTTGTTAGCCTTGTGACACTTTTCGGGCGGGTAGCTCAGTTGGTCAGAGCACTTGGTTTACACCCAAGATGTCGTGGGTTCGAGCCCCGCTCCGCCCACCAGTTCCATCGAGTCCGAACGGTTCCCTCCGGGAATGCGTTCGGATGCTTTTTTTTTTTTATGCGGACATCGGTGGAAGCGGTCCGGTGGTTATGTTATGGTAGCGGCAACAAAACCAAAGCATGGCACTGACAATCCGAAAACTGGCTCAGCTTCTGCGGGTCTCACCGGGCACCGTTTCCAAGGCGCTTTCCGGCGGTGCAGGCATCCGGGAAGACCTCGCGCGCGAAATCCGGCAGCGGGCTCAGGAACTGGGGTATCACCCGTCGCCGATGCGGCGCCGGGTCAACCGCTCCATCGGGCTGGTCATCTGCGGCTCCCTGGCGCAGGAACAGGGGGACGACTCCTACCAGATGCGCCTCACCGCCACCATCGTGGAACGGGTGAGCCGGTTCGGCTGGCACATGAATTCCGAAGTGCTGACCGACCCGGCCGCCTACCCTGCGCTGCTGCTCGAAAAACGCGTCGACGGCGTGCTGCTCTGCGGGAATCCGCCCTGCTCCCTGTGCGACGCCATCCGCAAAGCGGACGTTCCGGGCGTCGTGCTCGACGACGTCGTGGAACGCACGGGGCTGACCAGCGTTTCCGCCGACGCCGGGCAAGGCACGGAGGCGGCCGTACGCCACCTGCGCGACATGGGGCACCGCCGCATCGCCATGGTGGCGACCGTGGCGAAATACCCGACCGTCCTCTCGCGCGTCGAAGGCTTCCGGCGCGGCGCGGAAGGGCTGTCGCCGGACGACGCGCCGGTTCTCTTCGCCGGAACCTCCTCCGTCCAGCAGGGACAGACCGCCACGCGCCAGCTCCTGCAGCGCCGAAACAAACCGACCGCCATCATCTTTCTCACCGACCTGCTTGCCGTGGGCGGCATGTTTGCGCTGCTGCGCATGGGGCTCGACGTACCCGGAGACATCAGCATCGTCGGGCACAACAACACGCTCCTCGCGCAGAAAATGGAGCCGCCCGTTTCGAGCGTCGACCTGAACCTGGGAACCATGGTGGATGCGGGCATCCGGCTTCTGATCGAACGCATTCAGGAGCCGGGACGCCGCGCCGCGGCACCGTCGCAGTGCCTGATTCCTGTCCACGTCCACTGGCGCGGCAGCTGCGGTCCCGCTCCGTCCTGAATCCGCAAAACCCGACCGGCAAAAAAAACGTCGTCAGAGCACACCGGACACCGTGTGCAGAAAGGAAACACCATGTCGCAATCGCGTGAAGAGTATCTGCGCCAATCCCTGATTCCGCCCGTACAGTCATTGACGCTGTCGGAAGGTTTGCTGCCGCTCCTGCCGGGCGTGCGGTTTGTGCTGCAGGGCGCGCCCGACGCCGCCGCTGAAGCCGAAGCCGCCGCGCTTATCCGGCAGTACTGGCATTGCGACGGCTGCGTGACGCGCGAAGTGGCGGCGGCACCGGCGCTTCCGCCGGAAGGCTACCGGCTCGAAATTACGCCGGAGCAATGCCACATCCAGGCGGATACCCCCGCCGCCCTCCGCCACGCCTTTGCCACGCTGCGCCAGCTCTCGGAGCCGGAACGCGGCGTGCTGAAGGCCGCGCACTGGACGCTCCCCTGCGTCCGCGTGGAAGATGCGCCCGCGCTCTCGTTTCGCGGCCTGCATCTGTGCTGGTTTCCGGAGTCGTCCCCGACGAATCTGGAAAAGTGGATCCGGCTGGCCGGGTATCTCAAGTACAATTACCTCATTCTGGAATCGTGGGGCGTCTTTCCCTTCCCTTCGCACCCGGAATTCGGCTGGCCGGAGAAAAAGGTGTCCATGGCGCAGGTTCAGCACCTGCTTCAGGTGGCGCGCGATGCGGGGCTCACCGTCATTCCCCAGTGCAACACCTTTGGCCACGGCGCGCTCTGCCGCACCTGTTCCGGAAAGCATGCGCTCCTCAATCACCATCCGGAATATGCGTCGCTGTATGAACCGGACGGCTGGACCTGGTGCCTCTCCAACCCGGCAACGCGCCAATACCTGACCGAGCTCTGCGAAGACCTGTACGAAGCCTTCGGGGCGCCGCCCTTTTTCCACATCGGGTTTGACGAGGCGTACAATGCGGGCTCGTGCTCGCGCTGCGCACAGGCGGATTACCGCAGCCTGTGCCGGGACCACATCCTGTATTTCCACGATTACTTCCGGAAACGCGGCACGCGGATTCTGCTCTGGCACGACATGCTGCTCAACAGCGCCGACCCGCGCTGGCAGGGCTACGTGCGCAGCGGCGACGCGGATTTCGAGGCGCTGGGGCTGACCCTCCCGCGCGACATCCTTATCTGCGACTGGCAATACTGGCGTGTGCGCGACGCCGAAGGCCGGATGCGGGAAGAGTGGCCGACGTCCGCGTATTTCCACGAGGCGGGCTTCGACACGCTGAGCTGCGGATGGACCGACTACGACCAGAGCGTCAGCCTGGGCCATGCGGCCGCGCAGCGGGGGCAGTTCGGCTACCTGCAGACCATCTGGAACAGCGAATTCACGCATACCGTGAACAGTTTTGCGGGCGGCGCGGCGGCGGGCTGGAACCCGGCGGCGGCGCGGCAGCCCATCGGGCTCCGCCGCGAAGAGTGTTTTACGCGCTATCTGCGGGACATCACGCTCGACATGGGGTTGCGCGGCTACACGGACGCCGGCTTCCGCACCCTGCAGACTTCGCCGTACGAGCTCGACTTCCCGGGCTGAGCCGGCGGCGGCAAACTGCCGCCTGTAATGCCGGTCGCGTGCGACCGGGCTCAACCGCGGAGCGTGCACGGATTATGCGCAAAAAAACTCCGCCGGGCGGTTCGCCCGGCGGAGATGGGGGATATGCGTCGGAAAGACGAATCAGATGACGAAGTCGAAGTGGCGGTAGGTATCGGCATCAAAACGGAAAACTTCCGTCTTCACCGAGCCGTCGGGCATCGTGATTGTCGCCTCGTAATCGCCGTAGAAACCGCGGAACGTGGCGCGCCCGTCCGCATCGGTCTCGACCGACGTGTCCGTGGTCCACGTTTCCTGAAAGAGCTTCCTGAGCATCGTGTAGGCAGGCTTGGGCGTCATATCGCGCCGGAACAAACCGCCATGGAAGACGTTTTCGCCGACCTTCATATCATGGATATCGGCGTTGCCGTCCGGGACGTAGGTGTAGCCGTCGACCAGGTTCCAGTAAACGGCACTGGACATGGCAGGATGGCTGAACCACATGGTGATGAGCAGCCGCAGGATTTCCGCCTGCAGCTCTTCGTCCTCTTTCTCCCAGCGATACGCCGGAACCGTAATCTCGGTAATCTGGAGTTTGCGCCCAAACTGTGCATAGGCGTCCAGCGCGTCATAGATGCGTTCCGGATCGAGATATTCCTCCGCCCTGGCGGCCAGAGAGTCCTTGCTCTCGAACAGGTGATACTGCATGCCGATGACGTCGATGCGGCACCCCTGAGCGAGCGCGTCTTTGATTTCGAGCCAATACTCGCCCCGTGTATTGGGGAAAGGCTTGAAGATGCTGTAGTGGCCTTCGTTGATGATCAGCGAATTTCCCGGGAAGAATTGAGCGGCTGTTTTGAAACTCCAGGGGATATAATCGGCGGAACGATAGAAACTGTGCCGCTGTGTTCCGCACCAGAACGTCTCATTGGTCACCTCCCAGGAAGGGATGCGGGCTGCATACCGTTCCGCCAATTCCCGGAAGTGCTTCACCAGAATGGCCTTTTCCTCGGGAACGGACTTGCGCTTGGTCCATTCCGGAACAAACGTCTGGTAATTGAGACAGTGCGCCTTGGGCTCGATACCGTGGCGCTCGCAAAGCTCGAGGCAGACATCGGGCGGCGGACGCCGGTAGATGAACGGCGACTCGCGCGTGTAACGGGGCTTGCCCTGCTCGGGCTCCAGCCCCAGCCAGTAAAACGGAACCGTGGCCAGCGTGAAGCAGTCCGCAATGGCGTTCTCGTAGCGCGCATTGAGCTCCTCGCTCTCAAACTGCTCCGTAAGAAACAGGTTGCATCCCAGCTGGAACGCATGTTTTTTGAGTTGCAGGCGGATTTTTGCACCCGCCAGCGGCTTGCCGGCGGCGTCGGTCAGCGACAGAAACGCGCGACCTCTGCGACCGGTCTCAATCCCGTATTCGACCTTCTCCTCCAGAAAGGCCTTCTTCTGGTTGACGAACCGGAGGATTTCCTGAGATTTCATGGTTGTTGACGGCTCCCGGAAGAGCCGGTTAGCGTTTTTTTTTTTGCGTTCCGCAGCATGCCTGCCCGGACGCACGCGGGCATCCGGGCAGACGAAAGCGGCGTTAAAGGACGCCGTGCCCGTCTTCCGCAAAGAGATGGGCCTGCGTCAGGTCCGGCGTGAAGCGGAGCCGCTCACCGACGGCGCAGCGGAACCCGGCGCCGGCGCGGGCGATGAAGCGCGCATTGCCGACGGTCGCGTGCAGGAGCGTCTCGGCGCCCAGGGGCTCGATAAGCTCGGCAGAACCCTCGAAGCAGAGTTTCGAAGGGGAATCCTGCACCGGGGCAACGGCGATGTCTTCGGGACGGATTCCGAGCGTCATCGGCTTGCCGACGACGTCGCGCACCGTCTTGAGCCATTCATCGGGGAGCGCCAGCTTGAACTCCGGACACGTGAAGAAGGGCATGCCGTTGTTGACGGAGACGGTTCCTTCGAGGAAGTTCATCGGCGGGGTTCCGATGAACCCGGCGGTGAAGCGGTTGTTCGGGTGGCGGTACAGCGTCATGGGATCCGCGCTCTGGAGCACGTGCCCCTGACTCATCACGATAATGCGGTCGCCCATCGTCATCGCCTCCGTCTGATCGTGTGTGACGTAAATCATCGTCGCGTTGATGCGGTGGTGAAGACGCTTGATTTCGGCGCGCATCTGCGTGCGCATCTTCGCGTCGAGGTTGGAGAGCGGCTCATCGAAAAGGAATACCTTCGGGTTGCGGACAATGGCGCGCCCGACGGCCACGCGCTGGCGCTGACCGCCGGAGAGTTCGCGCGGACGGCGCTGCAGGTATTCCGTGATGCCGAGAATTTCGGCGGCTTCCATCACGCGTGCCTTGATCTCATTCTTCGGCACACGCTTGAGCTTGAGTCCGAAGGCCATGTTGTCATACACGGTCATGTGCGGATACAGCGCGTAGTTCTGGAAGACCATCGCGACATCGCGATCCTTCGGGGGAACGGAATTGACGATGCGGTCGCCAATGCGGATGGTTCCGTCGGAAATCTCCTCGAGCCCCGCGATCATGCGGAGCGTCGTGGATTTTCCGCACCCGGAGGGACCGACCAGAACGGCGAATTCGCCGTCCTTGATTTCCAGGTTTACCTTGTCGACGGCTGGGGGAATCCCTTCCGCATAGAATTTGGATACATCGGTTAAAACGACACCGGCCATGGCAGTTCTCTCCGGTTATTTCTCGGTCGGCACGACAATGCCGCGAATGATGATATTTTGACAGAAAGCGAAAATGAGGAAGGTCGGAATGGCGGCAATCACGAGGGATGCGTACACCACCGAACCATGCGAGTAGCTCTGGAGCTGGAAAATCCAGACCATCAGGGTCCACATGGACTCATCGGGGATGATGATCAGGGCCATCATGAAGGCACTGTAGGCACCCGTAAAGGCGCCGAGCGCAATCACCGCCAGAATGGGGCGGCTGAGCGTCATCGTAATGGTCCAGAATTTGGTCCATTCCCCGGCACCGTCGAGATCCGCGGCTTCGTAGAGTTCCCGCGGCAGGGAGTCGAAGAAGCCCTTGAGCAGGAAGATGAAGTAGCCGCTGGCGGCACCCGGCAGGATGAGGGCGGCGAACGTGTTGAGCAGGCTCACCGTGTTCTGCCCGGGTCCGAGGATCATGGGCACGATGACGGCACCGACGAACAGCGCGACGACGAGCGAAACCATCATGCGGACGGAGTCGCGCATTTTGACGCGCGAAAGCAGCGCATACGCGAGGATGAGCGCACCGACGCCGCCGGCAATCGGGAGCAGCGGGAAGCGCTTCATCAGGAGGAACGACGGAATCATCGAAACCTCGCCCGGGAAGGCCATCGTCGCCATGCAGAAGAGCAGGATTTTGTAGGTGCCCGGCAGCTTGAAGCGGCTCAGTGCGTAGGCGGCCAGCGGGTTCACCAGCAGGGCCGTCACCACCGCCAGCGCGCAGTAGATGACGGTATTGAGGATGCCGTTGCCGTGCGCGGCCACATACTCGATGACGTGGCGGTAGTTGCGGGCGGAGAATTCGCGGCGCAGCGCCCTGGCGTCAGCCAGGCAGTCGGCGCGGTCCGTCGCGGCGGCAATCGCCGTAAAGGGTGCGGCATCCTTGAGCTCGGCATCGGTCCGCCCGAGCTTCTCGCGGCGCCAGTCATCGAACCGTTGCGCGGGACCGTACACCTCGAGCCAGCCGGTGTCGCAGACCCAGCCCGGGCCGTCGGGCGTTTTCGCCTTCAGGAAGGCTTCCCACTCGACGCGCTGGTAGGCGGCTTCATCAAGCGTGCGCGGGAACGGAATATCCTCCCAGAGGACGAACTTCGTGTCGTGCGCGCGGTTGTAGACATCGATGCCGCCCGGGAACTGCGCCTGCATGAACGCGCGGTAGGCGGACTCGGCTTCGGGCGCGAGGCGCACATGCGTGAGCAGAATCTTCTCGCGGATGAACCACGAGAAGATCTCGCGGGCATGTCCGTCCGCCTGTGTGGCGGGCGGCGCGAAGCGCGGCAGCTCCGGCAGATCCGAAGCCGTGCCCAGCTCGGCGGGAAGATTCTTGAGCTGCAGACGGTAGCGCCCCTCCGGCGTGGGATAGAAGAAATCCTGAATCGGTGCGGACGTGCGGTATTCCGACCACAATTCGCGGATTTTCGGGCGCGTGGCGCGGTTGCGGTAGCGGCCGACAATCTCGGCGGGCGGGATTACACCGGCCCAGCCGGGCGAAAGGGCGCCGGTATCGGCGCGATAGGCGGCGATATCGCCGTCGTAGCGGTCGCGCACGAAGGCGCGGTACTGGCGGGCGTTCCTGGGGAGCATCTTCGAGGCGTCCGCATGCCCGAGCACGCCGAGCAGACGCGCATCGGGGCTCTGCTCGCGCCACGCGCGGAAGTCCTCCGCGTCCATCTCGCGCACCGGCTCCGGAATCTCGGTGCGCCACCAGGCGGCGACGTCCGTATTCCAGGCATCGGTGATTTCGTTGAGACGCGAATTGTATTTGCTCTCGCAATACTTCTGAAAAAGAGTGTCCTTGTTGAACCAGAACTCCGGGTACGGCGTGATGAGATGCGAATCCGCCTCGCTCTTCATGGAGCCGGACAGCATCAGCAGGAACGGGTACACCATCGTAATCGCCCCGAGAATCAGGACGACGTAGATGGACGTGTAGACGGCACGGACGGAGCGGCTCCTGGCACCTACGGATGAAATAATCGGCATGGCATCAACCCTCCGCGTCCATGGAACCTTCGACGGAAACGAGCGCCGCCGGCGGCGCTCCCGCCGGCGCGGACGGCGGCGGGGCGGCCGATGTGCGCAGCGACGGGAGCGCAGCCGTGCACAGGAGCGCAAAGACGAGCACGCGCGCGGCCGTACGGAATTCGAGCTTGCTCAGGCGCTGGAGCTGCAGCATCGTGAAGCCGATCAGCATACTGCCCAGTACCCAGGCCATCGCCGTGGCCGAGCCGAAACGCAGATAGCCGAACGCCTCCCAGAAGATGTGCAGGCCGATGACCTCGGTGGCACCGTAGGGACGGTACGGACCGCCGCCCGTCATCGCCAGCATGAATTCGCTGCCGCTCTTCATGGCGCCGATGACGGCGCCGATGAAGTTGATGCCGATGAGCGCACGGATGCTCGGAAGCGAAATGTGCCAGACCTTGCACCAGACGCCCGCACCTTCGATGTCGGCCGCCTCATAGAGGTCGTCCGGCACCGTCTTGAGCGCCGCCAGATAAATCAGACAGCCCGGCCCCATGCCCGCCCAGATGGTCGGCAGCAGACAGCAGAACAGTGCCGTCTCCGGCGTGGCGAGCCAGTCCATCGTCAGGTCCGCGAACTCCGTTCCGAAAACGGAATTCAGGAAATGGAACACCCCGTTGACGAGGCCGTTGATGACGCCATAGGGAGAATAGAAGCCCTTCCACAGGAACATGACGACGACGCCCGAAAGCACGGCCGGCAGGTAGTAGATGGTGCGGAAGAGGATTTTCCCGCGCGGGACCTCGGAAAGCAGGAGCGCCAGAATGATGGGCGCCACAAAGCCGAACAGGATGGACAGAATGGTGTACTTGAGCGAAATCCAGATGGAGTGCCAGAATTCCGGATTGAAGAGTACCGTAGCGAAGTTCTCGAGGCCGGTAAACTCCGAGAAACCGCGCACGTTGTAATCCTGGAACGCCATCACCGTACCGCGCGCCAGCGGGTAGTACGACCAGATGGCGATGGTCAGAAGCGCGGGCAGCAGGAGCAGACGCGCCAGCCCGTAGCCCGGGGCGACGCCCACGGTTTCCTCCTGCTTCTTGCGGCGGAAGGCACCGGCCGTAGCCGCTGCAAACGTGCGGAGCACGTGCCGCAGCACCAGGGCGAACAACACGGCGATGAGGACGACCACGACCGCCGCCACGCGACGCCGGAAGCGCATCACCTCGGGCGGCACGTAGCCGAGCATCTTCACATCGGCGAGCGCCACGCGGTCCTTGAGAATCTGCGCGACCTTTTCGCGCGCCGAAGCGTAATCGCCCTTGCGGATGTCCTGCAGCACATCGCGGTCGTTGCGCAGCTGGTCAATCGCGCGGCTCAGATACGTGTACACGAGCTGGCAGTTGCGGCCGTACGGCTCGGGAATGCCGCGGGCCATCGCCTCGTCCTGCGCCGCTTCCCAGCCGGGCGGCACGTTTTCCGCCTCATCGACAAAGCCGGCGGCGCGCAGGTGGCGCGGATTCACAAAGCGGCCCAGACCGTTCTCGACGTACGTCTGCGCGCGAATGATGTTCGCCTCGTGCCCGCCGAAGAACCAGGCGTAGTCCCACGCCACTTCGCGCAGCGGCACATTGTTGTCGACATTGCCCGCATACAGACCCAGCATCTGGCAGTTGTATTCACTGCCGCGCATTCCGGTGGGACCTTTGGGGACGGGACCGAACCCGACCGTATTGGGGTCAATCTGCGAAAACGCACGCTGGTTCAGGTAGGTGAACCACATCGCATTGCGGCGGCCGGGCACATTCTGCTGCCCCGTATCGACGCACGTCTGGAACGTACCGTGCTCATTCGTAAAGGGTTCGCCGTAGAGCCGCGCCACGAAGGTATAGGCGTCGGCGGCCTCCGGGGAATCGAAGACGCAGCGCCACTGCCCCTGCTCATCGCGGTCGACGACCAGGCCGCCATAGGAATAGAGAAAACTCAGCGTGGTCCAACCCGTATCCCAAACCGGCAGAGAAAGACCGAAGACGTTCTCTTCCGGATTCGTCAGCTTGCGGGCCCACTCCATGAGCTCGTCGCACGTTTCCGGAACGCGGTCCGGCAGCCCGGCCGCCGAAAAGATGTCCTTCCGGTAGAAAAGCGCCATGACGAGCTGCGAGGAAGGCACCGCCCAGATGTGGTAGTGGTGGTCGGCGGATGTTTCGCCCCACTCCTTCACATACGAGCAGTCGGTTCCGTAGGGGCACTCGCGCCGGATGACGTCCCAGACAATCCGGGGGAAGCGCTCCTCAACTTCGGTTTCGAAGTTCTTCGCCTTGCAGACCTCTTTGTAGTACGCATCCGTATCGAGCAGATGTCCGTCCTTGAGTTCCATGCCGGCGCTCTTTTCAAAAAGCTTGTCGAGCGGATAGAGGAACTTGTTGCGGATGTAGGTTTCCGACTGACGGAAGTTCACGTAGATGACGTCGGGGGAGACGTCACCTGCGATCTGCATGAGCGGCTGGGTATCGAAACTGCGGCCCGGGATTTGAATACCCGTAGCCGGCAGGAGCGTCACATTGGGGTGTTTCTTCAGGAAACTGTTCATGACGCGCAGAGAGGCTTCGCCCTCGACGCCGAACACTTCCCCGCTGACCACCTCGACGGCTTTCAGGCGAATGGGCTTTGCATCGGCTTGCGCCGCCACGGCGGCCGTTTCCGGTGCCGATGGTGCGGAAGATTCTGCGGCCGTTGCGACATTCGCACTAAAAAGCCATACAGCCGGGAGCGCAAGCCCCAGGCCTCTCATAATTCCTGTCATGGGAGAATTCGCCTTTTTCTCGCAGCTTCGTGCCGGGGAGCGCCGGACCCATCTGCGCATTCTCACACCGATAACCGATGGGATCGCCCCATCCGTCGCTCCGGACCAAGCCCCGTGCGGTTCCCCGCTCATCAACGGGCTGTCCTGACAATATGGTTTCATTCCGGTTTTGGAAAGAGTCTTGAACTGAGTATAAAAAGTTACAAGCAATCAGGCCTTGCGGTCGTCACCAGTTATGCCAAAACAGCCCCCAAATTGTCAACTGAAATTTTGCATAAAACGCTGTTTATGCGGCTAACCTTGCGGTACGAAACCATTCGCGCGGGCGTTAGCAGAAGGACTGTCCAATACCTTTTTCGCTCCTGTTGCGAAGAATCAGGAAATCAGCTGGTCCGCGGAATTCTGGTCTGCGGGCGGCGCGGCCGCCATCCAAAGGAAGGGCGCAAGCGCATGCTAGGATGCCCCAAAGAACTCTGGATGGGACAACCTATGCTTGTACGCATGCGGTTACCGCCCCTCTCCCAGTAGCCTCAGTGGCCCCATCCGCCCCATCCGCCCCACTCCCAGTGGCCCCATACAGCGGTCGATAGCCGCCGGCTGAGCAGGCGACCGCCGCGTAGATGGGGCAGATGGAGCCTATGGGAATGGGTGGCAGTGGGGCGGGCATGGCAGTGCGGTGGCGCAGGTGGCGAAAGTGCGCGAGGAGCCACTCCCCCCCTGCCCTCGTGCCCTCGCGTCGCCACCACCGCGCAAAAAAAGCCGCCGTTACCGGAACGGCAACGGCGGCGATTGAGGATTCCCTCAGGGGATGGGTTTCGGAATCAGTAGATGAAGAGCATCTCGCGATACTTCGGCAACGGCCAGGCGTTGTCGTCGACTTCGTGCTCCATCGCGTCCGCCGTCTTGCGGAGCGCAGCCATGGCGTCGATGATCTTGGCGGAATCCTCTTCGGCCAGCGCGGCTTCGAGCTTGTCGCACCCTTCGAGAAGGGCGTCCAGACCCGTGCCAAGGCGTTCGCAGACAGCGGTCAGACCCTTGACGCCAGCCTTGAGACCATCGGAAGTCGCCTTGGAGAGCGTGCTGGCGGCGCGGGAGTAGTTATCCGTGACGACGGGCACAATCATGGACTTGGCGATTTCGAGGGCGATGCCGCCTTCGATGGCGATGCGCTTGTTGTATTCCTCGAGATGAATCTCGTAGCGGGACGCCATCTCTTCCTTCGTGAAGACGCCGTACTTCTCGACGAGCTTCTGGTTCTCCGGATCCATGAGCGGGCGAATGGCCTCGGGGGTGGTGCGGAGGTTGGGCAGCTTGCGCTTGGCAGCCTCTTCGACCCACTCGGGGGAGTAGCCGTTGCCGTTGAAGATCACGCGGTCGTGCTGAATCAGGATGTCGCGGAGGAGCGACTGCAGCGTCTCGTTGAACTCATTGGCGGGAACGTCCTTGAGCTTCTCGGAGATGTAGTCGAACGACTCGGAGACGATGGTGTTGAGGAACATGTTGGCCGCAGCGCAGCAGTGCGAAGAACCGGGGGCGCGGAACTCGAACTTGTTGCCGGTGAAGGCGAACGGCGAGGTGCGGTTGCGGTCGGTCGCATCGCGGGGCAAATCGGGCAGCGTGTCGACACCGATGCGGAGCGTGGAGGGACGGCGGGCCTGACCGGAGTGGCCGGACTTGATGATGTCGATGACATCGGCGAGCTGGTCGCCGACGAAGATCGAGATAATCGAAGGCGGCGCCTCGTTGGCACCCAGGCGGTGGTCGTTACCGGCACCGCTGGTCGTGGTACGGAGCAGGTCGGCGTGCAGGTCGACGGCGCGGATGACGGCGCAGAGCACGGTCAGGAAGATCATGTTCTGCTCGGGGTCCTTGCCGGGGTCGAGCAGGTTGCGCTTGCCGTAGTTGATGGACCAGTTGTTGTGCTTGCCGTTGCCGTTGATGCCGGCGAAGGGCTTCTCGTGCAGGAGGCAGACCAGACCGTTGCGCTCAGCGGTTTGACGCAGCACTTCCATGACGAGCATGTTGTGGTCGACGGAGAGGTTGAGCTCTTCGAAGACGGGCGCCAGCTCGAACTGGGCGGGAGCGACCTCGTTGTGGCGGGTCTTGGCGGGGATGCCGAGGCGCCAGAGTTCCTGCTCGACTTCGGTCATGAACTTGATGATCCGGGGACGGATGGCACCGAAGTAGTGATCCTCGAGCTGCTGATGCTTGGGCGGCGGAGCGCCGAAGAGGGTGCGGCCGGTTTGCACGAGATCGGGGCGGTTCAGGTAGAACTGCTTGTCAATCAGGAAGTATTCCTGTTCCGGACCGAGGGTGATGCGGCAGGTTTCTTCGGGCAGGCCGAAGCACTTCATGAGGCGCGTGACAGCGCCCTTGAGGGCTTGCAGGGAGCGCAGGAGCGGCGTCTTGCGGTCGAGCGCTTCACCGGTGTAGGAGAAGAACGCGGTCGGGATGCAGAGCGTGGCTCCGTTGGCGTGGCGCTTGATGAACGCGGGGGAAGTGGGGTCCCAGGCCGTATAGCCGCGGGCTTCGAACGTGGAGCGGATGCCGCCGGAGGGGAAGGAGGAGGCATCGGGTTCACCCATCACGAGGTTCTTGCCGGAGAAGTTCAGCACAGCCTTGTCATGCGGCGCCGGGTTGAGGAAGGCGTCATGCTTTTCGGCCGTACCGCCGGTCAGCGGCATGAACCAGTGCGTGTAGTGGGTCGCACCGCGCTCCAGCGCCCACTCCTTCATGCCGTGGGCGACAGTCCCCGCGATTTCGGGATCGAGAGGTACGCCGGAGTTGACGGTGGCCAGGAGCTTCTCGGCGACGTCCTTCGGAAGATACTTACGCATGGCCGTCTCGTTGAACACGTCGATGCCGAAATCATCGGCGTTCACGGGGACGGACGGAGCGGGCGCCTCGACGGGGCGGGCCGCAACAGATTGAATAGCGTGGTTACGTTTGCAGTTGCTCATGGTATTGGTGGCGGTTCGTTGGGTTCCGCCCTGTTGCTGGAAGATATAGCAGAACATGTGCCAAGTCTGATTCCGGAGAGACGAAAGAAAGGTTAACCAGCTGAAAACAGAGGTTTTAGGAAAGATTCAGGCAATGGTGCAAAATCCGGCCGAATGGAATCCCGCGCTTTGTTTTACAGATTTGTAATACAAAATTGTAGGATGCGACAAAATTTGTAGCAAAGAATCACCTGATGTTGCCGTCTATGATGCTCTATTTCGACGCAACCCGTCAACCCGCCGGTGACGACAGCGCAAAAAAAGCGCCCCGCGAGCGCGCATGAGGCGCGGCGGTAACGTGCGGCAAGCGCGTGGAAAAGCGCGGAAATCAGGGAGCCGGGAAGGGCGTCAGGGTTCTTCGACCCAGCGGAGGAAGCGCAAATCCGTCCCGTCCGCATAGGCAATGCACCAGACCTGGTGCTCGACATTGCCGCTGCGCCCCGTCGCCGTGATGCGGTAGAATTTCGAATTGACCGTAATCCGGTCCGCAATGGCCGACTCAAGACCGTCTACGCGCGAAAACAGGTCCTGCGCACTCGTAAAGGGGTCCGGATCGCCATTTTCATCGACCATATCGCGCTCTTCCATGATGGCACGCGCCAGAATGTCATCGACTCCGGGAAGGGTCCGCAGCACATCGTAGGGTGCCGACTGGATATTCACTTTGCCGTCCCCGTACGTGGTCAGCATGCTTTCAATGCCGGCAATCACGATGTCGTTGGTTTCGGAGAAGCGGCTGAATTTGACGTTGCTCTTTTTGGCGGACGTGTCACCCTGCACGGTCACAGGATCGAAGACGCCGCCCGTCAGGATGGGTTCGCTGAATCCCTTGACGAGCAGGAGCTCGCGCACGGTGTCGAAAGGACCGTTTTTCGCCTCGTAGGGCGGCTCGAGCAGGCTGTAATAATCGTCGGTCTCCGCCCCTTCGGGGTTGGAGGTATCATCCTCATCGAGCCAGTCGAGAATGGGGTCGATAATGGCGTCAAAATACTCCTCGGGAATGCCGGCATTGCCGAGAATGGTCTCCCACTGGTCGCGCGTGAGCATATTGATGTTGATGCGTCCGGGCTCCGGCTCGATGTCGAGAATGACGTAGCCGTCGCCGATGGGCTCGACAAGCCCGATGACGGACTGGCCGAGCTTGAGGCGTTCGGAGACGACGTGCCAGCGGTCCTCCTCATCGGAAATGCCGCCCCCGGCGGATGCGCCGCCCACGCGCGCCATGAGCAGCTTGGCGATTTCGATGCCGGAAAGCGCATAGCGCACGGCAAAGTTGCGATGGCGCACATAACGGGCGTATTGCGCCTGAATGCGCGCCTCAAATCCCATGGAAGCGACGAGGACGCCCAGCACGACAATTGTGAGGAGCGCGAGAATGAGGGCGGAGCCCTCTTTCCGGCAGGCAGCGACGCGCCGCATGGAAAACAGACGCCGCATCATGGCCGGCCTCCAAAACCGATGTTGAAACCGCCACCGCCGCTGTTTCCGGCGGGCGTATTGCCGCCGGGACGGCGTCCGGGCGAAGAGCCGCTGCCGCCCGTACCGCTGCCGCGATTGGGTCGGCTCACGCCGCTGCCGCCCGTGCCGCTGCCGCGGTTCCCGCCGAGGCCCGTGCCGCCGGAAGTGTTGCCGCGATTGCCGCGGTTGCCGCCAAAGCCGAC
>CASFKR010000056.1 GCA_949295265.1 uncultured Verrucomicrobiota bacterium | reverse complement strand
CTCGCCCGCAGGGGGCGCGGCGCCGGGGCCGGGGCGATGCGTTTGGCGTAGAGCCCCTGCGCGAGCAGGAGGCGCGAGGCCTCCCGCTCGTCGCCCGCTTCGAGGGCGCCGCGGACCGCCGCGCCGTCGCGGGTGTAGGCTTGATACGCAAACAGCATGGGTGGGGAGGAAAGGGCGGCGGGCGCCGGCCGCGCCCGGTGCCGGGATGGGGGAGGCGGGGTGGAACCTTCAGCCCTCGGGCTGCGCGGACGGTGCGGACGGCGCAGCCTGCGCGTCATTCGCGCGCGGGAGCAGCTTGTACTCGATGGAGTCGAGAATCGCCTGCCAGGAGGCTTCGATGATGTTCGGAGAAACGCCCACCGTACTCCAGCGCGTGGCTCCGTCCGTCGATTCAATCAGCACGCGCGTCGTCGCATTGACCGCCTCCTTGGGATCGAGGATGCGGACGCGGAAGTCGGTCAGTTTGATATCGGCGATTTCCGGGTAGAACTTCGTGAGCGCGGTGCGCAGGGCGCTGTCCAGCGCGTCGACGGGGCCGACCCCTTCGCCTACGGAGAGCTGGGTCTGCCCGTTGACGCGGAGTTTGACGGTTGCCTCGGAAAGGCACTGGGAATCGGTGCCGCGCCGTTCGATGGTGACGCGGAAGGAGTCCAGCTCGAAGAACGGCTTGTGGGCGCCGAGGGCCTTCTGGACGAGAATCTGGAACGAGGCGTCGGCCGATTCAAAGGAGTATCCGGCGGCTTCGCGGTCCTTGAGGGAGGTCACGATGTGGCGCACTTCATCCTTCGAGAGGGCGTCCGGGTTGAACTCGGAGCCGGCCTGCTTGAGGCGGTAGAGCACGTTGGAGGCGCCGGAGAGTTCGCTGAGGAGAACCTTGCGCTGATTGCCGACGGCTTCGGGCGGACAGTGCTCGAAGGAGGCGGGACAGTGGCGGATGCCGGAGACGTGGGCGCCCGCCTTGTGGGCAAAGGCGGCTTCGCCGACGTAGGGCGCCCGCGGGTCGGGGCTCTGGTTGACGAGATCGTCGACCGCGCGCGAAAGCGTGCGCAGCGTTGTGAGTTTTTCCGGCGTGGTGACCGTGGCACCGAGCTTGAGCTGGAGCGTGGGGATGATGGTCGTGAGGTTGGCGTTGCCCGTGCGCTCGCCGTAGCCGTTGAAGCAGCCCTGAATCATGCGGGCGCCGGAGAGGTAGCCCTCGATGGCGTTGGCAACGCCCATGCCGCTGTCGTTGTGCGGGTGGATGCCCAGCAGCATCTCCGGGAAGGTCTCGTGCACGCGCGCGACGATGGTGCTGAGCGTGCGCGGCAGCGTGCCGCCGTTGGTGTCGCAGAACACGAGCGAGGCGGCGCCCGCTTCCGCGGCGCGGCGGAGCACTTCGAGCGCATACGCCGGGTCCTCCCGGTAGCCGTCGAAGAAGTGCTCGGCGTCGAAATGCACTTCGAGCCCGTGTTCGCGCAGGAAGGCGACCGATTCGGAAATCATGTCGAGATTTTCCGCATCGGTGGTGCGCAGCACTTCGCGGACATGGAGGCGCGAAGCCTTGCCGTAAATGGCGACGGACGAGGTGCCCGCCCGCAGAAGCGCCTGCAGTCCGGAGTCTTCCGCCGCTTTGCTGCCGACGCGGCGCGTCGAGCCGAACGCGACGATGCGGATCTGCTCAAAATGCTCTTTCTCCGCATCGCGGAAAAACTGCATGTCGCGCTCGTTGGAGCCTGCATAGCCCCCTTCGATGTAGGGGATGCCGAACTGGTCGAGCAGATGCGCAAAGCGGATCTTGCCGGCTTGCGAGAAGGTGATGCCCAGCGCCTGCGCGCCGTCGCGCAGCGTGGAGTCGTAGATGACGGGCGCGCCCGGGAGCGCCGGCGAAAAGGGATTGTCAGGGTCGGCACTCATTGCTGAAAAATTCCTCATAGAGGGCTTGGACCGCCGGCTGCATCTCCTCATCGCTGACGCCGAACATGATGGAGATTTCCGAAGACCCCTGGTTGACCATCTGCAGGTTCACACCGGCGCGGGCCAGTGCGCTCACGACGCGGGCGCAGGTGCCCACCGCCGTGCGCATGCCTTCGCCCACGACGACGATGAAGGCCAGCCCGCTCGAGAAACTCGCCGTGTTGGGGTGCAGCCGCTCGTTGATGGTGTCGAGCACCGCCTGGCGGCGGCTCTCCGGGAGCGCTTCATCGCGGAAGACGACCGTGACGGAGTCCACGCCCGCCGGCATCATCTCGATGGGCACGCCCGCATCCGCCAGAATCTGCAGCAGCTGCGCGACGAAGCCGACTTCCTTGTTCATCAGCCACTTTTCCACGAACAGGGTCGAGAAGCCCCGCGAAGAGGCAATCCCGTTGACGCGTCCGGGAATCGTCTTGCGCGTCGGCACCACGAGCGTGCCCGGCTTTTCCGGATGATTCGTGTTGCGGATGTTGATGGGGATGTTCGCGCGGATGGCCGGCAGCACCGCTTCGTCGTGGAAAACGGCGAAGCCCGCATACGCGAGCTCGCGCATTTCGGCATACGTCATTTCGCGGATGCCGATGCCCGCCTTCACCACATCGGGCGACATGCGCGGATCAACCGGGTAGACCGCATCCACGTCCGTGAAGTTTTCGTAGGATTCGGCATGCAGCGCCGCCGCGAGGATGGCGCCCGTGATGTCCGAACCGCCCCGCGAGAAGGTGGCGACTTCGCCCGCCTTCGTGTAGCCGAAAAAGCCCGGGAAAATCACGAGCTCTTTGCGGGGCGCGAGGTTCGTCTCCAGCAGCCCGTACGACTCCGGCAGCAACTGCGCCGCGCCGAATTTCTCGCTCAGGAGCATGCCCGCTTCGCGCGGGTCGACGTACGCCGCCGCCACGCCGCGCGCCTGGAAGGCCTCCGCGCAGAGCCGCGCGGAAAACTCCTCGCCGAGCGCCTTGATGGCGTCCGTGTACTGCTCGCGGTTGCGCTCGCCGTCCCGGGCCAGACGCCGCAACAGCTCCGCACGGAGCGCGTCGACAATCGCGCCGCTCAGGCCGAGCTCGTTGACAATTTCCTCGTAGCGGCTCACCACGCGGTTGATGGCAGGGGCGGCGTCGCCGCCCTCGAGCTTGCGCACCGCGCAGTCGATCAGCAGGTCCGTGACCTTGTCATCGCCCTTGTGGCGCTTGCCGGGGGCGGAGACGACGACGACGCGCCGCTCCGGATCCGCGAGGATGATGTCGATGACTTTTCGGATCTGAGTCGCATCCGCGACGGAACTGCCGCCAAATTTGCAGACTTTCATGGGAAGGGTCGGTTGAAATTACAGTTCGGGCGAAAGTTTCGCAAGGCCGCTGATGGAGTTGAGGATCACGTTCAGGACGGTTGCGCGAAGGCGCCGCGAGTAAAACGGGGTTTCCGGGTCTGCGTCCGTATCGAAAAATTCCGGGAAACGGAGGCTCTGGGGTCCGAAAACGGGATTGAAAAAGGAATCGTCGTCGATGGTGAGGCAGCCGTATTCGCTGGCCAGCAGGAGGGCGTAAAAAATGTCGATTCCTTCGGAAAGCGGCATCAGCGTGGCGCCCGCCGCCACAGCCAGCGAGCGGAAGAAGAAGTCGTCCAGCACTTCCGGCATCTGGTTCCGCAACGTCTGGCGGGCTTTGCATTCTTGCGTTTCAAGGGTGGTGAGCACCGTCTGGAGCCGCGAGAGGATGTCCCGCTCGTCACCGGCATTCTGCGCGGCTTCAATCCGGTACACATAGCCCGGCACTTCCAGCGCGCCGAAATCCTCATCCTCCGGCAACGCCGGCTGCGCGGAAGCGGCGGCGCCGCCGCCCGGCTGCGGGGCACTCCCATCCGCCGGGGAAAACCAGCCGTCCGGCGGCAGATGCCGCGGGTAGCTCAAGAGTCCGTCCGGAATGGCATCCCGCCCGAAGGCCGGGTAGACGTTGAAGCCCAGACGCTCCAATGCCCGCAACGCCGGCTCCAGCGTGCGCAGGAGCCCCATCCCCGCCAGACAGATGTCCACCGAGAAGAAGAGCCCCGTGCCCGCATGCTCCGGGTTGGAGGAGAGGTAGCCGAATTCCGGCGAGCGCGCAAAGGGAACGCGCTTACCGACGGCGGCCGCCAGCTCGGTGGCTCTCTTGTACGCCCCCTCGAAGGCCGGTCCGTTCTTTTCCTCAAGCGCCATCACCGTCAGATGGTCTTCCGCATTGAGCGCCACTACCATATTGCCCCCGCAGATGAAGTACCAGGCGGCTTCTTTCCAGCGGCTTCCGGCATTGGCGGGCAGCGTATAGTCCTGCAGAACGGGCGGTTTCTCCTGATCGCCCAGCAGCAGCGTTTCAAAGGGGACTGTGAACGGTTTCAGCTCGTACCCCTTTTCGATGCAGGCCGCCTGGAGCGCTTCTTCCAGCCGTTCTTTGGCGTTGGCAAGGCCTGCGGCGGTTGCCCGTTCCGGGAAAATCGTTTCGCGCAGATTGCGGTACACAAAAACGCGTTCCCCCAGCTTCAGAACGACGCTGCCGGGTTCCGGAGTCTTTTTGCCCGCACCTTTCCGGGAGGAGGATTTGGCGTTCATGCTTCGGGGGTCTCCAAATCGCGCCGGAGCTGTTGAATCTCGCGGGCGATTTTGCAGGCTTCTTCGTAGTGCTCGTCCGCAATGGCCTGCTCGAGCTTCTTCTGCAGCGCAGAGAGCTCGCGCGCCGTCTGCGCATCCGCCGGGGTGCGCCCCGCCCGCTCGGAGACCGGAATTTGCGAGGAGATGAAGGTGCGGACGTCATTCTGGAAGACGCGATAGCAGTGCGGGCAGCCCAGCCGGTGCCGCGCCCGCAATTCTCCGCGCGAAAGCCCGCATACCGGGCAGACCGCATCCTCGACAGTCCCGCTGCCGGGCGTCAGCGGCATTCCCAGCCGGAACAGCACGTCCGTCAGAGAATGCGATGCCCCTTCCACGGGCGGCGCGCCGGAAGGCCCCAAAGCCTCTTTCCGGCCGCACGCCTCGCAGACGTACAACTCCGTGGGCGTGCCGTCGACGGTGCGGGTGACCGCCATTTCCGCCTCATTTAAATGACAGATTTCACATTTCATGGGTGGCGATTATGCCAAAAGCATCCTTTCAATTCAATAGACACGCGGCCTGCGCGCGCGTATGCGCAACTCCATGAAACGGAAGGGTGCCACACAAGAGAGAGACACACAGAGAGAAAACACAGAGAGAAAGAGAAAGAGTGAGCGCAGCACTCCCAGCGGCCTCAGTTGCCTCACTCCCAGAGGCCCCAGACAGCAGCCGCGTCGGCGCGGAGCGCGCAGGGTGAGAAGAAAATCGAAAAGCCTGAAAGAAAGAGAAAATTTTTCAAGTTGACCGAGGGGATCGGATTTCCTATAGTAGCCGGGTAGGGGACAGCAGAATTCCTGTAAAAGGCACTGCCGTTTCCTGCCTAACCTACAAACATTCATTCGAAAACAAACATCCTTATGAAGAAATCGCAGCTTTTTGCGACGATGGCTGTCGCCGGTGCTTTCGCGCTGGCCGCGCAAGCCGATGTCACCACCGAGTGGTGGTCCGTCGACTTCGAAGGGCAGACCATCGACACGTTGATGGACGCCGCTTCGCCTGTTTACACGACGGGGCAGTTCTCGCATGACGCCGAGGCCGATCAGTCCATCGTGACGAACCTGAATGGTTCCGCTGCTCTGCAGCTGGATACGCAGGGTACGGACATCGTCTGGACGCCTGCCGCCTATTCCGGTACCTACAACCAGGTGTACATCGACTCCGACATCTACTTTGTCGGTTCGGATACGGAACCGTCCGCTTCGCAGTTCGATTCCGCGGAAAACCCGGTTCAGACCGCGGTCTTCCTGAAGAACTACACGGATGATGCGGGTGAGGTCACCAACTCCGTTCTGCACGCCTACTACTTCGACATCGACAACAGCTCCAACGCCTGGCTCCCGCTCGTCACGACGGCTGTTACGGACGGCTCCTGGGCGAAGATTCGCGTTGTTGTGAGCTACGATCTCTCCTACGCCGACTCGATGTTCTCGGTTTACGTCAATGACGTCCTGCAGGCGGATGCCGACGGCAACACGCAGTTCGTCGTCGCGAATGCCGACTCCTTCAAGGCTGCCGCCAACCGCAAGCTCAACACGGTCTCCTTCCGTGGCACCGGCGCCGTCGACAACTTCGTCGGCACGGCTGTCCAGCAGGAAATCGTGCGGTACACGCTGTCCGTTGCTACCATGGTGGATGGCGAGGCGCAGGCGGATAATGTCTACCAGACTCTTATCCAGCCTGGTACTTCGGCCTCCGTCTCGCTCCCCAACGCCATCGAAATGGAAGGCTACCCCATGCTCTACAAGCTCGTCATGGATGATGGCACCACGTACGAGTTCACGCCCAACTTCGAGGATTTGTCGGTGGAGTGCACGACCGCTGAACATCCGTTCACGATTGATAATACCGGTACCTATACCGTCAGCTACGATTACGCTACGGATGCGGTTGCGGCGGACACCGTGATTGCCACGGCTTACTATCGCACGTCTGAGTGGACCGAGGGTGACGATACGCCCGTCGAGCCCGAAGCTCCGTCGTTTGCTCCGCTCGAGGATGGCTCTGCTCCGCTCTCCTTCGATGACTCCGGCAACTTCGTGGTCCGCTTCGTCGCTCCGCAGGCCGGCATCACCTACACGCTCCAGGCTGCTGCTACGCTCGGTGCCGAATTCGCTGATGTGGCTGACGCTTCCGCGGTCTCCGCGAGCGCTGGCGAGGTCATCGAACTCAAGGCTCCGGCCACCGCTGACATGCAGTTCTTCCGCGTGAAGGCCTCCAACTGAGCCCCCTCTGACAGAAATTAAATTTCTGCGCAAGGCCGTCCCGTTCCGGGGCGGCCTTTGCTTTTTCGCCTTCCAACCGGTTTCTCCCTCCCGTCGCTTCCGCTGGCGCCCGGCACTTCCGCCACGCCGGCTCCGCTACGGCCGCACATCCTGCGGCGCAACGTGACGCTTCACCGCAGTATGGGGCTACTGGGAGTGGGCCACTGGGCTACTGGGGCCACTGAGGCTACTGAGGCTATTGGGGCCACTGGGGCTACTGGGAGTGCTACGTTGGCTTCGCTGAGCGCGTAAAAGCGAACCGTCCTGTTCGTCGTGGGGGCACATCCTTCCTCCGTGCGGCTTCCTCTTTCTTCATCGGCTTCACCTGTAGCGCTCCGGCAGGGCCGTGTTATGATTTGTCTAAAAGTCGTTGGCACAGCAACGTTTTGAGAATCACAAGATTGCCGCCCGCCAAATTACGGGCTTCCTTTTTCGCTGAAATTCCGCTTGCGAAAAAGCTTTTCTTAGGATATCCTGACAGCGTTCGGAATCGTCTGCGTAGTTCCATTTTTCAATGAAAAACAAACTGCTCTTCGTTGCCACGTTACTGGCCTGTGCTTCCCTCTCCCGCGCCGTTCCCGTCATCGACGAAACGTCCATCCGGATCGGGGATACTCTCGCATCCAATATTCCCACGTTTGCTGCGACCGATACGCCGGCCGTTACAGCCACCATTACTGATGCCGCGCTTGCGTGGGTACAATTGGTAACCGATGCCGGGACAACCCGGGTTTATCTGGAGAATTCCGGAACCCAATGGACCGGGACCATGCCGCCTACGCGCAGCGGTGATGTGGTCTGGCAAATCTATGCAACCGATGACGAGTCGCAGGTTGTGACGCGTCAGGTTTTCCGGTATTCCGTCACGGATGAGCTGCCAGACGCCCGCTATCCGGCGTTGGATACGTGGCGCGGTCAGTTGACGGGTGCAACGATCCAGACACTTGGCTCGTGGAATGTGCGCAATATTCAGATGTCGCGTGTCGGTCAGGTGTCCCTGCCGGGGTCCGCGTCTACGTCCGCCACTTCGCAGTCCTACATCCGTTCGTCGGCCATCGCCGGAGGTGTCAGTACGGTCTATTTCAAAGCCCGCAACATGGACACGAACACGACGGCGGTCCTGACCTTCGACGTGATGCGCAACGCGATTGCAATTGTGCAGTCCATCAGCATCGAGTTGCCAAGTTCCGAGAACACGGAGTTCGTCCAGTACGCGGTTCCGATTCATTCCAGCACCACGCTGGATGGTTCGTACATGTTCCGTTTCCGCAACGCCACCGCCTATCCGAATCCGGACACGGCTTCGCAGAGCACCATTGACATTACGGACATCTTCATTGCGCCGATGATTCCGGATGTCGTGATTACCAAGGAAAGCCTCGATTACGAGCCCGGCTATCCTTCGGTGCTGGATCCGGTCACCTTCCGCATCCATGTCGCCAACAAGTATGCCAATGCTCCGGCGTACAACCTGACGCCCAAACTGATATGGCGCCAGGAAGGCGGCGCATGGAACACCTCCGTCATGACGAATGTGGCGGGCCGTACGCTGCAGGGCGACGGCGAATATGCGGTCACCATCACGAACCACGTGGCCGGCTCCTTCGAGTATACGTATCAGGTCGATTTCAACGGCTACTCGCCGACGTTTGAAATCTCCTCGGAGGCTTCCGGCGCCGTATGCGCGAACATTGACGATTTCTCGATTTTCATCCGGGACGATGGCATGGTCGCGCTCGACCGCAGCCCCGAATATCACCGCAACTTCATCGACAACTACGATAACGGCCGCAACCCCGCTTATTTGGACTATGCGTACGATGAATTCGGCTTCGAAAACGATCTGAGCCACCTCTTCGACCTCTACAACCTGAACCTCGGATATCCGCTGGCCAAGAACGATCCGACGTTCGAAATCCCCGGCTACTACGAGTACAACACGCTGCAGGCCGATGAGGGCGTGCGCCGTTTCCGTTCGCAGTTCGACTCGTTCGGCCTGGCGCCGCGCGACGCCGATTCCGACAATCCCTCGCACCTCGAACCCTCCTACACCATGCAGCAGGTGGGCGACTACACCTGGCAGGCCATTCTGTACCTGACCAATGCCGTCGACTCCTACTTCACGGTGACCTCCACCTACCGCTACGTCGAAGGCGCCTACGGCTTCGACAGCCGCCCCTGGTACTGGGGTGAAATCAATCAGGAAGAAACGGCCATCAACCCGCCGATGTCCGGCACCGTGACGGCTTATCACGATGACAGCATACCTGCGGGCGCAGACGACGTACGCGTCCAGCTCAACTACGACGGCTTCCTGATGTTCCGCTTCTGCACGACCAACGGCAGCTATCAGGTGCGCCGTGCCGCATGGCAGGACTTCAATGCGTGGCAGGCGGACGAGGATTTCTACTCCCGCTCGTTCGGTCTGTACGACACGCAGACCTTCCAGAGCAATCTCGACAACCGCGACCTCTCCGTCTTCGGCAATTCGCCGTTCGTCGATCCGGATGAAACCGGCATCGAGGCCTCCGGCGACTTCATGCTTCGTGCCTACTGGAACGGTCTGATGGGCTACAACGCGATGGTCTTCGATGAAACCAAGCGCGCGAACCCCACGAATTACGAGGACGTCACGGCCAACAAGGCGTACCGCCTCTCGACGTATCCGCGCAACCCGGGCTCCCTCGAGACCACCTACATGGTGGGCGGCGCCGGTCGCGGCACCTTCGGCATGCGGGCCCGTGTGTCGACGGATGACGACCGCCTGGCCGTCTATCGCGGGACCGGCCTCACCGCCGATTCGAACACCTACCGCGCCGTCGGCCGCGCCGCCATTACGTCCGCCTCGGATGGTTTCCCGTCCTTCTCGGTGTACGGCTACTACCAGGATATCAACAACTACTGGGAAGGCCGTCTCACGCAGGTGCGCGATCTCCGCGCCAATGCCAATAACAATTCGGACGACAGCCGGTACCGTTTCCTCGTGGAAATCCGGCACTGCCAGAATGGCGTGAACTCGGTGGTTTTCTCCAATTATACGTCTTATGGTCACGACCTGCAGACCGCCGGCGGCTACACCCTGTCGCTGACGCTGGAAACCTCCGGAAACACCGTGCGCCCGACCTTGCATGTCTACCAGGAGTCCGCTCTGCAGGATGCCGCGGCGCCGAACTCGACGCTGATCACCCTCAACCCCAACAAATGGTACGATTCGACCGCCACCTCCGGTACCATCGCGTACAACCTGAGAGACTGCGCGGGCGAAATCATCCCCTACGTCTTCTCCACCACGGAACAGGTGACCAAGAACGGGTCGGGTTCCTCCGCCTACCGCTCGGTGACCACCTCCGACCCCGGTACGGAATGGGAATTCCTCACCGACTCCTATTACGGCCATGTGAACCCGTGGACGTATCAGGACGGCGTGAACATGAGCCCGACGCCGACCAAGGTCATCCGTTCGGCGCCGACCGCATACTATCGCATCAAGGTGTATCGCTCCGGTCTCGAGACCAGCGAGAACTTCCTCGCGCCTGTCCCCTCCGGCACGGACGACTGGGATACGGACTGGGACGCCTACCATGGTCACGTCTACGACCAGGTTTTCGCCGTCAACTCCTTCGCGTGGCAGACGGTGCGCTTCCCGATGAACTTCTGGGATGACACCTACGTCGCCATCGAGGCGCTCCACGAGAACGGCGAAGGCGCCACCTCGTCCGGTCTGCTCGCGGTTGACGACCTGTTCTGCGATGAATGGCGCGGCATCACCATCTACGACGAGGACTTCGGCGACAGCCGCAACGAAACCCGCTCGTGGATCGCCACCTACGCCGTCATCACGCAGGAAGGCCGCGAGGGCCGCCAGTACGAACTCAACCGTACGCGCGCCAATCCGGATCAGGAACAGTCCATTACGACGCCGCTCCTCGAAAACGGCGTGGGCGACCTGCTCTTCTCCTACACCGTCAAGACGCATCCGGTCCGCTTCTCCGTTGACCTCGTCAGCGGCGGCGGCGGATCCTCGACGCCGCTCACCACCATCGATGCGCCCGTCTCTTCCGAGTCGCAGTCGCTCTATGTGCCCGCCCTGACCAATATGTCCGGACGCTTGCGCATCACGATGCTCCCGATCTACGATGAGGAGACCGGCGAAGAGATTCTCGGTACGCTCCTGGTGGACAGCCTCCGTGCAACCGACTACCCGAACACCGGCTCCTCCTCGTGGGAAGCCTACAACGTGCTCGTGTCGCCGTTCCGCAGCAACCCCTCCATCAAGTTCGACGGTGCGGCCTCGCAGTTTGCGACCTACCGCTCCGCCGTGCTCAACGACGGGTACGACCGCGATACGCTCCAGGGCTACTCCTTCGATGCGGCGGCCCCGCACATCCAGACGCCGTCCATCTCGACGGGCGTCGGCGAAGTGAGCTTCTGGTACCGCGCCTCGCCGGACAACGAAGGCCGCCCGGCCCGCCTCGTTCTCAAGGTCGCTCAGAGCGCTTCCGCTCCGGAGTCCGAATGGCGCGTCCTGACCGCCGAAGATCTCAACCCGGAAGCCGAGACCTACCTCGAACAGCTGGCTGATTTCGAGGCCCTCCAGGAAATCACCACCGATACCTGGACGTACTTCTCCGCCGAGTTCTACATGCGCGATTACGCCGTGCTGCGCATCTACAGCGTTGTCGAGGACGATCCGCACAACCGCGTGATGCTCGATAACATCCTCATCACCGAACCGGTCCGCTCCTCCATCGACGTGGGGTCCATCATCTTCGACCCCGATATCCCGCTCTCCACGGGCGACATCGGGTGCACCGTCGAGCTCGTCAACCCCCGTATGAATCCGTACGACATCACCGTCTACCTCGATTACTACGTGGGCACCAACGTCTGGGGCTATGAGAACTGGTCCAGCGCGCCGACCGGCCGCCTGACCTTCACCAACATGGTGGATGCGGTGACGGGCCTCGAGGAACGCTACAAGTTCGCCTCCGTGAGCCGCATCCCGCGCCTGCCCGTCGACACCGTCGTGCAGTACGCCGCCATCGTCAACTACCGCGGCACCTTCGCCTCGCCCGTCTGCTCCGAAACGCAGGAGCGCTCCAACAACAACTACTCGTTCTCCAACCCCGAGTGGTACGAGCCGGTTGACCTCAACGAGGACTTCGGCACGTCGGAGCGCCCCGTCTCCCACTTCTGGGTCTTCTCGGTCGGCACGAATATGGTGTTCTTCCACGAAATCAACACCGTCCGGTATCGTTCCGGCTACCCGGATGAGTTTGAGAACCAGTGGATCGAACTCATCGGGCCGGAAGGCGCCGATATCTCCAACTGGACCATCGACGTCGTCGGTGCCGACTACTCGGCAACGCTCTGGCCCGATCTGGTGGAGTACACGGTCAAGGTCGACAGCGGTGCGCGCTTCCAGCCGCCGAACAACGCCTTGCAGGACAAGGGCTGGGGCTTCTGGGTGCTCGGCTGCTACAATGTGGAGGGCGCCAACCAGGAACTCTTCCCGCAGTCGGTGATTGACCAGTGCGAAGCCGGCGAATCCTTCGATTACCTCGATTACCCCGGCGCCCTCGTCCTGAAGCGCTCCATGGGTGCCTACGTGGAACGCCTCTGCTGGCGCGGCAACGGTCAGAACGCGTCCATGACCGCACAGCTCGAGAATGCGGGCTTCGACTACATCGGTGCCAAGAATCGGAACTTCGCCACGTCTTGGGCGCTGTACTTCGAAGAGGATGATGACGGCAACATCGTGCCCGCCTGGGCTTCGAACGACAACAACTCGGTCGGCGGCTACAACACCACGGACGAAGAGGACTGGATCTGGTCCATCAAGGGCGATACCGTCATCGAGCCCGAGCCCGATCCGCCGGAGATTGCGCCGCCCTCCATCACGGGCTTCCGCCTCGTCGATGACACCACGGCCGAAATCACCTTCACGGTGAAGACGACCAACGGCATCGCCCTGACGGACAGCGATTACTCCTGGTACGTGGATATCTCCGATGATTGCGCGTTCGGCTCCTTCAGCTACGTCGAAATCACCGGCACCTCCATCACCGCGCCGGAGGATGGAACCGAACAGACGGTGACCATCACGGTCGACCTCGCCAACTACGCCTCCAGCAACAACCTGTTCTTCCGGATTCACGCGTATCCCGCCAATCCGTAAACAGCGCCGCCAATGGCAACCAAACTGGAAATCTGGGAGGACGCGCTGCAGCGCGTCCTCTCTTTTATCGACCGCCGCCTGGAAGAAAAGTACGGGCGGCTCTATCCGCTTCATCCCGCGCGCCCGGCTACCGGCACCACGTCCAACCCGCAATACGACGGCCTGTTCCGTGTGACGGCCGTCTTTTCCGCCGGCATCGGCTCCCGCCTTGGCAAGGGCTACCTGTTCCGGGTGGAAATCGTGACGCTCTCCCGGGTCAGGCCGGAGGTCCGCGCCGCCGTCGAAGAGGAGGCCGCCGACATGCTCCGCAAGGGGCTCAAGGAGGTTTTTCCCGGCCGCGATCTCTCCGTCGACCGCGATAACGGTGTCCTCAAAATCTATGGCGACCTTTCCCTCGACTGACTCCGCACCGTCCGCCCCGCTCTGCCCGTAACGGCTCTCCACGGGCGGCCGCCACCCTGAGCCGCCCTGAGCCGCCGGATAAGGCCGATCGGCAGAGAGGGCCGCTTTGCCGCCCCGCCCGTATCACAGGCGGCCGACTGCCGCTGGTTTAAGCTATGTTTTTCGTACAGGACAAATCCTTTTACCGGTCGTTGCTGGCACTGGCATTGCCGCTTTGTGCGCAAAATTTCCTGATGTATGGCGTGACGCTGGCCGACTCGCTGATGGTGGGACGGCTGGGCGAAACGGCCATCGGCGGGTTGTATGTCGGCGTTGTCTACACGGTGGTGCTTTCCAACTTCATGTTCGGCATTACGTCGACCATCGTGATTCTGACGGCGCAATATTGGGGCATGCGGCGGCTGGAGCCGATTCGTGACATCGGCTCCATGGCGGCCCGGATTTTGTGCGTGCTGGGACTCCTCGCCACGCTGCTGGCGCTGTTCTGTCCGCGCGCCATTACCGGCTTTCTCACATCGGATCCGGAGATTATTGCGTGCGGAGCCTCGTATATCCGGATGGTCGCTCCGGCCTTTTTGCTGATGACGCTCAATCAGGGGCTGCTGACGATGTTGCGGGGCGTCGAGGTGGTGCGCGTCGGGATGATCAACTCCGCGCTGGCGCTGTGCGCCAACCTGCTGCTCAACTGGCTCCTCATTTACGGCCATTGGGGTTTCCCGGCGTTGGGCGTGCCCGGTGCGGCACTGGCCACCGTGCTCTCGCGCATCGTCGAAACGGGATTTGTCGCCTGGTATGCCTTGAAATACGACCGGGTTCTCGGCTTTCGGCTCCGGGATTTCCTGCGCTGGAATCCCGTGCTGTTGCGGGATCTGATCCGGTATGGAACACCGCTGATGCTGGGTCAGTGCGTCTGGGCGATGAATCAGCTGACGCGCGGCGTGGTCATCGGCCACATGGACGCGCGGTCCGTCGCCATTGCCGGCGTGGCGGATGCCATCGACGGGCTCGTCTGGATGGGGCCGCTCGGCTTTGCGATGGCGGCTTCGCTGCTGGTGGGCAAGGCCATCGGTCGCAATGCGTTCGACCTCGTGAAAGCGCAGGCGCGCACGCTGCAGGTCCTCTTTCTCGGGTTTGGTCTTGTGACCGGGCTTCTTCTCCTGTTGGGACGCGATGTGATTCTGGGATGCTACAATCTGCAGCCGGAGACGTTGGCGATGGCTCCGGCGTTCTATTGGGTTCTGACCGTCTGCTCGGTTGGCCGCTGCTATCAGGCGCCGAGTCTCATGGGGCTTGTCAAAGCGGGTGGGGACACGTCTTTTGTCTTCAAAAACGACTCCTTCTGGTTTTTCTGCTGGATTCTGCCCGGAGCCCTGCTGGCGCAGCGGATTTTTCATGCGCCCGACTGGATGGTCTATGCTATTTTGCTTTCCGACCAGGTGACCAAGTGTTTTGTCGCCTTCGTGAAAATCAACCGTTTCCGGTGGATGAAAAATCTCACCCGACCGGACGTTTCTCCCCGTCCCGCTCCCTGATTCCCCGCGCTCTTCGCCGCGCTGGCTCTGCTACTATCTGGGGGCACGGACGTGCCTTTTGATGGGGCAGATGGGGCTACTGAGGCTACTGGGGCTACTGGGGCTACTGGGAGTGCTGCGCTCACTCCCCCTTTTCTCCCTTCTCTCCCGCAGTGCCTCCCCCTCGCGCGACTCCGCCTCGCTTCAGGCTTATCCCGGTTTTTTCGGGATAATTGATCCAGATTTCTTGAAAGATGGCTCCTGTAGCCGCTTTTCAAGACTAGATACTCGTGAATAGTCCGCCCATACTTTTTCACCCGAAAGTTCATGGTTGCGCTGACTTCGTTCAGGCGGCTCTGCCGCCGAGAAAAAGTCCTTATTTGACACCTTGGTCGGAACGTTCGTGGAGACTTCAGAAGGGGGCTCCACCCCTCCGTGTGGCTCAATTATCTTAACTCATCGCGAGGCTGAGTTTCACAACCTTCCTCCGTGTGGCTCAAAAATCCGGGACGCAGTTTGTCAAATAGAAAAGACACCGTAGCATTCAGAGACCGTTTCCTATTGTTCATTTGCATGGACACCGAATGAAATGAGTGATGTGGACGGAAATCGGTTGTTCCGATTACAGGATTGCTGACGAGTAACGATTGGGCTAAT